>NZ_JBVJMK010000001.1:576206-663254 GCF_055584245.1 Luteibacter sp. NPDC104163
CCACGCGAGGTGCCACAGTGCCGGCGCCGGGCCCGCAGTGGGGGGGGGCGCCCCCCCCCCCCCGCCCCCACCCCCGCTCCCACAAGGGCTGGGTTGGGGTTTAGCGCCAGCATGAGGTGATGGGGTAGCGGCGTTCGCGGCCGAAGGCCTTGGTCGTGACGCGAGGGCCGGGCGCGGCCTGGCGGCGCTTGAACTCGTTGATGTAGACGAGGCGGATGACCCGGCGGACCGTGGCGTCGTCGTAGCCCGCAGCGATGATGTCTTCCGCGGAAGCCTCGCCCTCGATGAAGTGCTGGAGGATCGCGTCCAGCTCATCGTACGGCGGCAGCGAATCCTGGTCGGTCTGGTCGTGGCGCAGCTCGGCTGAAGGCGGGCGCTCGATCACGGCTTCGGGAATACCGCCATCGATCGCCGCGCGGTAGCGCGAGAGGTTGTACACCACCGTCTTGTAGACATCCTTGAGCGGCGCGTACGCACCGCACATGTCGCCGTACAGCGTGGCGTAGCCCACCGCCATCTCGCTCTTGTTGCCGGTGGAAAGCAGCAGCCGGCCAAACTTGTTCGACATGGCCATGAGCAGCACGCCGCGCGTGCGCGACTGCAGGTTTTCTTCCGTGATATCCGGCTTGCGGTCACCGAAGACCGGGGCGAGCGCGCCGGTCAGGGAATCGTAAATCCCCTCGATCGGGACGATGTGGTATTCGACGCCTAGGTGCTCCGCCTGGGCCTTGGCCTCGCGTAGCGAAAGATCCGACGTGTACTTGGTCGGCATCATCACCGCCGTGACCTTGTCCTTGCCCAGCGCATCGACCGCCATCACGAGGGTCAGCGCCGAGTCGATACCACCGGAAAGGCCCAGCAGCACGCCTTCGAAGTGGTTCTTGCCCACGTAATCGCGGATGCCACGGACGATGCCGTCGTACATCACGGCCTCTGCGCTACGGGTATCGGGCGCGGGCCAGTCGAGAGCCTTCAGCTGCTTCGTGGCGCTGTCGTATTCCACGCCCAGCAGCAGGTCTTCGAAGAACGGGGCGCGGGCGGCGATGCTGCCATCCGGCTGGACCAGCAGCGAGTGGCCGTCGAACAGCAGGTCATCCTGGCCACCGACGAGGTTCACGTAGGCGATGGCCACGCCGTTTTCCGTCGCGCGCTGCTGCAACAGCGCCTCGCGGGTGGCGGCCTGGCGCTGGTCGTAGGGCGAGGCGTTGATGACGAGGATCAGCTCCGCCCCGGCGTCCGCCGCGTGCGCCGCCGGCTCGGCTTCCCAGATGTCCTCGCACACCAGCATGCCGACGCGCACGCCTTCGATGTTGAAGACGTGGGTCTGCTCGCCCGCGCGGAAATAGCGCTTCTCGTCGAACACCGTGTAATTGGGCAGCGCCTGCTTGTGGTAGGTCCATTCGACCTTGCCATCGCGGATCAGCGAGGCAGCGTTGTAGACCTCGCCCTGGCTATCCGGGTAGCCCACGATCGCGGCGATGCCCTTCAGGTCGGGCGCCAGCGCCTCGAGCTCACGGCCGCAGGCCTGCAGGAAGCTCGGCCGCTGGAGCAGGTCTTCCGGCGGGTAGCCGGAGAGGGTCAGCTCGGGGAATGCGATGAGTTTGGCCCCGAGGCGGTCGCGCGCCTCGGCGGCAAGGGCCCGTACCCGGCGCGCGTTGCCGGCGGTCGCGCCGACGGGGAAATCGTGCTGGGCCAGGGCGAAGCGAAAGGTGGACATGGGGGATCCGTGGAATCGCGGGGATCGCCCATGATAATCCACTCGCCTTGTGGGGGCGCGCTGAGGCAGGAGCTGTTGTGGGAGCGCGCTTGCGCGCGATGGGGGGGGGGTGGCGCTAGCACCCATCGCGCGCAAGCGCGCTCCCACAACAGCCTGCACGGCGCGTTCCTAGAGGTAGAGCGCCGCTACTTTCAGGGCCGTCTTGTAGGGCTCGGGGTCATTGCGGTTGGTCAGGAGCACCACGGTGAGGTGCTGCTTCGGGTAGCGGACGATCACGTTGCGGAAGCCGATGGTCTCGCCGGAGTGCCACAGGGTTTCGCCGGTGATGCGCCAGCCGTAGCCGTAGCGGATGGTCGGGTCGTCGGTGGCGGTCCAGCCGGTGAAGGCGGCCTTGCGCGAGGCATCGCTGAGCAGGCGGCTGTCGTAGAGCGCGGCGTCCCAGCGCGCCAGGTCCTCGATGTTCGAATAGATGCCGCCATCGCCGAGTACGGAGCTGGTCATGCTCTGGTCGGTGCGGACCCAGTGGCTGCCCTCTTCGCTGTAACCGAAGGCGCGGTTCGGCACGGGAGCGCCCTCTTTCACGAAAGCGAGCGTGTGTTTCATCCCGAGCGGCTCGAAGATGCGTGTTTTCAGGAATGCCTGGAACGGCATGCTCGACGCCTTCTCCACGATGAGCGCGAGCATCGCGTAACCGCCGTTGCTGTAGCGGTACGAACTACCCGGCGGGAAATACAGGTGATCGGTCTTCGCGAGCAGCGCGAGCACGTCCTTGTCGCGCAGTGGCACCGACGTGTCCGCCGGCATGATGTCCTCGTAATCGACCAGGCCACCCTGGTGGCTCAGAAGCTGCCGGATCGTGATCGGCGCAGCGACGGCCGGAAGTTCCGGCAGCCACTTTCGCGCATGGTCATCGAGGCTCAGCTTGCCGTCCTGCGCGAGCAGCAGGATGGCCGTCGCGGTGAACTGCTTGCTCACGGAAGCCAGGCGGTAATCGGTCGAAGGCCCCGCCGCGACGTGCGCCTCCATGTCGGAAAAGCCATAGCCCTTCGAAACGATCGGCTTGCCATCCTTCAGGACCAGCAACGAGGCGCCGGGCACATCGCCCTGGTAGCGCTGCATCAGCGCATCCAGGCGCGCATCGTCACGAGCGTGGGCCGCGACGGTGAAGGCCAGGCACGACAGGATCACGGCAATGCAGCGCATGCTTACTCCACGGGGACGTCGTAAATTACGGGCGGTGCGGCCGCGGGCAGCGAGAAGTGCCACCATTCCTGCGGGTAGTTCGTGAACCCTTCGGCGGCCATGGCTTTCAGCAGGCGCTCGCGGTTCGCCTTCTGCGCGGCCGTGATACGCGGATCCGCCGTGTGCGCGAGCGGATCGAAGAAGTCGAAGCCCGTACCCATGTCGAGCGGCTCGCACGGGCCCGATGCGCAATGCATCAGGGTGAGATCCACCGTGGCGCCGCGGCTGTGCCCGGAGACGGGTGCGATGTATTCACCCAACAGCGCGTCCTTGCCAAGGCTTGGGTAATGCGCGGCCTTGGTGGATGTATCCGAAAGGTCGCTCGCCCAGCGCACGAAGGCCGCGACGGCACGTGCCGGCCGATAGCAGTCCCACACGCGCAGCGCGTAACCCTGGCCATGCAACGTGGCCTCCACGCGGGCAAGGGCTTCCGCAGCCTGCCTGCGCAGGAAGCACTTCGGCGCGCGATAGCCATCCACCACGGCACCCGTAAAGTTGTCGCTGCCGGCGTACTTCATGTCCTCGGCAAGCCTGGGCGACAGCGTCCGCACATCCACCATCCCCGCTTCGGCCATCGTGCGCGCTGGCGACAGCGCGGGCGGCCGCTCAGCCGCCACCGCCTCAAGGGCAAGCGCGGACGCGAGTAAAAGCGAGGTCTTCAAAATCATTGCTGAAGTCGGCATCGGGATCGACCTTGGAGAGACGCAGCTGGTCCGGTGCGGCGAGTTCGAGCCAGGGCTCGGCATCCATCCGCGTGCCATCCCACTGTACGAGGTATCGCGCACCGACGCGCTTCAGCGTGCCTTTCATCGCCGGTGAGCGCGTGGACTCGAAGCGAACACCGCCCTTGCCGGGGCAGACGCTCACTTCACCGAACCACGGATCCTTCCAGACGCCAAGGAAGGCCATCGCTTCCTTCGCCGAGGTGGCCACGCGGCCGGACGTATCCGGCGCACGCGCCGCGGCAGGTGCAGCCGAGGCGGCGGCCGCGATCCGGTCCGCGTACTCACCGACCGTGTGCGCTTCCGACGGCGCCGTGAACCGCTTCAGCATCGCCTCGGCGAGCGTGTCCCGTGCGTCCTCGCTGCCGCCGTTGATCAGGATGACAAATCCACTTCGCCGCTCCGGCAACAGGCTTACGGTGGAGTAGTAGCCCGATAGCGTGCCTGTGTGCGACACGCTCCATTGCCCATCCACATCGGCGAGGCGCCAGCCGTAACCGTAGCCATAAAGGTGCGTGTCGTTCCAGGCAGCGCGGCGTTCACCCACCGGCATGGGATTCTGGATCGTCCATAGCGGCGCGCGCGCCATCGCGTCAAGCCATGCGTACTGTGCCTCATCCGGCGATAGCCAGTTACCCGCCCAGCGCAGCATGTCGTCCAGGTCGCAACGGATGCCGCCTGCCGCGGCCGAAGTGATATCGAGCACCTCGCAGCTGTGCAGGCCCAGCGGGTCGAACACCTCACGGTGCATCAGCACGTCGTACGGCGCACCCCCAGCCGCGGCGGCGACCTCGCCCGCCACGACGTACATCAGATTGTCGTAGGCATACGTCGAGCGGAAGCTGTGCGCGGGCTGCAGGTAAGCGAGCCCGTGCAAGATGTCCTTTCGTGTGAAGGTATTGGGCTCGGGCCAGAGCATCAGGTCGCCGGCGCCCTCGCGCAGGCCCGTGTTGTGGATAAGCAGGTCACGCACCTGCATCTGCGCCGTGACCCAGGGATCGTGCATCCTGAAATCCGGCAGGTACTTCGTGACCGGATCGTCCCAGCGCAGCTTGCCCTGCGCCACGAGCCTGGCCAGCAGCGCGGTCGTCATCGCCTTGCTGTTCGATGCGATCTTGAACCGCGTAGCCGCATCAACCTTGCTGCCCTTCGCATCGAGCACATCGCCGACGGCTCGCGTGTACACCACCCTCCCCTCGTCGATGACGCCGACGGCCATGCCGGCCACCTTGTAACGGGCCATCGCTTCGTCGATCAGTTGATCGTACGAGGCGACCACAGGCTTCGCCGTCGCCACCTTCTCGTCATCCGCCCATACGCGCAGCAGGTTGCCTCCCCACAGTTTGGCGATATCGGCATCGGAGAAGCCGCGCGCCTTCAGCCCGGCGGTGACATTGCGGGTCTCGGAGGCATCCATCCAACCGGTAATCTCCCCGCCGCCATCGAAATCCGACGCGATCCCGACGTGGTCGATACCCGCCACCTGGACCATATGCTGGATGTGGTTGAGGAAGTCGTCCAGCGTCGACAGCGGATGCTCGCGCTGGATCTGCGCCATGCCCTCGGCGTACGCCGGCAGGTAATCGTGCTTCTCGCTGTCGTAGGCCTTGTCGCCTGCTTCCTTCGCGACCCGTTGCTGCAAGGCTTTCTCCGCCGCCTCGCGTGCCGGGTCGATCTTCAGGAACTCCTTATAGGCCACGGCCTGGACGACGCCACCCTTGGCGGCGATCGCGCGCAGCAGCTCGTCCGACAGGTTGCGCGGGTGGTTGGTCAGCGCGCGCGAGGAGGAATGCGACGCGATGATGGGCGCCTTCGACAGCGCCAGCACGTCGCGCACGCAGGCGTCGGAGGCGTGCGAGATATCCACCATCATGCCCAGGGCGTTCGCCCGCGCCACGACCTGGCGGCCGAACGCCGTGATGCCGAGGTTGCTGTCCGGCTTGTCGCCCAGGTCCTTGTCGGGTAGCGAGCTTCCACACAGATCGTTGTTGCCGACATGGGCGAGCCCGATGTACCGGGCGCCGCGCGCATACGCGGTGTCCACGCGGCGGATGTCGTGGCCGAGCGAGTAGCTGTTCTCGATGCCGATCATGGCCGAAAGCACACCGGCAGCCTTGTTCGCACGGACGTCCGCCGGCGTGCGGGCAGCCCGGATCTGCCCGGGGTACTGCTTCAGCATCCGGTCGATGGCGTCGTACTTGCGGGTCGCCTGCGCCACCGCGTTCGCGTAGCCTGCCTCGGTGAGCGGGCCCTGGGCCACGTAGATCACAAAGAAGGCGGCATCCAGTCCGCCCCGGCGCATCTTCGGCAGGTCGACCTTGAGGGGGCCATCCCTGCCGGCGTCGAACTTGGGATCGGCCATGTACGACAGGGGGATGTCGACATGGGTATCGATCGTGAGGGGATGGTCCTGGGCATGCACCCCTGTGGCGGCGAGCGCAAGCATGAGCAGTCGTTTCATCACCCCTCCTCGGTGAATGCGGTTGTGGGAGCGCGCTTGCGCGCGATGGGTGCTGGCGGCACACCCCATCGCGTGCAAGCACGCTCCCACAAGGGCTGGTGTTTCGTCAGAAATCGATGGAGACGGTCAGCTGGCCGAAGCGGGGTGACTGGAAGCGTTGCGGTTGCAGGAAGGTCGGGTTGAGGCCGCCGACGCTGGTTTGCAGGTCCTGGTCCACGCCCAGCGTGCGCTGCTGGTTGAGCACGTTGTACACCGCGAACTTCACGCGCAGGTTGTTCTTCTCGTCGATCGGCAGGAGGTAGGTGATGCTCGCATTGAGGTTGAAGGTCCAGGGAGTCCGGCGGTCACCGCGCGGCGAGCGCTGGTACACGCGGTTCTCGGAGACCGGGTCGGCGCAGTTGTCCACGCAGATGAAATAGCTGTGGTAGACGGTGGCGTCGTACGGATTGCCCACGCCATAGCCGGTGATCGGGCTGCCCGAGAGCGCCGTGACGTCCGCACCGACCTGCCACTGCTTGCTGATCGCATAGGTCCCGCGCAGCTTGATCTGGTGGCGGTGGTCGTTCGGCAGGTAGCCGCCGTTGAGGTTCACCCACGGATCGTCGAAGTTCTCGGTACGGCCGGTGTCATCGAAATTGGTATCCGAGTTCACCGGACCCTCGGCGTTGCCGCGGCTCCACGAGAGCACGTACGAGGCGTTGAACATCCACTTCTCGTCCCACGCGCGGTCCAGCTGGAACTCCAGCGAACCGAACGTACGACGTGGCTTCTTCCAGCCGCGCTGGCCGAGGTAGTTGCCGTCGGCGTCGTACATCGCCCAGCCTTCCTTCGACGTATCGATGGTGATGTAACCGTCCGGCGTACCGTCGCAGTTGGTGTCGCCGTACACGGTGGTCTTGCGGCCGGGGTTACCCATCACGTAGCCGATGTACCCGTCACCGCCGCACTGCGGCGTCGCGCTGATCTCCATGTCGTCGATCGCGTTGTGCAGCTTGCGGTACGTGCCGCTCACGCCCCACGACCATTTCTCGTCGAGAGCCTGCTGGAAGCCGAGGATGGCTTCGTCCTGGTAGACCGAATCCATGTGCTTGTCGACTTCGGCACGCAGGTCACCCACGGTACCGTTGCCCTGGGAATCATCCACCGGCCCGATCTGGGGGCCGAGGATGGGAACCGCGTACTCGCCACCGTTACGCTCGAGGATCTGGTAGCCGTTGAAGCCGTAGTAGGTGCGCTGGTCGAGCAGGCCACCCGCCTGCTTGATGTTGATCACGTTCGCGACCGGCAGGTAATAGCGGCCGAGGTTCCCGAAGACCTTGGTCGTGCCGTCACCCTTCAGGTCCCACGAGAAGCCCAGGCGCGGCGCGATCATGTTGTCCATCTTGATGTAGCTCTTGCCTTCGCCGGTTTTGTTGTCGAAGGCATCGCGACGCAGGCCGGCATTGAGCAGGAAGTCCGGCGTGATGTTCCAGTTATCCTCGATGTAGTAAGCGTTGTTGTCGGTCTCGAAGGTACCGTCGATCTCATAGCGACGGGCGCGCACATAAGCCGTGTAACCCGCTGGCACGACGCCACCGTTCTCGATGGTCGCACCGGGCGTCGTGTTGTAGATGTTATAGTAATACGCGCCCGGGCCCGGGTAGTGCCGCGAATACTGCGATGTATCCACCTCGTGGTCATAACCGAAGCGCAGCACATGGTCGCCCAGCGTCCACTCGAAGTCCGCACGGCCCTGCTTGCGCGTGTCGTTGCGCTTCTCCACCGCCGTGCTGGTGCTACAACCGAGCGGCACGCCCGGCGAGGGCACCGCGTTCACACGGGCGACCGGGTTGCACTCTTCATCGGAGAGGCCGCGGGTGAAGTCTTCGCGGTTGTTCTTGCCGTACATCAGCTTCATCGACAGGTTGTCGACGAGATAGCTCGTGAAGGTTCCGTTCCAGTTCTTGCCGCCGGTATCGCTGTAGATCTCGTCCTGCTTGACCCCCTTCGTCTGGGTCGGATAGTCGTACTCGTAGACCGAACCGACGTTCTTGTCCTTGTCCGAGAAGGCCATGAACTCGAGCAGGTTCTTGTCGTTGATGTGCCAGTCGACCTTGGCGCCCCAGAAGCCCGAATCGGTATCGTTCTGGGTAAGGACGGTGCCGTCGTTGTTGGTGTTCTGCGGCGTGTAGCCGCGCGCCTCGTACATGGCGAAGAAGAACAGCTTGTCCTTCACGATCGGGCCGGACGCGTACACGTTCATCTTGGTGCGCGTGTAGTGGTCCTCGGAGGAGGTGATGTAGCGCTCGCCATCCCAGTAGCGGTTCTTCGCCTGCGCCTGCCAGTCACTCGGCTCGAAGGTCATCTCGGCGCCAGCCTTGAATTCGTTCGTGCCCGAGCGGGTCACCGCGTTCACCACGCCACCCGTCGTTCGGCCGAACTCGACGGAATAGCCGCCGGTCTTGACCTGGAACTCCTGGTAGAAGGCGAACGGTGCTTCCGAGAAGCCGTTTCGGTTGTAGAAGTCCGTGACGTTGAGGCCGTTCACATAGAACGAGTTCTCGGCCACCGACGAGCCACCGAAGGAGATGCCGCCGAAGCCGGCGTTGCCCTTGTTGACGCCCGGTGCGAGCAACGCCACGGCCTGTACGTTCTGGTCCACCGGCAGGCGGCGAATCTCTTCACGGCTCACGTTCGTCGCCGTTTCGGTCGAACTCACGTCGACCGCGGAGATCACGATCGGCGCGCTCACCTGCACGCCTTCCAGGTCAGTCGTCGCCTTCGCACGTTCGACCAGGTTCACCGTGGTGGCATTACCCAGGCTGACATTCACCTCGGCGGTCTGCCCCACCGGCGTGCCGTCCAGGCTGCTGTCGAGCCTGTAGTGGCCCACCGGGAGGAAGGGGAAGCGGTAGCTGCCGTCGCGATCCGCCGTCACCGTACGGGTCAGGCCCGTGGACGGGTCGCGTACGGTCACCGTCGCCCCGGGTTTCGTGCGGCCGACGATCGAACCATCGGTGTTGGCGGCCTGTGCACCGGATGCCGCGAGCAGGCCAACGCCTATCGCAAGGCACAAGGCGCCATGGCGCAGCACGCGCCGGTTCGTCTTGGTATCCCCCATCTCCCCACTCCCATAAGATGATGTATCGGGTTGTCGAACAGGTTACCGGTGTGCCGTGGCGTCCCCTCGCGACGCGCCGACCCGGTGCCAGCTGAAGTCGTAATCCCACTGATCGAAGTACAGGTTGCCGCCCTTCCACTCCACCTCGCCACGCTGCGAATCCACCGTCTCGGAACGGGGGAACGTTTTCGCGGGGACGAAGGGCTGCGCGTAGTCATCGTTGAAGGCGACGCGATACGCGTCGAGCCCACCGAGATAGAAGTACTCGAGCTTCGCGTCGCCATTCAACCGGCCGAAGGTCACGTCCACCGGCACCCAGCCATACGGCGCCAGGTACACCTGGCCCCAGTCATGGATGTTGTTGTACTTGCCATCGGAGAACATCCAGCCCGATTGCCAGCGCGCGGGGATCCCGTTCATGCGCAGCAAGGTGATGAGCAGCAAGGTCTGCTCACCGCAATCGCCGTGACCTGCGTGCAGCGTGTAGTCGCCGATGTTCGAAAGGGTGGAGTATTCGCGCGCGCCAGCCCATGGGATCGTATCCACGGCAGCGAACAGTTTCTGCGCGACGCGATAAGGGTTGGTCTCGTCGCCCACCACCTTCTTCGAATACGCGCGTATGGCGTCGGTGAAGACCACGTGCGGTGCGCGTTCCTCGACGAAGGGTTGCAGCGCTGGCGTGATAGGGCTACGGACGACTTTCGATGGATCGATGTTGAAATCGCGGCCGTACAGGGTCGCCTGCCAGGTCACCGAGAACACCGTGGGCTTGCCCGCGACAGCCTTCTGTTCCAGATAGACCGTGCGCTGCATGGCGTCACTGGGCTTCGCGGCGAAGGCGGCGGGTGCATGGGCAACGAGCTGCACATCCTCCTGCTGGCCCTTGATCTCGCGCGGGAACGGCAGCCATGCGCGCAGTGTTTCACCTGCGGGGACCGCGTCGGCGTTCACCGTGAGGGTCTGGGTCACCTCCTCGCGCATCGGCAACACGCTGGTGCTACCGGTGCTGATCGCCGCCGCGCGGATGGCGCGGTGGTGGTCGTTCAATACTTCGTTCGGGCCATCGTTGAACGGCACCGGGTCCTTGCGACGTGCGCGTGCCTCGGCGCTAAGGCGGAACAGGTTGCCGGGCGCGCGGTTGAAATAGAGCGTGCGGCCGTCGATCACCTGTTTCTCGAGCAGGCCCGCGTTGTCCCACTTCGCGAACTCCGCGTCGGTGAGGTCGGGGATCTGCTTGCGCACGCGCGCCTTGGTGGCGTCGGTGTCGAGCTTGAAGTCGAGCAGGATGCGGCGCATGCGTTCGCGCTGGAACAACAGCGTCTGTTGTTGCGCGGTGTCGAGGTTCGGTTGGGCCAGGGCCGCTGCGATGGTCGATTCGGCGGCCTTGAAGTGGCCGGTGTCGATTTGCTGGCTGGCGGTGGCGGCGGGGGTGCCTGGTTGGGGAGGCTGGGGCAGGCTGGTATCGCGCGCGAGCGCGCTCCCACAAGAGCTGGGGGGCTTACACGTCGCGTGTGGGAGCGCGCTTGCGCGCGATGCTCCCGCGGCCACCAGGCAGGCGGCCAGCGCGTGGCAGACGATCACATGTCGTAGAGCCGCTTGCACCGTTCGGTATCCCCGTTGCACCGTGGTGGATGGGTCGTGCGTCTTGGCTGTGTAACATGCTTGCAAACGCCGGTCAATAATTTATGCTGCCGCCTAGATCGTCAGGAATAGATATTCCACGACGCCGTGCGGTACCACCCTTGGGAGGGGATGCGTGATCGAGTCGGTTTGGCCTTACCTGGCCGTGATGCTCCTGGCCGCTGGCTTCTGGCCGGCCATCGAACGGCATTTCGGCTGGAAGGTGTTCGAAATCCTCCCGCCCATCGTGCTCACCTACCTCACGGTCACCGCGCTTTCGGTGGGCGGCCTTTGGACCCACTCCGCGGAGATCCAGGGTGCCCAGGAGCTGCTGGTGAAGCGGCTGGTGCCCGCCCTGCTCTTCCTGCTGATGATCAGCTGCGACCTGCGCGCCATCCTCCGGCTGGGGCCGCGCGTGCTGGGCGTGTTCGCCTGCACGTCGATCAGCCTGTTCGCCGCGTTCGTCCTCGCCTTCCTCCTCTTCCGCCACTGGATGCCGGGCGATGGGTGGAAGCCCCTGGCCTCGCTCTCAGGCAGCTGGGTGGGTGGCACGGCCAACATGATCGCGGTGAAGCAGGCCATCGGCATGTCCGATACCTCGCTGGCCACGACCTTGCTCACCGACGCGCTCTGCTACTCGATGTGGGTGGTGGTGCTGTTCTCGGTCGCCCGCCTCGCGCCCGCCTTCAACCGCTGGGCCCGCGCGCGCTCCAGTGCCGACATGGCGGTCGCCGAGACGGCGGCACGCACCCCGGCAACGGTCGACAGCGTGCTGCTATGGCTGGGCCTGGCCATTGGCGTGGCCGCGCTGGCCACGGTGCTCGGCGAGCGCCTGCCGGTCGGCAGCATGGTGTCGTCGACCACCTGGACCATCCTCATCGCCACCTTCGCCGGACTGGTCGCCGCGCACACGCCGCTGGCCCGCCTGCCCGGTGCGCAGTCGGTGTCCAGCGCGATGCTTATCTCGGTCGTGGCGGTCCTGGCTTCGCAGAGCAGCTTCGCAGGCATCGCCGCCGCGCCGCTGTACCTGCTCTGCGGCGTAACCGTCATCGCGCTGCACGCCGTGTTCCTTTGCGGCTTCGCCCGGCTGTTCCATTTCGACCTGTACCTGTGCGGCATTTCCTCGCTGGCCCATATCGGCGGCGTGGCCGCGACGCCGGTGCTCGCGGCGACCTATTCGCGCTCGCTCGTGCCGGTGGGCATCCTGCTCGCGCTGCTCGGTTATATCCTCGGGACGGGCTACGGCCTGGTCGTCGCTTCCGTCCTTTCCGCGCTGGCTTCCTGACATGGACCTCGGCATGAACACCCTCCGCCATACCCTCCTTGCCGCGATGCTTGCCGTGGCCGTCGGCGCCACCGCGGCCCGCGCTGCGGAACCGCAGGCACTGGTCGCTCCGCCCTCGGGAGTCCTCGGCATCACCGATGCGCAGCTCGATCCTGCGTTCTGGGTCTCCCGCGCCGGCGCAGCGGATAGCGTGGTGCTCGATACCCGTGCCATCGCCGCGATCAACGACAAGGTGATGCGGCTCGATCCTTCCATGCACGATATCCGCCACCTCGGCGCGACGCTGCCGCGCGACCAGGTGAAAGGCTGGGTCACCAAACTGACCAGCAAGCCATCGAAGACGCTATACGACGTGGAAGGCAAGGCGGTACCGGCCGCGACGATCGATGCGGTAATGGCCAACGCCGGTATCGAAGGCATTCCCGCGAGCGTGACCCCGCACTACGGCATGGCCGTGCGACGCAGTGCGCTGCGTGGCTTCCCCACCGACCTGCGCGTCTTCAGCCACGCTGGCGACACCGATATCGACCGCTTCCAGGAGAGCACGCTGTTCCCCGGCGATCCGCTGGTCGTCGTGCACACCAGCCAGGATGGGAAGTGGGCTTTCGTCGTGAGCCCGCGCTATGCCGCGTGGATGCACGCGGACGACATCGCGCTGGGCGATGCACAGGCGATCTTCGCGCACGTGGACGCCACGCCCTACCGCGTGATCACGGGTGCGAAGCCGGATACGGTTTACACCCCGGAGGTACCTGCCTTGTCCGAACTGCAGCTGGACATGGGCACGCGCGTGCCGCTGGACACCAGCGTGGCCGCCGACCAGCCGGTAAATGGGCAGACGGCGTACACGTCGTGGACGCTGAGCCTGCCGTTGCGCGGCGCGGACGGCACGCTGTCGTTCCACCCCGCGCTGCTCCAGCGCAACCAGGATTCCGCCGCGGATTACCTCCCGCTGACCCGCGCGAACATCATCCGCCAGGCGTTCAAGTTCCTGGGTGAGCGATACGGCTGGGGCCACGCCTATGACGGCCGTGACTGCAGCGGGTTCGTCTCCGATGTGTATCGCAGCATGGGCGTGCAGATGCCGCGCAACACCGGCGACCAGGCGAAGAGCCCCGGCCTGGACCACACCCAGTACACCGACAAGGACAGCCACGATGCGCGCGTGAAAGCCGCGATGGCGCTGGAGGTCGGTGACCTGGTCTATATCCCGGGCCACGTGATGATGGTGATCGGCAAGCTCGACGGCCAGCCCTACGTGATCCACGACGTGGGCGGCATGAGCTACCGGCAGGCTGACGGGAGCATGCGCCGCGTGAAGCTCAACGCCGTCTCCGTCACGCCCCTGCTTCCGATGATGTTCAACGACACGCAGACCTTCGTCGATCGCATGACCAGCATCGTGCGCATCCGCTAACCGCCGAACGACAGGACTTTATGAAGATCACGGACATCCGCTTCGGCATGCTGCGCGTGCCGCTCAAAACGGCCTTCAAGACCGCGCTGCGCACCGTCGAGAGCGTGGAGGATATCGTCGTCATGGTACATACCGACGACGGCCGCGTAGGCTACGGCGAAGCGCCGGCCACCGCCGTCATCACCGGTGACACCCATGGCTCCATCGTCGATGCCATCCGCCACTACATCGCGCCGCGCCTCATCGGCGAGGACATCGCCGACCTCAACCGGATCACCCGGCTCATCCAGGGCGCCATGGAGCGCAACACCAGCGCCAAGGCCGCCGTGGAGATCGCGGTGCACGACCTGTGGGGCCAGCTGTACAACGCGCCGCTGTACAAGCTGCTGGGCGGTGGCGATCCGGTCATCACCACCGACATCACCATCAGCGTCGATTACATCGACAAGATGGTCGCGGATTCCGTCTCCGCCGTGGAGCGCGGCTTCGAGTCGCTGAAGATCAAGGTCGGCAAGGATATCGGCGTGGATATCGAGCGCGTCCGCGCCATCCATGCCGCCGTGGAGAACCGCGCCCTGCTCCGCCTGGATGCCAACCAGGGCTGGACGGCGAAGGAAGCGGTCTACGCGCTGCACGCGCTGGAAGATGCCGGCGTGCGCCTCGAACTCGTGGAACAGCCGGTAAAGGCGCGCGACCTCGAGGGCATGCGCTACGTGACCGAGCGCGTACACACGCCGGTCATGGCCGATGAAAGCGTCTTCGGCCCCATGGAAGTGATGGAGCTGATCCGCATGCGCGCGGCCGACATCATCAACATCAAGCTCATGAAGACCGGCGGCATCTCCAACGCCATCAAGATCGCCGACATCGCCGGCCTCTACGGCATCGAGTGCATGATCGGCTGCATGCTCGAATCCAGCATCAGCGTGGCCGCGGCCGTCCACGTGGCCGTGGCCAAGTCCGATGTGATCACCAAGGTCGACCTCGACGGGCCTTCGCTATGCGCCTACGATCCGGTCGACGGCGGGGTCACGTTCAACGAATCGGAAATCTCGATCACGGACGCCCCCGGCCTTGGCATCCGCGAGATCCGCGGCCTGGAAGCGCTTTGAGGGCACCCGACGGCATGTCACCCCTGGTGAAAATCCGCTCCGAACGCGACCGCATGAGCGCGGTGGAGCGGCGCATCGCCGATTTCATCCTTGAGAACGCGCACCTGTTGCGCGATTACTCGTCGCAACAACTCGCGAACGCGCTGGGCATCAGCCAGTCCAGCGTCGTCAAGTTCACCCAGAAGCTCGGCTTCCGCGGCTACCCGGACCTGAAGTACGCGGTGGGCGAAGTGATCGGCCGGGTCAGCGACGACGACGCCCCGGAAGCGCAGCGCTCCGGCGATACCGTGGGCGCCGAGCTATGGGCCCGCAAGACGCAGGCCGAGGAAGCTACGCACGCGATCAACACGCCAGAAACCATGGCCGCCGTGGTGGCCGCCCTGGGCCGCGCGGGCAAGGTGTTCCTGATCGGGCTGGGCGAGGATGACCTGCAGGTACGCGCGTTCGCCATGCGCCTTTCGCTGCTGGGCATCCCCGCCATCCGCCACGCCGACGTGGGCCGCATGGCCGCGCAGGTCGGCATGGTCACGGCTGGCGACGTGCTGATGGTGTTCTCCGAGCACGGCCGCCATCCGGCGCTTTCCAAGATCGCCCGCTTCGTGCGCGAGCGGCGCGGCCGCGTGGTGACGGTGACCCGGCACACCGCCAACCCGCTGCGTACGATGGCCGACCTGTCGCTCGTGGTCGCCGCGCACGATGACGCCTCGTACGTGCAGGCCCTGATCTACCAGACGACCGTGCAGCACCTGGTCGATACGCTCTTCATCCACCTGTGCGAAGGCGACGAACAGCGCCACCTTCATCTGGTGGAAAACCTCGACCGCACCCAGCAACTGCTGGAACCCTAGCCCTTCGCGGAGCCCACCATGGCCCTCCTGCCCCGGCTCGCCGGATTGATCGCCTTCTCGCTCCCCCTCGCCGCCAGCGCCTTCGAAGCACCGGTCGCATGGTCCGTGTCCCGGCAGATGGTGGTCGTCACCACCGATGGCTGGGATGCGAAGCAGGGCACGCTGCGCACGTATGTGCGCGAAGGTGGCAAATGGAAGGCAGTCGGCAACGCCTCGCCCGTGGTCATCGGCAAGACCGGGAGTGCCTGGGGCGTCGGCCTCTCGCCAGCGCAGGCCGATGGCCCGCAGAAGCACGAGGGTGACGGGCGCAGCCCTGCGGGTGTGTTCCGCATCGGCAAGGCCTTCGGTTATGCCGAGTCGAATCCGACCGCGCTTCCCTACGTGGGACTCACGGCCTCCGACTACTGCGTCGATGTCGACGGTTCGCCGTACTACAACCAGCTCGTCGACGAGAAGAAGGTCGGCGAGAAGGCCGTGGCCGGAGCCACCGAAGCCATGCGCCGCGACATCCATTTCCAGGGCGACCACGCCTACCGCATCGGCTTCGTCATCGAGCACAACCCCGATGGGAAGAAGGGCGCGGGCAGCTGCATCTTCGCGCACCTGTGGAAAACGCCGACATCGGGGACCGCAGGCTGCACGGCCATGGCGGACGATGTCATGGAACGCCTGCTCGCCTGGCTCGACCCTTCGAAGAAGCCCGTGTTCGTGCTGCTGCCGAAGGCCGAGTACGCCCGCCTGCGCGATACCTGGAACCTGCCCGCGCCATGAGTTCCTACGACATCATCGTGGTCGGCGCCGGCATCGCGGGCGCCTCGGTGGCCTGGTTCCTCGCGCCGCACGCGCGCGTCCTCATGCTCGAGCGCGAAGTCTTCGCCGGCATGCACACCACGGGGCGCTCCGCGGCGCATTTCAGCGAGACCTATGGATCCGCCCAGGTCCGTGCCCTCTCGCGGGCGACGCGGCCGTTCCTGGAACGTCCGCCTGCTGGCTTCGCCCATCATCCCATCCTGCACACGCGCGGCTCGCTGGTCGTCGCGCGCGCAGAGCAGGAGGACGTCCTGCGCGCCGATTTCGAACTGATGCGCGCCGGTACCAGCAGCCTGGCGTGGTTCGATGGCGACGCCGTACACGATGCGGTCCCGGTACTTCGCAGGAAGGCCGCGCACGCGGCAATCTGGGAACCGGACGCGGCGGACATCGATGTCAACGAGTTGCACCAGGCCTTCCTGCGTGGCGCGAAGGCACGCGGCGCCACGGTACAGCTGGATACCGATGTGCGCAGCGTGACCCGGGAAGCCGGTGGCTGGTGCATCAACGGCAGCCTGCAGGCACCGATCGTCGTCAACGCGGCGGGTGCCTGGGCCGACGTCATCGCCAGCCTCGCAGGCGTCGCGTCGATCGGCCTGGAGCCACGCCGCCGCTCGGCTTTCCTGTTCGAACCACCGGAAGGCACGGCGAGCCAGGACTGGCCCTTCGTCGTCGACCTCGACGAAAGCTTCTACTTCAAGCCCGATGCCGGCCTGTTGCTCGGCTCGGCGGCGAACGCCGACCCGACGCACCCGCACGACGTCCAGCCCGAGGAATACGACATCGCGCTCGGCATCCACCGGATCGAAGAAGCCACCACGATGAGCATCCGCCGGCCCACGCGCACCTGGGCGGGCCTGCGCAGCTTCGTTCCCGACGGCGACCTCGTCGGCGGCTTCGCGCACGACGCACCCGGCTTCTTCTGGCTCGCGGCACAAGGCGGCTACGGCATCCAGACCAGCGCGGCGATGGCGGAAGCGTGTGCCTCGATCATCCTTGGCCAGGCCATGCCCGCGCACCTCGCCGACACGGGCATCACCGCGACGATGCTCGCGCCGCGCTGAGCACGCATTAACCAGCACAACGCAAGTCGTTGTCGCAGCATATGAGATGCGGGTTATCCACACTGTTATGCAGTTGATACCCACACACCCTGTGGATATCGACGCACTTGCGCACCTCCATCTGGGCAGAGATTGACCAGTGCAATGCAAGTGGTTGTCGGTGAAGGCGCGTTGCGAGTTATGCACATGCTTATGCAGGTGCTGTCCACATGGGCTGTGGATATCGGGGCGCTTTCGCGAGCACCCATCGCGCGCGAGCGCGCTCCCACAGGGGTAGGTTCGACCTGGCAGTGGCTCGTCACTGTGGGAGCGCGCTTGCGCGCGATGGCCTGGCTCGCCATGTGGTCACGCACTAACCACGCCGACGCAAGTCGTTGTCTCAGCATGTGAGACGCGACTTATCCACACTGTTATGCATCGGATACCCACATTCCCTGTGGATATCGGCGCACGCATCCACGCGCCCCGCTGCGCACGGATTGACCAGCGCAACGCAAGTCGTTGTCGCCAAAGCCCGGGCGCGACTTATGCACACGCTTGTGCAGAGGGTATCCACACAACCTGTGGATAGCGCACGCCGCGATGCGCACGCGACGTTTTCCCAAACGCGTGTAGTCCTCGGACTCGCGTGCTGCGGTTCGGCGCCGGACGGCGCTGCGCGTCGCCTAAGCTACGCCACCAACCAAGAGGAACACCCATGCGCCAACGGATTGGCATCTTCCTGCTCGCCCTCATCATCGCCACCCCGGCCTCTGCCACGGTCGACAACGCCGTCATCCGGGATTTCGACCGGGGCGTCGCCGCCGGGCTTCCTGCGATCATCGCGCTGCCGGCCACCGGCCCGCAGGACGATGGCGCCACGGGTGAAGAGCAGCTATCGGTCAACGAGAGCATCCCCGCGTCGGTCTATTTCGGCGATGCGCCGCCGGCCCGCATGTACCGCGCCACGCTCGATGGGCGACCGGCCGTGCTGACTCGCGGTGGCCGCAGGCTCGACATCACCCTGGCCGATGGTGAAGACGTGGAAACGCGAGTATTCGAGGCGGGCGACGATGACGCTCCGGTCCACCCGGTTTCCCCACCGCTGGCTGCGTCGCGTGGGAACTCCGTCGGCGAGCGTGTCAGGCGCAGCGCAGTTGAAGACGGCGAGGCGCAGACGGTGGATATCCACATGTTCGTGCACCACGATGTCACCAACCTCATGACGCGCGAGGCGGTCCACGCCGGCTACGTGGCGTGGTGGCTCTCAGACGCGCTCCGCATCCTGCCGTTCGCACGCGTAGACGTTCGCTACCACCCACCCATCCAGGGCCTGTCGGACGTGCCCTACATGCACGGTCACGTGCTGCTTGACTGGATGACTGTCGTCGAGCAATGGGCAGGCGATGAGGACCTGGACGACAGCCACCTGCGCAAGTACGTCCTGGTCACGTTGGCACCGCCCGCGCCAGGCGTGGGTGGCGTGGCCTGGCAGGGTGGCAACGCCGCCGTGGCAAGCATCGCTGGCCGGTATCGCATCCTCGCCCATGAACTGGGCCACATGTTCGGCGCCACGCACGCTGCGGCCGAGGTGCAGTACCGCGGTGGCTGGTGGTGCGAGAGCAACATGCTCGCGACGACCTCCGTGTTCCGCTCGAACTGCTATCGCTATTCGGCGGAAAACGAGCGCCGCATACGGCGGTACGCCATCGAGGTCCCGGACGCGGCATGGGACCCGCACAAAGGGCCGCCGATCGAGGATTGATCGCACGGTGCGTCACCGCCCAAAAAAAAGGCCCCGCCAAAGCGGGGCCCTTTAGTCGTTCCGCCGAAGCGAAGCGGTATTACTTCATCAGACCCGCGAGGGTCTTGCCGAGGTCGGCCGGCGACTTCACCGTGGTGACGCCCGCCTTCTCGAGAGCTGCGAACTTGGCTTCCGCCGTGCCCTTGCCGCCCGAGATGATCGCACCGGCGTGGCCCATGCGCTTGCCCGGGGGAGCCGAGGCGCCAGCGATGAACGACACGACCGGCTTCTTAACGTACTGGCTGATGAACTCAGCCGCGTCTTCTTCCGCGCTGCCGCCGATTTCGCCGACCATGATGATGCCTTCGGTCTGCGGATCGTCCTGGAAGAGCTTCAGGCAGTCGATGAAGTTCAGGCCGTTGATCGGATCGCCACCGATACCGATGCAGGTCGACTGGCCGAGGCCTTCGTTGGTGGTCTGGAAGACCGCTTCGTACGTCAGGGTGCCCGAACGCGAAACGATGCCGACCTTGCCCGGCTTGTGGATGTGGCCCGGCATGATGCCGATCTTGCACTCACCCGGGGTGATGACACCCGGGCAGTTCGGACCGACGAGCACGACGTCCGGGTTCGACTTCAGCACGTTCTTCACGCGCATCATGTCGAGGACCGGGATGCCTTCGGTGATCGCGACGATGACCTTGATGCCGCTATCGATGGCTTCGAGGATCGAATCGGCGGCGAACGGGGGCGGAACGAAGATGACCGAGGCATCAGCCTTGGTCTGGTCGACAGCCTGGCGCACGGTGTTGAACACCGGCAGGCCGATGTGCTCGGAACCACCCTTGCCCGGGGTCACGCCACCCACGACCTGGGTACCGTAATCGAGGGCCTGCTGGGCGTGGAACGTGCCCTGCTGGCCGGTAAAGCCCTGGACGAGGACCTTGGTGTTCTTGTTGATCAGGACGCTCATGTTACTTCGCTCCTCAGGCCGCTGCGGCCACGGCCTTCTGGGCCGCATCGTTGAGATCGTCGGCCGGCGTGATCGCCAGGCCCGAGTTGGCCAGGAGCTCGCGGCCCTGGTCGACGTTGGTGCCCTGCAGGCGGACGATCACGGGGATCTTCAGGCCCACTTCCTTCACCGCGGCGATGATGCCTTCGGCGATCAGGTCGCAACGCACGATGCCGCCGAAGATGTTGACCAGGATGGCCTTCACCTTGTCCGACGAGAGGATGAGCTTGAACGCCTCGGTCACGCGCTCCTTGGTGGCGCCGCCGCCGACGTCAAGGAAGTTGGCCGGCTCGCCGCCCGCCAGCTTGATGACGTCCATGGTCGCCATGGCCAGGCCTGCGCCGTTGACCATGCAACCGATGGTGCCGTCCATCGTGACGTAGTTGAGGTTGTGCTGCACGGCAGCCGCTTCGGCCGCGTCTTCCTGGGTCAGGTCGCGCATGGCGGCCAGGTCCGGGTGACGGAATTCGGCGTTGTCGTCGGAGTTGACCTTGCCGTCGAGGGCGGCGAGGTTGCCGTCTTCGAGGATGGCGAGCGGGTTCAGCTCGACCAGGGCCAGGTCCTTCTCGTTGAACAGCTTGTACAGGCCAAGCATGATCTTGACGAACTGGCCGATCTGCTTGCCTTCCAGGTCCATCTTGAACGCGAGTTCACGCGCCTGGTACGGCTGCAGGCCTTCGACGAAATCCACCACGAGCGTGTGGATGTCTTCCGGCGTGTCGTGGGCGACCTGCTCGATGTCGACGCCGCCGTGCTTGGAGGCGATGAACGAGATGGCCTTCGTGTCACGATCGGTGAGGATCGACAGGTAGAGTTCCTTCGCGATGTCGGTCGCGTCGGTCACCAGCACCAGGTTCACCGGCAGCGCGCGGCCAGCCGACTGGTACGTTTCCATGTTGGTGCCGAGCATGCCCTTGGCGGCATCACGGACAGCGTCGAGGCTGCGGCAGAACTTGACGCCACCGGCCTTGCCGCGACCACCGGCATGGATCTGGGCCTTGACCATCCACTGCGAACCACCAAGGTGCTTGGCGGCATCGACAGCGGCGTCGGGAGAGTTGGCAACCTTGCCCGGGGGCACGGCAATGCCGTACTTCGCGAACAGTTCTTTGGCCTGGTACTCGTGGAAATTCATTCGATACCTCGAGCGAACGGAGAAAAGCGAGTGAACACGCACAGGCCGCGGGCGACCGGTGCGGGGATGGGGGATAACACGCGAACTACGCAAAACGGCGCAATACGGCCACGTATTTTCGACGATGGCGCCCCCAAAGGAAAGGGGCGGCCTGGTTCACACCTGCCGTACGCGCGTGTTGCCGTGCATCAGGGGGGCCCTATACTGGCCGTCATCCCAGGCCCCCGGGGCCGCCCGGCGGAGAGCCAAAGACGTGTCCACGCCCGTGCCGACCATGACCGCGATCGCCCGGGCAAACCAGGCCACGGCCCGCCACGAACTCTTCTTTTTCAATTACTTCCGGCTGGGCCAGGCCGCGGTTTACACCGCCCTGGCGTTCCGCCCGGAGCACATGGCCTGGCCGCTGCTGCCCGAGCCGGTGCTGGCCCGGGTCATGGCCCTGGCCTACCTGTTCGCGGCCCTGGTCATGGTCGCCCGCACCCGGCCCCTGCTCCACCGCCCGGTGCTGGTCGTCTCGGTCGGCCTGACCCTCGATATTGCCGTGGCCGTGCTGGCCCTGATCCTCATGCACGACGTCCGCATGGGCGTGGCCATGATGCTGGCGGTGAACATCGCCACGGGCGCCCTGCTGCTGCCCCTGCGGCTCTCCATGTTCTTCGCCGCCCTGGCCACCCTGTGCATGCTGGGCCATTCCCTGTTCGACGTGGACCAGCCCGGCGCCTCGGACCGCGAGGTGGTGGAATACGGCCTGTTCGGCGCGGCTTACTTCGCCTGCGCCTCACTCTGTTATGTGCTGGGCCGGAACATCCGCGCCTCCGAGGCCCTGGCTGAGCAGCGCGGCATCGACCTGGCCAACCTGTCCCAGGTCAACGAGCTGATCATCCGGCGCATGAAGACCGGCGTGCTGCTGGTCGACGAGGGCAACCGGATCCACCAGCTCAACGAATCGGCCTGGATGCTCATGGGCAACCCCTCGGCCGACCAGCGCGACCTGGGCTCGATCGCCCCGGAGCTCTCCCGCCGGCTGTACCACTGGCGCACCTCGGGCAAGCTGGACGAGAGCGCCACCATGCTGGCCGATGGCACGCCCGAGGTGGTGCCGCGCTTCTCGCGCCTGGCGCCCAATGATGATTCCCACGTCCTGATCTTCCTGGACGATACCTCGCTGGTCTCGCGCCGGGCCGAGGAACTGACCCTGAGCTCGCTGGGCCGGCTCTCCGCGTCGATCGCCCATGAGATCCGCAACCCGCTGGCCGCGATCCACTATTCCGCCCAGCTGCTCGCCGAATCCACCGACCTGGCCGATACCGACCTGCGCATGGTCGAGATCATCAACAACCATTGTTCGCGCCTCAACGAGATCATCGAGAACATCCTGCAGCTCTCCCGCCGCGAGCGCTCGCGCCCGGAAACACTGGACCTTAGCCGCTGGGTGCACGATTTCGTCGGCGAATACCGCCAGGGCAACGACCTGGGCGCGGATGTGCTCCGCGCCGTGTCGGGCTCCGAGCCGGTGGCGGCGGTCGCCGACCCGCAGCACCTGCAGCAGGTGGTGTGGAACCTGGTGCAGAACGCGCTGCGCTACGGGCGCATGCCCAGCGAGCCGGCGCGGGTGATGGTCGTCGCCCGCCATTCCGAGGCCGGGATCCCGATCCTCGAGGTGATTGACCGCGGCCCGGGCATCCCGCCGAAAGTGGCCGCGCAGATCTTCGAGCCGTTCTTCACCACGCACGAGTACGGCACCGGCCTGGGCCTGTACCTGGCCCGGCAGATGACCGAAGCCAACCAGGCCGCGCTGGAATACGTGCGCGTGGCCGGTGGCGGCAGCTGCTTCCGGATCAGCCTGACCCCGCCTGCGCGAACCCCCGCCGTGGCGCCGATCGCAGCCCGCGCATGATCGGTGCCCTTTGCGTGAAGGCCCCAGCCGGTTACATTTGGAACATTCACCGAAGCGTCCGGACCCGATGAGCAAGCAGACAGTCCTGGTGATCGATGACGAGCGGGACATCCGTGAGTTGTTGACCATCACACTCGGTCGAATGGAACTCGACGTCGACGCCGTGGGGAGCGTCAGTGAGGCCCGGAATGCCCTCACGTCTCGCCGATACGACCTGTGTTTCACCGACATGCGGCTGCCTGACGGCAGTGGCCAGGAGATCATCGAGCTGATCTCGGCCACCTACCCCGACATGCCGGTGGCCATGATCACCGCCTACGGCAACGTGGACGCGGCCGTGAACGCCCTGAAGGCGGGCGCGTTCGATTTCGTCTCCAAGCCGGTGGATATCCACCTGCTCCGCCGTCTCGTGAAAACGGCCCTGCGCCTCTCCGAAGAGCGCAAGGGCGATGCCGGCAGCAAGGCCGCGCCGGGCGCGGATCGCCTGATCGGCGAATCCCCGGTGATGACCGAAGTGCGCGGCAAGATTGCCAAGCTGGCCCGCAACCAGGCCCCGGTGTACATCGCCGGCGAATCCGGCGTGGGCAAGGAGCTGGTCGCCCGGCTCATCCACGAACTGGGGCCGCGCGCCACGGGCACCTTCGTGCCGGTGAACTGCGGCGCCATCCCGTCCGAGCTGATGGAAAGCGAGTTCTTCGGCCACCGCAAGGGCAGCTTCACCGGCGCCCACGCGGACAAGGAAGGCCTGTTCCAGGCAGCCCATGGCGGCACGCTGTTCCTCGACGAGGTCGCCGAACTGCCCCTGCACATGCAGGTGAAGCTGCTCCGCGCCATCCAGGAAAAGGCCGTGCGCCCGATCGGCGGCCGCGATGAGGTGCCGGTGGACGTGCGCATCCTCTCGGCCACCCACAAGAACCTTGCCGCGCTCGTCGAGCAGGGCCAGTTCCGCCAGGATCTGTTCTATCGCATCAACGTGATCGAGCTGCGCGTGCCGCCGCTGCGCGAACGCCGCGGTGACGTGCCACGCCTCGCCGACTTCATCCTGCGCCAGCTGGCGACCGAATCCGGTGGCCCGCCCGGCAAGCTGAAGCCGGAAGCGCTTGCCGCGCTCGAGGCCTACCAGTTCCCGGGCAACGTGCGCGAACTGGAGAACATCCTCGAACGCGCCATGGCCATGTGCGAAGGCGACACGATCGAAGCGGATGACCTGATGCTGCCGCAGCGCACGTCGCTGCCGGGCACGGATACGGCAGGTGCGCCGGCCGGCGCACCGCAGCCACCCGCCGCAGCTGCCGCGGCGGCCGCCGGTGCGCCCGCACCGCGCAACCCCGCCGCCGATGGTTCGCTCGAGGATTACATCACCAACATCGAGCGCGACACGATCATCAAGGCCCTGGAAGAGTCCCGCTACAACAAGACCGCCACCGCCAAGAAGCTCGGCATCACCTTCCGCGCGCTGCGCTACAAGCTGAAGAAGCTCGGCATCGATTGATGCCGTAAAGCATCGCGCGCAAGCGCGCTCCCACAAGGTCACGGGGCCACTGTGGGAGCGCGCTTGCGCGCGATGGCTTTTAGCGATGAGCTACACAACAGCCTTCTTCAAAGCCCGCCGAGCCACCCACCACGCCCGCGCGCACCTCCCGGCAACCCACGCCACGATAGAAAGTACACACGCCGCGACCGCATTGGGAACAAACCAAGCCACCAGCGGAAGATCCTGCACATAAGGCACATCCTGCGGCGGAAAATCCAGCCACGGCGTCAGGAACAGCGGGAACATCAACACCCCGCGCAACGTATCGAACAACCACGAATCAAAACACGGCACGTCCAGGCACGACGTCTGCGCGGCGAGCACCAGCGCCGCAGCCATCGTGTGTGCCATGCACGCCCCCACGAAGATCGACGCGCGCATCTTCCACATCCCCGCCACGCGCATCGCTTCCGGATCCCACTTCCTCATGCCACTCCCACCCTTCGGTTGCTCCTGCGTCATGCAGGGCGGGGAAGCGTAGGCAGGCGGGTGCGGGGAAAGATATGGAAGGATTCTGAAAAATGCGGCGGATGATGCGCCGATTCGGCGGAGCTCCTGTGGGAGCGCGCTTGCGCGCGACGGAGGGCACGGTAAGCCCTATCGCGCGCAAGCGCGCTCCCACAGGTACCGGCCTCAGGCGGTCGGCAGGCTTGGCTGGCTGGCTTCCAGGGCTTCGCGGACTTTCTTCAGCAGTGCGCGGGACTGGATGGGCTTGTCGATCAGGTAGAGGTGTTTGATGTCGGGGAGTTCGTCGAGGTTCGGCGGCGCGTCGGGGCGCGCGAGCAGGAGCACGGCACCGGTGTAGCCGTGGTCGAGCAGCGCGGCGAGCGTGCGGACGCCGGTGAACAGGTTCATGTCCGCATCCATCACCACGAGGTCGGGCACACCGTGGGCTTCGATCCACTGCAGCGCCGCGGTACCGCTCTGGCTCGCGCCAGCCTGGTAGCCGTAGGTATCCAGCGTGTCGGCAAGCAGCGAGAGCTGCATGGCTTCCTCGACGACCACGAGCACGCGCTCGGCTTCGCCCTGCAGGTAGGGCTCGATGACCGGCAGCTCGCCAAGGTCGCTCTCTTCCACGCCGAGCGGAAGGTAGAGATGGAACTCGGTGCCTTCACCCACGCGGCTGCGCACGCGCATCAGGCCGCCGTGGCTGGCGACGATGCGCTTGCACGAAAGCAGGCCCAGGCCAGTACCGGATTCCTTGGTGGTGAAGAACGGCTCGAACAGGCGCTGCAAGACCTCGGGCGGCATGCCCGCACCCGTATCGATGACGGAGATGCGCAGGTAACGCCCGGCGACGGTGGTCTCGTCGTCGCTGAAGAAGTCCTCGGCCAGCGTGACCTGGGCGGTCTCGATGCGCAGCTTGCCGCCTTCCGGCATGGCCTGGATCGCATTGAGGCAGAGGTTGAGCATGCACTGCTGCAGCTCGGTGTGGTTGCCCTCGAATGCGACATCGGGATCGTAGACATCGACGCTCATTTGCACCGAGCGCGGCACGCTGCCCTGCATCAGCAGTTTCAGCGCATCGGTCAGCGCACCCAGCTTCACCTGCTCGGCGCGCCGCGCGCCACGGGCGAAGGAGAGCATGGACGAGACCATCTCGAGGCCACGGCGCCCACAATCGCGCACCAGCGTGCCGAGGCGCGCAAGGCGCGGGTCGTCGGCATAGTCTTCCAGCGTATCGCCGGCCAGCAACAGCGGCTGGAGCAGGTTGCGCAGGTCGTGCGACAGGCCGCCCGCGAGCAGCGCCAGGCTCTCGAAACGCTGCGCGCGGATCAGTTCCTGTTCGGCACGCATGCGCGCCTTGAGTTCATCCGCCTCGCGCAGGGCACGGCGCACGGCCGAGGCCAGGCGCGCCGTGTTCTGCTTCAGGATGTAATCGGTGGCACCGCTGCGCAGTGCCTCGATCGCGGCTTCTTCGCCGAGCGTGGCCGAGATGAAGATGAAGGGCACATCGCTGGAGCGTTCGCGCAGGATCTGCAGTGCACGCTCGCCGCTGAAGTGCGGCATGCTAAGGTCGGACAGCACGATGTCCGGCCGGAAATCTTCCAGCGCGGCCACGTAGGCCTGCTCGTCATCGACGAGCCGCACCTCGTAGTCGAGGCCGTCTTCCTCCAGCTCGGACATCACCAGCTCGGCATCGAGCTCGTTGTCCTCGACCTGCAGGATCCTGACTTTCTGCGTCTGCCCGTTCATAGCCTGCCCGCCCGAACCTTATTCGCTCTCCGGGCGCTGGTTCAGCACCGCCCAGAAATGGCCGAGCGTCTGCACGGCCGTGAAGAACTGTTGTACATCCACCGGCTTCAGCACGTAGGCGTTCACACCGAGGTCCCAGCTGCGGGCCAGGTCGCTTTCCTCGCGCGAGGAGGAAAGGATCACCACCGGCACGCGCTTCCAGCGATCGTCCGTGCGCAGCTCCTTCAACACTTCGAGGCCATCCTTCCGCGGCATCTTGATATCGAGCAGGATCACCGCAGGATCGCTCTCGGGGCGATCCACGTAACGGCCACGGCGATTCAGCCAGTCCATGCAGTCGACGCCGTCTTCGACGTGGACGACGGGATTGGCGAGGTTCGCCTCGCGTAGGGCATCGATCGCCATTTCGGCGTCGGCCGGCGAATCTTCAACCAGAAGGATGGTACGGATATCGGGACTGTTCATGCGTCACCCATGCGGGCGCCCGGTAGGTCGGAGGCCGGCAACGAGAAATGGAATACGGCACCGCGGTCGGTTTCACCTTCGGCCCATGTGCGGCCACCATGGCGCGCGATAATGCGTCGTACGTTGGCAAGGCCAATGCCGTTGCCGGGGAATTCGGAAGCGCGATGCAGTCGCTGGAATACGCCGAAGAGCTTGCTGGCGTACTGCATGTCGAAGCCGGCGCCGTTATCGCGCACGGAGAACTCGTAATCGCCCACGGGCGTACGTTCCACGCCGATCTCGATGCGGCCGACCTCACGGTTGGCCGTGTACTTCACGGCATTGCCGAGAAGGTTCTGCCACACCGTGCGCAGCATGTTCTCGTCACCCACGACGATCGGCAGCGGGGCGACGCTCCACTCGATATGGCGGTCGCGGGCGTCGGTCTCAACCAGGGCCCGCGCCTCGTCGACCAACGATTGCATATCCACCGGCTGCAGTCTCAGCGCACCGCGACCCAAGCGCGAGAACACCAGCAGGTCGTCGATGAGCTGCGCCATGCGCCGGGAAGAACTGCTGATCACATCGATGTAATGGCGTACGCGATCATCCGCCTGGTCACCCAGGTGGGATTCCAGCTTGCCGGCGAAGCCGGAGATGTGTCGCAGCGGCGCGCGCAGGTCGTGCGATACCGAATAGCTGAAGGCCTCGAGCTCGCGGTTCACATCGGAGACCTGCTCCACCTTGCCTTCCAGCTGGCGGTTGAGCTCGTTGACCTTCTGCTCGACCAGCGCACGCGCGGTGATGTCGCTCACCGTGATCAGCAGCGCGGGATCCGGCGAATCCGGTTCCTCGATGCGGCGCGCGTTGATCACGACGAAGCGGTCGATCCCGTCGACGGTGCGCTGGGTCAGCTCGTAATCCCACAGCTCGCGGTCGCGGGCGATCACATCGTTCAGGCGCTGCAGCAGCGCGGGGTCATCCCACGCACCGTTACCGATGTCGCGCAGCGGCACATGGGCCTGCTCGTCATCGGTATCGAAGCCATAGAGTTCGGCGAATGCCGTATTGACCAGCAGCGTGCGCAGGCCCGTATCCAGCATCGCGATGGGCTCGCGCACGGCCTGCACGATCAGCTGCGAACGGCGCACCGCGTCGGACGCCCGCGATTCCGCGGCAAGCCGGATCGCGATCTGCCGCTCGGATACCACCACGACGATGACCAGCAGGGCGACCTGAGCCAGCGCCGCCACGCCAAGTACCAGGCGGTTATCGGTGGCCGTGCCACGCGCGTTCGCACGGCGGGCATCCTGCAGCTTCGACTCCTCGGCCAGGATCTCCACGACGCGGTCGCGGAACGGGAACATCTGCCGGGCGTCTTCCATGGCGGCAAAGGCGCCATCGCGATCACCAGCCTTCAGACTGTCCAGCGCCTTGCGGGTCAGCTCACCGCGCCCCTTGGCAATGCTTTCGAGGCCACCGAGGCGGGCCACCTGTTCCGGGTTGTCGCGGACCATCTCGCGCAGGCCCGCGATGACGCCCGGCAGCCGGGTCTCCACGTAGAGCGCCCGGTCCTCCAGGTCCTTGTCGACGGCGCCGCCGGCGATCATCGTGTAGATGGCCGCCTCGCTGCTGCGCAGGATGGCGTCGATCCGGTAGGTACTCGCCTTGATATCGGCGGTATGCGTGACCCAATCGCGCGAGTTCAGCGCGTCTTCCGAACTGGACCGGGTAATGATGTAAGGCAATGCCACGCTGACCAGCATGGCGGCCAGCAGGCCCACGAGGCGCCAGCCCAGCCCGATACGAGCGATCATGCGTTCGTCATCCCCACGACGACTCCTGCCCAAAGTGAACGGGCATTGTAAACGTTGTGGTCTTTCACGCGCTGCTTATGCATGCCCCGCCCTGTGGAACGAACGACGGGCGCACCGCCCCTGCTGCCGTAAGTCCCCGGAATAACCCGGAAAACCTACCACCAGGGAGCGTTGCGCCCGTCAGGTTTGGGCGATATTGGACGGCACGCGAGCGTGAAGCTCGCGTGACGGTTGCCTTAGCTCGCGTTTACTTTTCGGTGGTGCTCATCGAGTACGGCGCGGCGTCGGCAGCGTTGCCCCACTTCGACGGCTCGGCCTGCATGGAGAAGTGCAGTTCGCCGCCCGCGGTGAGCTCCTCGTGGGTCACCCACGTGCGGTTGAGGTCCTTGCCGTTGAGCGTGACCTTGCCGACGTACGGGTGCTTCGCATCGAGGTGGTCGGTGGAGACCGTGAAGCGCTTGCCGTTCTGCAGGTTCAGCGTGGCCTTCTCGATGAAGGGGCGGCCGATCACGTACTGGCTGCTGCCCGGGGCCACCGGGTAGAAGCCCAGCGAGCTGAAGACGTACCAGGCCGACATCTGGCCAAGGTCATCGTTACCCACCAGGCCCGTCGGGGTCGGCGTGTACTGGGTCTTCATGATCTGGGTCAGGCGCTCCTGGGTCTTCCAGGGCTGGCCGGCGTAGTCGTAGAGGTACGCCACGTGGTGGCTCGGCTCGTTGCCGTGCGCATACCAGCCGATCAGGCCGGTGATGTCTTCCACATGGGCAAACGACTTCGGATCCACCTTCGCGTCGAACACGGAATCCAGCTTCTTCACGAACGCATCCGCGCCGCCGAGGGTCTGGATCAGCGCCGCCACGTCCTGCGGCACGTACCACGAGTACTGCCACGCGTTGCCTTCGGTGTAATCGCTGCCGTACGCGGCCGAGGACGGATCGAACGGCTCGCGGTAGTTGCCATCGGCCTTGCGCGCACGCAGGAAGCCGGTCTTCGCATCGAAGCTGTTCTTCCAGTTGCCGGCGCGCTTCATGAAGGTGGCGGCCACGTCATCCTTGCCCATCGCCTTGGCGGCCTGGGCCAGCGACCAGTCGTCGAACGCGTATTCCACGGTCTTCGAGGCGGCTTCCGGCTGGTGGTCGATCGGCACGAAGCCGAGCTTCATGTAGTCATCGAGGCCGCCGTACGGGCCGTAGGTGGCGCTGGCCACCATCGCGTCGAGCGCCTTCTTCGCGTCGTAGCCGCGGATGCCCTTGACGTAGGCATCGGCGATCACCGGCACCGCGTGGTAGCCGATCATGCACCAGGTTTCCATGCCGCCGTACGACCACACGGGCAGGATCCCGAACGGGCTGGCCTCGCGCGCCGCGATCAGCGAGCTCACGAAATCGTTGCTCTTGTTCGGCTCCAGCAGGGTCATCAGCGGCTGCTGTGCGCGGTACACGTCCCACAGCGACCAGGTGGAATAGAAGTCGAAGCCCTTGGCCTCGTGAACCTGGTTATCCGGGCCGCGGTACTGGCCGTTGACGTCCATGGAGAGCGTCGGCGAGAGCATCGCGTGGTACAGCGCCGTATAGAACGTCTTGCGGGTCTCGGCCGGGGCCTGCAGGTCCACCACCGAGAGGGTCTTCTCCCACAGCGCGCGGGCATCCGCGCGGCGGGCATCGAAGTCGAAGCCCGCGCCATCCTTGTCCAGGTTGGCGATGGCGTTGTCCTCGCTCACCGTGGAGATGGCCACCTTGGCGACCAGCGGCTTGTCCAGGTTGCCGAAGTCGAAGACGCCTTCCAGGGCGCGGCCGCTGATGCCGTCGACATCGTCGTTGCGGTTGCCCGGGCCGCCGAAGCCGCGGTAGACGATCTTCTCTTCGCGGTTCTTCAGCTCGCGCGAGGTCATCGGCTGGTTGAAACGCATGGCGAAGTACAGCTGGCGGCCCGGCGCCCAGCCGCGGGTGGTGCGGCCGCCGGTCACCGTGCCGTCGGTGCGCACGCGCAGCGTGGCCCAGAGCACCTTGCCCTCGTAGTCATAGATGCTGGGGCGCAGGTCGAGCAGCACGTGGGCCGGCTTGCCCTTGGGGAAGGTATAGCGGTGGAAGCCGACCCGCGCATTTGCCGTCAGCTCGGCGCGAACGTCGTAGTCGCTGAGGGTGACCGCGTAGTAACCTGCCTCGGCCTTTTCGCTCGCATGGGAGAACCGCGAGCGATAGCCGCTACCGGGCTGGTCGGGGGAGCCGGGGTCCAGCTTCACGTCGCCGGCGATGGGCATGACGAGCACGTCGCCCAGGTCGGAATGGCCGCTACCGGAGAAGTGCGTATGCGAGAAGCCCAGGATGCTCGAATCGCCGTACTGGTAGCCGGCGGCCCACTTATAGGCGTGCTTGAAGTCCGGCATGGCCGTGTCCGGCGAGAGCTGGACCATGCCGAAGGGCACCGTCGCGCCCGGGAAGGTGTGGCCATCGCCACCCGTACCGATCATCGGATCCACCGCCGACCAGGCACTGGTGCCCTTGCCGCTGGAAGCCGCGACGGCCAGGGCCGGCAGGGCGAGGGACAGGGCAGCGGCCAGCAGGCCGCGGCGCAGGCGCGTGGAACGGGACATCGGTTTCTCCCCAGGAGTGGACTGAACAGTCTGAAAAGGGGTCACGATCATTTGGATCGTGACAAACGCGTCGAACGTAGCAAAGATAGCGGATGCACGCATGTTGCAGTGCGTGATGCATCCCATGGCCCGGCGCGCGATCATCGCGCGGTTTAGATCGTTTGAATCGTTTGAAGGAGTCACGATGGCGAGGACAACCCCGCAGCGCCGCAAGGTCACGTTGGCCGACATCGCCCAGGGATGCGATGTGTCGCGAGCGACCGTATCGCTGGTGCTGCGCGGCAGCCCCCTGGTGAACTCGGCCACCCGGGCCCGGGTGGAAGCCGAACTGAAGCGCCAAGGGTACGTCTACAACCGTGCGGCGGCCAACCTGCGCCGGCGGACCTCCTCGAGCATCGGCCTGGTCATCAACGACCTGGGCAACCCGTTCTTCGCCGAATTCGCCGCGGGGGCCGACGAAACCCTCGCCAGCGCCGGCTACGTCACCCTGCTGGGCAACACGGGCGAATCGCCCGAGCGCCAGCAGGCGGTGCTCAACTCCATGATCGAGCACGGTCCGGCCGGCATCATCCTCTCGCCCGCCGAAGGCAGTGATGGCGAGCGCGTGCTGACGGCGGTGGGCATGCATACGCCCCTGCTGGTCTTCAACCGCGAGCTGCCCGATGACGAGGGCTCGCACCGCTGGGACACGCTGGAGATGGATAACGAGCACGGTGCGCGGCTCGCCACGCAGCACCTGATCGAGCTGGGCCACCAGCGCATCGCCTTCTTCGGCGGCCACCGCGATTCCAGCTCGGTGGAACAGCGCCGCCGCGGCTACGCCGATGCCATGAAGGCGGCCGGCCTGAAGGTCGACCCGGCATGGCTGATCGAGAGCGCGCCGACGCGCCTGGAAGCCGCCCGCCAGACCGGCGCGCTTTTTGCGCGGGATCCGGCACCCACGGCGGCGGTTTGCTACAACGATGCCGTCGCGCTCGGGCTTATGCTTGGCCTGACCAAGCGCGGCCGGCGCCCGGGCGAGGATTTCGCCCTCACCGGCTTCGATGACGTCGCAGAGGCCTCGGTGTGCGTGCCGCCCCTCACCACCGTCGCGGTGGATCCGCGCGGCCTGGGCCGGCGCAGCGCCGAACTCATCCTGGAAAGACTTCGCAATCCCGAGACGGAAACAGCTTATACGATCGCGCCCGTGCGGCTCGTCGTTCGCGAAAGCAGCTGCGCCCCGTCCTCCCCCTGACCCAAACAATGGAGCGCCCCATGGCCACCGGATCCACGCCATTGCCCAACTCGTCGACGACTTCGTCGGCCCCGGGCGACAACCGCTACACCTTCTTCCCGCTCGCCCTGGGCGTGATGAGCACCATCTTCTTCATGTGGGGCTTCATCACCTGCCTCAATGACATCCTGATCCCGCACCTGAAGGCCGTGTTCGAGCTGAACTACGCGCAGGCGCTGCTCATCCAGTTCACGTTCTTCGGCGCGTACTTCATCATGTCGCTGCCCGCCGGCAAGCTGGTCGCCGCGCTCGGCTACAAGAAGGGCATCGTCGCCGGCCTGATCATCACCGGCATCGGCGCCGCGCTGTTCTGGCCGGCCGCCGGCATGCGCGTATATGAATTCTTCCTCGGTGCGCTGTTCATCCTGGCCACGGGCATCACCGTGCTGCAGGTGGCGGCCAACCCGTACGTCGCGCTGCTCGGCCCCGAGAAGACGGCCTCCAGCCGCCTCACCCTCGCCCAGGCCCTGAACTCGTTCGGCACCTTCCTGGCGCCGTTCTTCGGCGGCATCCTGATCCTCTCGAAGGAAGTGAAGTCGAGCACCGACATCGCCGCGATGTCGGCCGCCGAGCAGGTCACCTACCGCGCGCAGGAAGCCGGCTCGGTGCAGGGCCCGTACATCGGCCTGGCCGTCGTGCTGGTGCTGCTCGCCATCGGCGTGTACCTGTTCAACCTGCCGAAGCTCGAGGAAACCACCGAGAAGGCCGACGACCACCAGCATTCGCTGATGGACGCCCTGAAGACCCCGCACGTGTTCTTCGGCGTGCTCGGCATCTTCTTCTACGTCGGCGGCGAAGTGTCGATCGGCAGCTTCATGATCAACTACCTGCAGCTGCCGGAGATCGGCAACATGACCGGCCCGGTCGCCGCGAACCACGTGGCGTTCTACTGGGGCGGCGCGATGGTCGGCCGCTTCATCGGCTCGGCCCTGCTGGCCGCGTTCTCGCCGCGCAAGCTGCTCGCCGTGTTCGCCGTGATCAACTGCCTGCTCGTCGTCACCACCATGATGACCACCGGCTTCGTCGCGACGTACAGCATCGTGGCCATCGGCCTGTTCAACTCGATCATGTTCCCGACGATCTTCTCGCTGGGCATCGAGCGCATGGGTCCGCTGACGGGCAAGGCTTCCTCCCTGCTCATCATGGCCATCGTCGGTGGCGCGCTGATCCCCTGGATCCAGGGCGTCATCGCCGACCAGATCGGCCTGCAGCACGCGTTCTTCATCCCGCTGATCTGCTACCTGTACATCGTGTTCTTCGGTATTTCCGGCTCCAAGGTCCGCGGCACGCCTGTCGCCGCCCGCTAAGACCCTCCATGGCGACGGCCGGCACACCACCGGCCGTCGTATTTTTTACCCGCACCAAGGACAGGCCGTAAGCATGTCTTCCATCCTCTGCTTCGGCGAGGCGCTGATCGATTTCCACGCACAGCCCCAGGGCGGCGCCGGTCAGCCTCCCGCCTTCGTTCCCTTCGCTGGCGGCGCACCCGCCAACGTTGCCGTCGCCGCCGCCCTTCTCGGCGCCCATGCCCGCTTTGCCGGCATGCTGGCCCGTGACATGTTCGGCGACTTCCTGCTCAAGAGCCTCACCGACCTTGGCGTCGGCGTGGAGGATGTCGCGCGTACCGACGAGGCGCGCACCGCCCTCGCCTTCGTGGCGCACGACGAAAACGGCGACCGGAGTTTCAGCTTCTACCGCCCGCCCGCGGCGGACCTGCTGTTCCGCCCGGAGCACTTCCGCAAGGAAACCTTCGACGACGTGGCGATCTTCCACGTCTGCTCGAACTCGCTGACCGAAGGCGCCATCGCGGAGACCACGGTCGAAGGCATGCGCCGCGCCCGCGCCGCCGGTGCGCTGGTCAGCTTCGACATGAACCTGCGCCCCGCGCTGTGGCCGAAGGGCCATGAGCAGGATGCGCAGCTCGGCCGCCTGTGGCAGACGCTTTCCGAAGCGGACGTGATCAAGCTCAGCGCCGAAGAGTTCGCCGTGGTGCATGAAGGCGCCGGCTCCGACGAGGCCGTGCTGAAGCGCCTGTGGGAAGGCAAGGCCCGCCTGCTGCTGATCACCGACGGCCCCGCGCCGATGCGCTGGTTCACCCGCCACGCCAACGGCGTGATCCCGGGCTACAAGGTCGATGCGGTGGATACCACCGCCGCTGGCGACGCCTTCGTGGGCGGCATGCTCGCGCGCCTCGCCGCGGCTGGCACCACGCACGCCGACCTCGACGCCCTGGTCGGCGACGAGGCCCGCCTGACCGACCTGATCCGCTTCGCAGCCGCGTGTGGCGCCATCACGGCGACGCGCAAAGGCTCGTTCACCGCCATCCCCGACCAGGCCGAAGTCAAGGCCTTCATGGAGAAGCACGCATGACGAACGTCCCCCTCCCCAATTTCCACGACGTGAACGTGCTCCGCGAGCACGTCGCGACCACGATGAAGTTCTACGCGCCGAACGAAGTGGACCAGGCCGGCGGCTTCTTCCAGTACTACAAGGACGATGGCTCGGTGTACGACCGGGTCGATCGCCACCTGGTCTCGAGCACCCGCTTCGTGTTCAACCATGCCATGGCGTTCCTGGAATTCGGCAAGCCCGAAGACAAGGAACTCACCATGCACGGCCTGAAGTACCTGCGCGAAGTGCACCGCGACTCGGCAACGGGCGGCTATGCATGGACCATCAAGGACGGCAAGCCCGATGACCAGATGAACCACTGCTACGGCCTGGCGTTCATGCTGCTGGCCTACTCGTGCGGCGTGAAGGTCGGTTTCGACGAAGCGCGTGCCTGGCAGGGCGAGATCTGGGACCTGCTCGAAAAGCGCTACTGGGAACCGGAGTACGGCCTGTACCGCGACGAGGCGGACAAGGACTGGAACTTCACCGGCTACCGCGGCCAGAACGCCAACATGCACATGACCGAGGCCATGATCGCCGCGTGGGAAGCCACGAAGGAAGATCGCTACCTCGACCGCGCCGTCCTGCTGGCCGACCACATGACCCAGCGCCAGGCGGGCCTGACCCCGCAGAAGCTGATCTGGGAGCACTACCACGAGAACTGGACGATCGACTGGGAATACAACCTCGATAATCCGAAGCACCTGTTCCGTCCGTGGGGTTTCCAGCCGGGCCACCAGACCGAGTGGGCCAAGCTGCTCATGATGCTGGAGCGCTACACCAAGGGCACCGCGCGGCATAAGCCGTGGTTCGTGTCGACCGCCAGCCACCTGTTCGACGTGGCGCTGGACAAGGCGTGGGACAAGGAATTCGGCGGCATCGCCTACGGCTTCGCGCCGGAAGGCGACGTGTGCGACGACGACAAGTACTTCTGGGTGCAGGCCGAATCGCTGGCCGCCGCGCAGCTGCTGTTCGAAGGCACCGGCGAGAAGAAGTACGACGAGTGGTACCAGCGGATCTGGGCGTATAGCTGGGAACACTTCGTCGACCACAAGTACGGCGCGTGGTACCGCATCCTGCACCGCGACAACAGCAAGTACGACGACGAGAAGAGCCCCGCTGGTAAAACCGATTACCACACCATGGGCGCGTGCTACGAGGTGATGGCCTCGCTGCGTCGCATGCAGAAATAACGGGCTATTGCGACGCGACTGTGGGAGCGCGCTTGCGCGCGATGGGAGTTGCCGCGAGCACCCATCGCGTGCAAGCACGCTCCCACAACGTTGTCAGGCGCGGCGCTTTTTGGCGGGTGCCTTGCGCGTTGCGGTTTTCTTGACGGCGGCCTTCCTGGCCGCCGTTTTCTTTGCAGGCGCCTTTTTCGCCGCGACCTTCTTCGTGGCGGCCTTCTTCGCCGGCGTGCGCTTGTTCGCGCCGATGCTCTTCTTCAGCAGCTCCATGAAGTCGACCACATTGGTGGTCGCATGCTCGGGCACGTGCTCGTCATCCTCGTTCACCGTGGTGGTGACGCCCTTGCTCTTCAGGCGCTTCTCGATCGCCTTGCGCAGCTTGTCGCGGAAATCGTCGCGGTAGTCGGCGGGTTTCCACTTGCCGGCCATCGACTTGACCAGGTCGGAGGCCATCTCGATTTCCTTTGGCGTGATGCGGTATGCCGAGGTCTCCTTCGCCGGCAGGCCGTATTCCTCCGGATCCACCAGTTCGGCCTCGTAGCGCAGGATGTTCAGCAGCAGCGCATCGCCGGCCGGCATCACCGCGGCGAGGTATTCGCGGGTGCGGATCACCACGCGGGCGATCCCGACCTTGCCGGTCTTCTTCAGTGTCTCGCGTAGCAGTACGTAACCCTTCTCGGCCTTCTTGGCCGGGGCCAGCACGTAGGGCTTCTCGAAATAGGCCGGGGCGATATCCGCGGCGTCGACGAAGCTGTCGATCTCCACGGTCTCGTGGGCATCGCTGGCCGCGCTCTTGATGTCCTCCTCCTCGAGGACGACGTAGTTGCCCTTCTGGTACTCGAAGGCCTTGACGATGTCCTTCCAGGGCACTTCCTCGCCGGTATCGGCATTGACCCGCTCGTAGCGCACCGGGGTGTTGCTGCGCTGGTCGAGCATGCGGAAGTGGATATCCGTGCGCCGCTCACCCGTCATCAGGCGGATCGGCACGTTGAGCAGGCCGAAGGTGAGCGTACCTGTCCAGATCGGGCGGGCCATGGGGGCGATCCTCGGGCGGAGGGGCTCCAAGCATGGCGCGGTGTTTGTCGAGGGAATGTGGGAACCGAAAACCAGTCGTGGGAGCGTGCTTGCACGCGATGGGCGCTTGCGGCAACCCCCATCGCGCGCAAGCGCGCTCCCACAAAACCCCCGGCGCGGGGGTTATTTGCTTTCGACGACCGGCAGCTCGATGGCGCTGGCCTGGCCGGGGGTGTGCAAGACCTGCTGCGTGGCCTTCACGTAGTCGGAGGGCTTGGCGAAGAAGATGTTGGGCACGTAGGTCTGCGGGTTGCGGTCGTACAGCGGGAACCACGACGACTGCACCTGCACCATCACCCGGTGGCCCGGGAGGAAGGTGTGGTTCACCGTGGGCAGGCCGAACTTGTACTGCAGCGGGGTGTTGGGGGTGAGCGCCTTCGGCTCGCTGAAGCTTTCACGGTAGCGGCCGCGGAAGATATCCATCGAGACCGACAGCTCATAGCCGCCCATCGCCGGATCGGTCGCATTGGTGTCCGGGTACACGTCGATCAGCTTCACCACCCAGTCGCTGTCGGTGCCGCTGGTGGAGGCGTACAGGTTCACCTGCGGCGCGCCGGCGACGCGCAGCGGCGCCTTCAGCGGCTCGGTCACGTAGGTGAGCACATCCGGGCGGCCGTCGACGAAGCGCTGGTCCTGGACCAGCCAGGTCGTCCACGACTGGCGGTCGGCGAAGTGGACCGGACGCGGCACGTACGGCACCGGCTTGGCCGGGTCGGAGACGTACTCGTCGTACTTCGCCGCGCCGGCGCCCGGCGCGGTGAACGACAGGCCGCCGTTCGCTTCGAGGAACAGCGGCTTCGTGCCCTTCGCCTGCGGCCACGACTTGAAGCGGTCCCAGTGGTTCTCACCGGTGTTGTAGATGAAGACCGGCGGCGTGTTCGCCTTGGGCGCGCCATCGACCAGGTACTGGTTGAAGAAGGGCAGGAGCACGTCGCGGCGGAACTGCAGGGCGGTGTCGCCATCCCAGTTCAGCGCGCCCAGCGAGGCGGCGCCGTAGTTCACCTGGCTGTGCCGCCACGGCCCCATCACGAGGTAGTTCTTGTCGTTACCCTTGTCCTTCGGCTCGACCGCCTCGTAGCTGTGGATCGCGCCCCACATGTCTTCCTGGTCCCACAGGCCCTGCAGCCACATGGTGGGCACCTTCAGCGGCTGCTGCGCCATCACCTTGTCCAGCGCCTGGTTCGACCAGAAGCTGTCGTAGGCCGGGTGCTCGCTGACCTTGCGCCAGTACGGCAGCGACTCGATGCCGTTGGCCTTCGCGTAATCGCCCGCCGAGCCGGCGCGCAGGAAGTTCGCGTAATCGTCGTAGCCTTCCCGGGTGATCGAGCTGCCCTTGCCGGCCTTCGTCGTCTGGCCCGTGAAGTAATCGAAGTTGGTCTGGCGGAAAGCGCCGTAGTGGAACCAGTCGTCGCCCATCCAGCCGTCGACCATCGGGCTCTCGGGTGCGGCCACCTTGAGCGCCGGGTGCGGATTCACCAGCGCCATGACCACGGTGAAGCCTTCGTACGAGGAGCCGAGCATGCCGACCTTGCCGTTGGACTCGGGCAGGTTCTTCACCAGCCAGTCGATGGTGTCGTAGGCGTCGGTGGAATGGTCGACCTTCGTATCGTTGAGCGGGCCCACCAGCGGCCGGGTCATCACGTAGTCGCCCTTCGAACCGTACTTGCCGCGCACGTCCTGGAACACGCGGATGTAGCCGGCATCGACGAACACCTCGTCACCCTGGGGCAGCAGGTCGCGCATGGTATGCGCCTCCGCGCGGGCGGCGCGGCCATCGGCGTTGTACGGCGTGCGGGTCAGCAGGATCGGCGCATGCTTCGCGCCCTTGGGGATCACGATGACCGTATGCAGGGTGACGCCATCGCGCATGGGGATTTCCACCACCCGCTTGATGAAATCGTTCGCCGCCGTGGGCGCGTCGTAGCTTGCCGGGATGTCCGGCGTCATGGCGGCGGTCTGCGCGGCGGCGAGGCCGGCGCTTACAGCGAGGGAAAGGGCGAGCAACGAGTACGGCAGCAAGCGACGCGTCATGGTGCGGTTCCTGTGGCAGTGGGACGGCATAACCGCCCTAGCCTGCCCGATCCGCGCCATCCGCACCATGGCCACCGGTCATGGATCCGCGGGCAAAAAAAACGCCGCCCGGGGGCGGCGTCTTTTCGACGCGGATGGCCCGGAGGCCATGCCGCGCGCCATGCTACGGCTTAGTGGCCAGCAGCGGTCGAAGCGGCAGCCGGAGCAGCAGCGGTCGACGTGGCAGCCGGGGCGGCCGGAGCAGCAGCGGCGGTCGAAGCGGCAGCCGGGGCGGCCGGGGCAGCAGCCGGAGCCGTCGAAGCAGCGGCCGGAGCCGGGGTCGAAGCCGGGGCAGCGTTGTCTTCGCTCTTGTTGCAGCCCGACAGGGCGGCGACGGCGATGAGGGCGAGAGCGGCAATCGGGGCGAACTTCATGGTGTGTGGCTCCTCAAAATGTTTTTTTATGAAGCAAGTGCGGCAGTTGATACCCACCACGTAAGGCGGAACCCTCCACGGCTACCACCGCACTCGCAGGCTTATCGATCTAACACCCTGGACGTACCTATCGGAAGATAACCGCGTCTAGGGCTCAACGACAATGGTGAAGCGAGTCTGTCAGGCGACACAGCGCAGACGCGTTCACGCCCATTTTCAGAATAAACGGGTCGTCACGCACGCGGTTAGCCCCCGGACTTGTCATGCCTAAGTTGGCATTATGACACATCGTATACGTCGCGGGTCCCTGCGAAGGGGGCACTCGCGGGCGGCAAGCTGAACAGATATGCCTTAAAGCGCGTCATTTGTCGCTCCGGCCAATCACGCGGATGCCGCAGGAAATGCGCTGATCTGCATGCCATCCGTCGGCAACGGCGGCTGAATTCCTATGAAACAGGTCACAGCAGACGACACGTGGTGGTTGACAAATACAGCGCCTGCGGAGGGTTCCAGCGCTACCCGGCCAGCTCGACCGCTTCTGGTCGCTCCCGCTTCGCGGTCACCGTGCTGCCGATGGACGCGAGCACGATGAACCCGATGGCGAGCCACTGGTACCCGCTCAGGTGTTCGCCCAGCAGCAGCATGGCCAGCAACGAAGCCACCGCCGGCTCCAGGCTCACCATGATCCCGAAGGTCTGGCTGGGCAGGCGCTTGAGCGCCATCATCTCGAGCGACATGGGGATCGCGCTCGACACGATCGCGATCCCCACCCCTGCCGCCAGGATCATCGGGTCGAGCAGGCGGGCGCCGGCATGGGCCACGCCGAACGGCACGACCACGAGGCTCGCCGCGACCAGGCCCAGTGACACCGAGTGCCCCGCGTGGAGGTGCCCGGCCTGCTTGCCGAAGAGGATGTAGAGCGCCCAGCAGACGGCGGCGCCCAGCGCGAACATCACGCCGGTCGGGTCCAGGGTGCTCTGCTGGCCAAGGGGGAGCAGCATGGCCAGGCCGGTGATGGCGCTCGCCAGCCAGACGAAATCCATCGCTCGCCGCGATGACAGCATGGCCACGGCCAGCGGGCCGCTGAACTCGATGGCCACGGCGAGCCCGAACGGGATCGTGCGCAGGGCCATGTAGAACAGCAGGTTCATCACACCCAGGGTGAGGCCGTAACGGATGACGAAGCCGGCATCGCGCCGGCTCAGCGGCCAGCGCCACGGCCGCCAGAACAGCAGCAGCACGAGCGCGGAGAAGCCGACGCGCAGCGCCGAGGTGCCTTCCGCGCCCACCAGCGGGAACAGCTTCTTGGCGAACGAGGTGCCGATGCACAGCGAAGTGACCGACCCGAGCACGGCGAGCGCGGGCAGCCAGGGGGATTTGTGGGCGTCCATCACGTGAACTGTACCGGCTCTCCCACAAATGCGGCAGGTCAGGCGGTGGTTTTGCCGATGGCTTCGAGGTCTTCGAGCACTTCGGTGGGGAGCTCAACCGTGGCGGCCTCGAGGTTCTGGCGCAGGTGGGCCACCGAGGAGGTGCCGGGGATCAGCAGGATGTTCGGTGAGCGCTGCAGCAGCCAGGCGAGCGCCACCTGCATCGGTGTTTCGTCCAGGTGCTTGGCGACCGCCGCCAGCCGATCCGACTGCAGCGGGCTGAAGCCGCCGAGGGGGAAGAACGGCACGTACGCGATCTGCAGGGCGTTCAACTCATCGATCAGCGCATCGTCGACGCGATGCACGAGGTTGTAGTGGTTCTGCACGCAGACGATAGGCGCCATCCGCCGCGCTTCGTGGACCTGGGTGAGCGTGGCGTTGCTGATGCCGAGGTGACGGATCAGCCCCTGCTGCTGGAGCTCGGCGAGCGCGGTGAACTCTCGCTCGATCGAGCCTTCCTTTGGCGCGTGGACGTCACCCATCATCCGCAGGTTTACGACATCGAGCACATCGACGCCAAGGTTACGCAGGTTGTCGTGGACGCTGGCGACCAGTTGCGCGGGCTTCATCGCGGGCAGCCATTCGCCTTCGCGACCACGAAGCGCGCCGACCTTGGTCACGATCGTCAGCGTGTCCGGATACGGGGCGAGCGCCTCGCGGATGATTTCATTGGTGATGTGCGGGCCGTAGAAGTCGCTCGTGTCGATGTGGTCGACCCCGGCTTCGACCGCTTCGCGCAGCAGGGCGATGGCGGCAGTGCGATCCTTCGGCGGCCCGAACACGCCGGGGCCGGCGAGCTGCATGGCGCCGTAGCCGATGCGATGGACGGTGCGGTCACCGAGGGTCCATTGGCCGGACCGGGAAACGTCGATCATGTACGTCACTCCTCCTTGGGTTGGGGTGACTATAGGGGCACGGGCGCATTCCTTCCGTTATGCCGGTCCGGATCCGGGGCCGGGCGGATCCACGCGGGCTTCCAGCGCCGCGGCAAAGCGCGGCATGAGCCGCACGAGATCATCGAAATCCTGCGCGTTCCAGTCCGCGAAGACCTGCTCGGCCATGCGGAAACGGGCCGCGTCGATCATGCCGGTCATGGCCTTGCCCTGGTCGGTGATCACCGACTCGCGCACGCGGCGGTCGCCTGGCTGGGCCTGGCGCCGGACCAGCCCCAGGCTCTCCAGTTTCGCGACTTGGCGGCTCACCGTCGTGTAGTCGCGCCCAACCCGCTCGGCCAGTTCCACCACGCCGATCGGGCCTAGCCGCTCGATGAGGACCAGCGGCGGAAACAGCGCCCGGTCCAGCCGGATCCCCGCTTCCCTGATCAGTGCTTCGTCACCCTGCGGGCGGTTCATGACGCCGACGAGCGTAATCATCGCCCCATGCAGCGTTCGCAGCTTTTCACGAATATGTGCATCTTGCACATGTTTTGAGGTTGGCATAGGATGCTCCCGAGATATGTGCATCTTACACCCATTCGGAGCCCGCCATGACCCTGTCCTCGTCCTGTGATGTCCTGATCTGCGGTGCCGGCGCCTCCGGCCTGACCCTCGGCATCGAGCTCGCCCGTCGCGGCGTGCGCTTCCGCCTCATCGAGCAAGCCCCTGGCCCGTTCCGCGGATCGCGCGGCAAGGGCCTCCAGCCACGTACCCTGGAGATCTTCGACGACCTTGGCGTCGTGGACCGGATGGCCGCCACGGGCGGTCCCTACCCTGTCGTCCGCCACCATGGCGCGGATGGCAGTACACGTGATCTCGCAGCGATCGAGGCCATGGATGCCACCGCCGCCGAGCCCTACCGCTCGCCGGTCATGCTTCCGCAGTTCCTCACCGAAGGCATCCTGCGCGACCGGCTCACCGAACTCGGCGGCCACGTGGACTACGGCCATGCGCTCATCGGCTTCTCGCAGGCGCCCGGCGCCGTGGTCGCGCACGTCGCCGGACCGGCCGGCGAAGAGACCGTGCATGCCCGTTACCTCATCGCCGCCGACGGCGGCCGCAGCTTCATCCGCCACACGCTCGACATCGGCTTCCCCGGCGAGGACCTGGGCGTACGCGCCATCGTGGCGGATGTCACCCTCACCGGGCTGGACCGCGACGCCTGGCATCGCTTCGGCGATGGCGACATGCAGCGGCAACTGGCGGTCTGCCCGCTGGCAGGCACCGACCTTTTCCAGTTGCAAGGGCCGATTCCCCTCGAAGGCGATGTCGACCTCACCGTCGAAGGCCTCGATGCCTTCGTGCGCGAACGCACCGGCCGCGACGACATCCGCGTGCACGAGGTGCATTGGGCCTCGGCATACAAGATGAGCGCGCGCCTCGCCGACCATTACCGCGTGGGCGATGTTTTCCTCGTCGGCGATGCCGCGCACGTCCATCCGCCGACCGGCGGCCAGGGCCTCAACACGAGCACGCAGGATGCGTACAACCTGGGCTGGAAGCTCGCGGCAGTGCTCGACGGGGCACCCGCCTCCCTGCTCGATACCTACGAAGAAGAACGCCGGCCCATCGCCGCCAGCATGCTCGGCCTGGCCACGCGCATGCTCGACCAGCTCAAGCAAGGCAGCATGCGCAGAACACGCGAAACGCAGCAGCTGGATCTCGGCTATGCGGGAAGCGCGCTGGCACTCGATGCCCATGGGCGCGACGCTGCGTTGCTGTTCGCGGGCGACCGGGCACCGGATGCACCACTGCTCGGCGCAGCGGGCCAGCCGCTGCGGCTGTTCGATCTTTTCCGGGGGCCGCACTGGACGTTGCTAGGCCTGGACACGAACCGCGCCGACATCGCGCCGCGCGAGGGTGTCGCCATACACGTGATCGGGCCACGGCAGGAGCTGCGCGATCATGCCGGGCACTTCGCCGAGGCTTACGGGCTTTCCCCGGGTGACTGGCTCCTCATCCGTCCGGACGGCTATATCGGCGCCATTGCAAACGCCGCCGGGCACGACGCCCTGCTCGCCTACATGGACGGCGCGGGGCTGTCCCCGCGCCGCGACGTATCCGCTACTTCCGCAGCGGCCTGAACGACTCACGCAGCTCGATGACAAACGCATCGGGCTGCTCCCAGGCAGCGAAATGGCCGCCCTTCGCCAGGCGCTTGTAATGGATGAGCTTCGGGTAGGCCAGCTTCGCCCAGCTCTCCGGCGCCTGGTAGATCTCGTCCGGGAACGCGCTCACGGCCACCGGGATCTGGATGTGCTTCGGCGCGAAGAACGGCAGTTTGCTTTCCCAGTACAGGCGTGCGGATGAAACGGCGGTGTTGGTGAACCAGTAGAAGCACACGTTATCGATGATGTCGTCCTTCGTGAGCCCTTCGCTCTCGCCATCGAACACACGGCGGATGAGCCGGTAGCTGCGGATGTCGTGGTCGATCATCCACGCGGCGAGACCCACGGGCGAGTCGGCCAGTGCATACAAAGTCTGCGGACGGCCGGTCATTTCCTGCGCGTAGCCGAGCCCGTGCTTGTAAAAGTCATCGAGCTGTTCGTACGCCTTCTTTTCATCGGCGGAGAGGTTGTCCGGCGGCGGTGCGCCGGCGGCAAGCAGCTTCGCGATGTCGTCGGGCACGGTCGCCGCCATGTTGGTGCTGATGCCCAGCAGTTCCGGCGGCGCCTGCACGGCCATCTGCTCGGAGACCGCATTGCCCCAGTCGCCGCCCTGCGCCACGAAGTGCTTGTAGCCCAGGCGCTTCATCAGGATCACCCAGGCACGGGCGATGTGTTGCGGATCCCAGCCGATTGCCGTCGGTTTGCCTGACAGGCCGTAGCCCGGCAGCGAGGGAATCACCACGTCGAACGCATCGGACGCCTTGCCGCCGTGCTTCGTCGGGTTCACCAGCGGGTCGATGACTTTTAGCTGCTCGACGATCGAGCCCGGCCAGCCGTGCGTGATGATCAACGGCAGCGCATGCTTGTTTTTCGACTTCACGTGGATGAACTGGATATCCACCCCATCGATGGTCGTGACGAACATCGGGATCGCGTCAAGACGCTTCTCGAACTTCCGCCAGTCGTAGCTCGTTCCCCAGTACTCGGCGAGCTTCTTCATGGTGGCGAGCTGCACACCCTGCGTATCATCCGCGACGACTTCCTTGTCGGGCCACTTGGTGGCTTTCACACGGCGGATCAGGTCGGCGAGGTCATCGTCGGAGACATGCAGGCCGGGGAACGGGCGGATCGAGGAATCGTCTTCCAGGGCGTAGAGCATGCCGGTGCCGCCGGGCGAAGCGGCCGGGGTGCCAGGTTGTGGTGCATCGGCATGGGGGGCGACGGCGGGCATTGCCGCCAGGGTCGGCCATGGGGCGAGGATCACTGCGCCAGCGAGTGCCAGTAGTACCGGCAACGACCAGAGTGACCGCGAAGGAAGGCGTGGTGACATGGGGCGGCTCCTTGGATGCAGGGAGTGGGCTATCGCGGCGTCGCGAATACCCTGGGTCATGTCCCGGCGAGGTTAGGTCCGGTCCCGAGCGGGCGATTGCCGTTTCCGGCGTGCGCTTGCGAAATTGCGTCGTGCAATCCCGAAAGCACATGCCGGGCGCCGCTCGCATACTTCAGGTCCCGACGAGCGCGTGCCATGCCCCTGATGCATCGATGGCTTCTCCCCGCAGCCCTGTGGATCGCGCTGGTCCTGAGCGCGGCCGTGCTTGCCTCCGAGCGCAGCGAGAACCTGGCCAGCCCGTTCTACCACTACACCGCCCAGGACCTTGCTGGCCCACCCGGGTCGCTCATCCGCGCCGAGCCCATGGCCGGCGCCCCGCTGGGCGCGAACGCGTACCGCGTGCTGTACCGCTCGCGTGGCGTGCATGACGAACCCATCGCGGTCTCCGGCGTGGTGGTCGTACCGGCGGGCGCGCCACCCCCGGGTGGGCGGCCGATCGTCGCGTGGGCGCATCCAACGACCGGCGTGGCGTCGATCTGTGCGCCATCCGTCGCGGGGTATGTGTTCCAGCGGATCATCGGGTTGCGCGATATGGTCCGAGATGGGTACATCGTCGCGGCCACCGACTACCCCGGGTTAGGCACCGCGGGTCCGCACCCGTATCTGGTCGCCGGCAGCGAGGCCCGCTCGGTCATCGATTCGGTACGCGCGGCCCGACAGCTCCCCGGTGCCGATGCAGGGAACGCTTACGCTGTCTGGGGACACTCGCAGGGTGGACAAGCCGCGCTGGCTACGGGCGCGCTTAGTGCTTCTTATGCGCCGGAGCTGAGGCTCGTCGGCGTAGCGGCCGCAGCACCCGCCACCGATTTGCTGAAGCTGCTTTCCGACGATGCGAACACCGATGGCGGGCGCAACGTCACCGCGATGACCTTATGGTCGTGGCAGCAGGTCTACCACGTGCCACTCACCGACATCGTCGCGCCTTCCGCGATGCCTGCCGTCGACGCGCTCTCCAACGAATGCATCGAATCGTGGTCGGACATCCTTGCGCGTTCCCGCTCGCAACGTCCACTACGGCAGGAGTTCCTGACGGTGCCGAACCTTAGCCAGGTCGAACCGTGGAAGACTCTCCTCGCAGCCGATGCCACGGGCACGCCGCCCGTGGGGATGCCGTTGTTGATTACGCAAGGGAGCGCTGATGGGCTGGTGTTACCGGCGGTGACGCGCGCTTATGTGCAGGCGCGGTGCAAGGCTGGAGAGCGGGTGCAGTATGTTGAGTTGCCGGGTGTGCATCATGGGATGGCGGCTATGGATAGTGCGGCGGTTGCTGTGAAGTGGATGGCGGATCGGTTTGCCGGGGTGGCGGTGCCGACGAGTTGTCCGTTGGCGGGTTGATAGATCCAGCGACGCTCGCCGGATAGACCGCCTGCCTCCGCGACGAAAAAAGCACCATGTCAGACGATCTGGCTCATGTACGTCCGATCGAACGCGTCAACCCATTAAGACATCCCTGAGCAACTGTTCCGCCTCTGGCCGAGTCACCGGATCATCCAGCCTTCCTCTGAGCTGCCTCAGCAATTCGTGGAATCGCGCGAGCCTTCCCAACCTTTCCACGACCTCGGCACTTGCCGTGGCCTCCCCCGAAGCCGCTCGGTATGGGATAGTGGAAAGACGAACCCATGCATTTAGACGCGCCAGCTCCGGCTCGAGCCGCTCCTCAGCCTCCTTTTTGTCCATGCATGGCCCGACCAACGCACCAAGGATAGGCAAGCTCATAGCTCCCGGCACGATGGTGGAAAGCTTCATTGTCGGCCTGCCCACCGCGTCAGCAAATGGCTTTGGCGGATCGCGCGCTAACGACGGAAGGAATATGACGCGAACCTCACGCTCTTCCACGAAACCCTCGTCCTTGATCATCAGGCTCAAGACGCGGACAGCCGCGCTGGCAGCAAGATGAATATGACGATCTGACACCTCTTGGCTTAGGCCGAACTGGTGATATATGGTGTCCTTCAGGTAGCGACGGCGCTCTTCAAACATCTCCGCATACGCAATCGCGAGGAACTTCATTAGAAGCCGTGGTGCCGCACGTCCGTAGATCGTCGGGACGATGAAAGCCCCAGCGCAAGGCCTTAGTAGTTTCTCCAGGTCGAACCACGACATGACCAGCGCAACACCATTTCCGTTACCACCGTATCCGCGCCACATACTTAGTATATCGGGGAGCGGTCCGGCTGCGGAGAAACAGCAGATATGTGCGTCCACCGGAGATTCCACCAGCTTCTTCTTGAGTCGCCTGGCGCAATCACCCACGCCCCGCGGCCACTTCTCGCTGTATGTAGAATTCCTTATGACGTAGTCCATAAATGGACCAACGCCTTTACGCGTCCAATTCGAACCAAGGAATAGTTCCTCAAGTCCCAGGCAATGCTCCCGTGAGTCGTTTTGATATGCGACGTGACCAAGCCAAAGATCTTGTGAATGGAGGATTTGAAACGCAACATCGGCCCGCGTGAAGTGCGAAATACATCCCGCATAATCCGATGCAAACATGATTCCTTCGCCGCCGATGCCCCCATCGGCATCGATATAGTTCTGCAGGAGCACCAGGACGCGCGACAATAGCGCCCTTGCCAATTCGGTACATATGAAGTCGCTTTCTCGCTCAGGTCTTTTTTTGCCCATTTTGGCGACATCCGATCGAAACACGATAAGTACGCATCAAAGCGATAGTTACCCAAGATTCATCGCGAGCATTCTCCACTTCTTCAGCATGGCAGCTTGTTTCGGATTGTTCGTGCTTGCGGCCATGTCAACGAACAGCTTCAAGGTTTCCACGAAGTCGTCCAGTTCTCGAGATTCCATCCTGAGCGCCGCGACCTCCTGGAGTTTCGTCTGATCGGCAGCGGTCAACCTGTTGCTCACGAGAGAACGTACGAGCACGAGGAGGCCGATGACGGCAATTGGCTCGACCTCGCCTGATGACGGCGTTGTCGCGGCGGCGATGCGCGCGGTGGCAGCGGCCAGCAATTTTTTCGCCTGAGTTTTCGCCCTTGCGGAAAGCGGCCTGGAGAACGCCACGGCAGCATGTTTCAAGGCAGCGTTCACAAGGATCCGGGCGTCAGGCAATGCCTCGCCCATCGCATGGGACTTCGCGTCGTCGTAGCACTGGTGCATCTGTTTCAGGGCCGAGATTCGGCCGGCCCCGGTTAGCAGGCGAACCTGGCGTTTCCGCATGACGCCCAAGCCCAGCCAATGCGACGCGCAGTCGGGATGCAACGCATAGAGCGAACCCAGATGGGCGAGCCCCGCTTCGATCGCCGCGAGGCTAGCTGCATTGCCTTCCGAGACCGGACTTTGCAAAGCAAGGCGAATACGTAGATCCACAAGTGATTCGGTGACGTCCAGCGGAACCGACCCCTCCACGGCGACTAGTGCACCGTCTAGACTCCCGATCGCGCACGGCCCGTTTCCGAAGTGTCGGTAGCGCTCACCCAACGAAACACGCACCATCGAATGACCGCCAAACCCGAGCTCCTCCGCGCGCTTCTGCATGACCGCAACCTCATCTTCCGTGCCAGCAACGTCGACGCCCTCCACGGCGAAATGCTGTGCGGACGCGTAGGGAACACTAGCGAGGTCCTGCCCAGCCCGCCGCCCCTGCGGCCGCAACCGGAATGACGGGTCGCCGTAGCACTGATACGCCGCCCATGTATTCGAATCGGGGAATGCCTCGAATGTGGCGCGCCGAGCGTCGATCACGGCTTGACCGAACTCTTCGCCAGCGAGCATGCGGGCATAGAACGTCGTAGCGAACAACGACGCAGCGGCGTCCTCGACCGCCCATCCGGCGGCAACGACGACTTTCACCCCAATGCGAATGAACTGTTCACCGAATCCTGCAGCCATGGTGTTCTGCTCGCGAAAGTCCTCTCCCTCCTCGCCCCATGGCGAAAACGCTCCGAGGTGGCAGCAATTGATGAAGACGAGGTCCGGTAGGTCACGCATCTGCTCGACGTTGCGCGACGTCAGGTACTCGTCGTCACCTATGATCATCCCGCTGCGACTTTCCGTCGTCCCGCCCGACGCATCCTCCGAGAAATAGGCAGCCGGCACGGCATCCGTACCATGGCCCGCGAAGTGAATGATGCGGTAGCCACGATTGAACAGCGCGCGGATAATGCTTTGCGCATCCGAGTGGACCAACGAGGTCGGCTGGAACGCGCGCTCACTGAGCACCCTGGCGACTTCCACGCCTTCACTGGCGGCGCCGGGCAGATCCGTCATCGAACTGACAGGATTCGCAATGATCAGGGCATCGTTTCCCTCGGTCATGCTGGGCCTCGGGCGATAATTCGGCAGGCTCAGTTGCCGAATCATGCCCGCCTTCACGGCCTGGGGCAGGAGAGGTTCGTCGGACGGCGCGCCAGCCGACGCCCGGCCATGCCTGTGACCGCGATCCACGAGCATTTCCCACGGATAGCCTGCGGTATGGGTATCGAGTACGAGCCTGAGCTTATCGAGGCGGGGCGCAAAGTCCTTCAGTTCGTTCGGCAACAGCATCTCGAATAGCGCGATCTCCAGTTCAGGGTCGCGGCGCGTATTCGCGATACTTGCAGCGACCAGTTTGCTTACCTGGCTGAGATGGAACCCAACGCTTCGCAGCTCAGCCCTCGCACGGTCGGTGACGTTCTCGTATAGCAACGTGTCGTCGGTCATGGTGATCTTAAGCGGCTGCCACCATTCGCCGACATCATCGATCATCAGGCGCTTACGGCCGCCCCTGGCGGCCCGTATGCCACCATCGGCGAGCGTGAACTGGCCCTTGAGCGCGCCGAACCCACCCGCCCCGATCAAATCATTAACTGCTCGCCATGCGCCGTGTACACGATCCTCGAAAATCTCGATGATTTCGAGATGGGTGAGTTGGATTTTTTCCCGCTGGACGTCGGTAAGTCGTGCCAGGCCGTCCTTCACCCCATTCAGGATGGCACTGCACGATTCACGCGTTCCGGTGCCGCCAGCGCCCGTACCGATGAGGATGAAGGAGAGCCCGTTGCCATGGGCGGGCGTCGTATCTTGCACCTCCAGATACGAGGCAGCCCACTCCAGGATGCCCGCCTGTACGGCGGCCGCAATGTCGCCGCTCGCCAGGCCGTCCGCAACAAAGCCGAGCCCCACCACGATCGCCCCCTGGACCAACGAACCCGCGCGGTGCGCGGGCAATATCGCGAGCGCGCTACCCACGGCGGATGGGTAGCGATCAAGGGCGTTTCGGGCGGAGAGCGCGCCATTCACCGCGCGATCGAGTGCCCCCTCCGCGCTCAGGATGGAATCGCCGGCATAATGGCCAACGACGACGGGGTAACTGGCATGCTGGAGATCGCCCCACACCACCTGCACCGTAATGCGGGCCAGCGGAGGACGCTGCCTTGATATCGGCGCCGTTCCGGCACCCATCGCGGCGCGGACGAGATCCCTCTGATCGGGAAGGTAGCCCAGTTGCTCACCCCTGAGTTCGTAGGCGACTGTCTCACCGCGAACAGACGGCGGGCTCTGTGACAGCAGGTTCGTCGAACCGCGGTTGAGGATGTCTACGTATCCCGCATGCCCCGCTTTGAATCCGGGAATATCGCCATGGACAGCCGGAACGTACCAGCAGGTGACTCCCGCAGGAATGCCGCCCTCCCATGGCACCCTGCCATCGCCTCGCGGCGTGGCCATGAACTTGAGCCGGGGAGCGGAGCCCGTACTATCGATTTGGATTCCTATGGGCGTCTGGTCATTCTTGCCAGCCACATAGAAGACCCTGCTACTGTCGAGAATCTGCTTGTTCAATTTGCCACGAAACGCCCTGGCCCTGTCCAGCCCGGCCTGCGTGGGGATGGGCCAGTCAGGCTTGATGTAGTGCAACAGATCCGACCATACGGCGGAATCGTAGTAGTCGCGGTCGCTGCGCGATGGGAGCATATCCAGCGCACCCTGAAACTCTGCCGCGATCGCGACGATCTCTGCACGACTGTGGCTAACGTCGAGATCAGCCAGCAACCTTATCAGCTTTTCCTGGCCCGTAAGAATCAGGGAAATGGCGTGCGATCCCTCGTTAGGTGTCCCGAGCATGAGCGCCCGCGCGCCGGCATGCTTCGTCACCTCGGGCCAGGCGCTATCGCTTTGTAGCATCATCGCGCGAAGCACCAGGCCACCCATCGAATGGGCGACGATGCGTATCGGTTGCACGTCGGCATCAATGGATTTCAGCTTCGCTTTCAGCGCCTCGTTGAGCCGTCGCCCCGCATCTTCAATCGATCCTCGCCAGTCGTAGGGAAATGGGTTTACCTCATGCGACGTCGCGAGGTAGTCGACCAGCGAACCGTACGTATCGCCATCGATCACCTCGACATCGAGGGGTGGCCCGCTAACCTTCATTTTGCTGAAACCGCCGAAGACCAGTTTGAGCTTGTTGAGCCAGATGCGATTCCCGCGGTCCGTGAGGTAGCTGCCCATGATGCCGGGCACGACATAAACGATCGGCGGTTTGGACAGGCCCGAACGACTACGGGGCGTTGCATCGATCACAGGGGAACGGAGAGCCTCCTGGTTGGTGATCAGTTCATCGAAGTCGTTTAAGCGGGTGCTATCGAGCGTCAACCCTTCAACCACCCTGTTAGCGGTAATCTCATGGCTGAAGTAATTGAAATGATTGATCCCACTACCCTTCTGGAAATAGCGATAAGCGCGCTGCGCGCGCGTCGCGCCTCCCGTCATCGATGGCGTGTCCACGACGAGGTCGTTGTCGTGACTGAAGAATGCGTCGATGGCCAGCATCTTGAGCCGCCCGAGCAGATCGGTTTCCTCCGTATCGCCAGAGATCACCGTCAACCTGTCGCGCGTCGTAGCGCCGGGGGCATTGATCAAAGCGCGGATAAAAGGCGACGCCGGGTTTTGCGCCCGCAGCCCCGGTAGTACATCGAGATCGGCCAGATCAAGCAGGACCGCCTTCAACAGGTCACCCGTCATGCTGAGCGGAACCTTGTAAGCCGGTGCAAGGGTGTCGACCAGAGGCTTAGCGCAATAACCGATGACATTCAGGCTGATCGAGAGCCAGCGCTTCAGGTCGCCCGAGGCGATCGTCGTGCCTCGTGCCGGGCACGCAACACGAACAAAGCGATCCACGTGCAATTTTTTCTCGGCCAGGCGGCGCACGAGCTCGTCAAGCTTGTCAGCATCGTCGTCCGCCGGTTTCGCAGCCGGATCACTGCCACCGTCTTTTACAAGGCGTCGAAACGCTTCGACGCCGACGCTAGGAAAACCGTCCGCGCCGGTGTCCCCACGCGCGAGCAGCTCGCCTACGAGTCCACCTCTCGAATGACTCAACACGTGCAGTCTGGCCCCTGGCGGCAACAGCTTTACCAACGCCAGGACGTTGTCGATGGGACTTTCGCTCAACGTGCGGTGCTCGAATCCGAGAATTCGGCCCTCGCCATAGAACGTCCGCAATGCCGCCATGCGGCGTCCGCCGCCCCGCTGCCAAAGGTTGGCGAAACTACCCGATACACTCGACGCCGTGCCGTGCAACATCAAGAGATAGGCACGGTCGGACGCATTAGCCGGAGGAAAGCTTGCCGGCCGGAATTCAGGCTCATTCTCTGGTCCCAGCACATAGAGCCCATGCTCACGCTCAATTGTTTCAATCCGCGTTACGACGCTCCCTCGTGTGGCATTTGCCAGAAATGCGTCCGGCCTGAAACCAAAAAACCTCAGCGCCTTCACCAGTGAAGCGTATGCGCCGCGCTCAGAAGGCCCAAGGGGATCCAGGATAATCGCGCCATCGCCGCGGTCACGTCGCGCCTGAAAGAGCCCGGAGGTTGGAAGGTCGGCGGTACGCATCCACAGAAGAACACCGCCTTCAAGCTCGATTTCACAACAGGCGTTCTCGGGTAGAGCGGTATCGATCGACTTGATTGCATCGACCGTCCCGCCACGCGCAGCAGCGCGCCATGAGAGTGTGTCGCCCGGGTGCGTATCCGCCAGGAGCCTTCCCGACCCTGCGATCAGCGGATTGGGCCTTGTACCGGGACTTACGGCGACCCCTCTGAATAGGACTTCAGCCATGATCTTCTCCGAGACATGACGATATGTTCCGCAGTCAGGGCGGCCCCTTCAGGCATCGTCAACCCGCGACGCGCGCACATTCAATAGAACAAACGGCTTATGCCCCGGCGATTGCGAAGCGGACGATACCAGCCTAGTGTCGCCACGCTGGCAGGCAATCATGATGAGCTTCGGGAGCCCTGAAATGGATAAGGCCACGGCGCGCCGACCGCGCATTTGTTTCGAACGCATCATCCCAGACGCGCAGGATACCGACAGACACGTACGCCGCCTGCTCAGCTCGGCGATGGTGAGCGCATCGACGCGGGGACGAAAGCTTTCTGCATCCGAGGTTGCGCACGTGACGCGCATGGCGCTGGTTGCGTCCAAGTGCTGGCCACCGGGCCATGTACTTCTCTGTCGCTTCCTCGATGGCAGCCCGGCGATGCAGGCAAAGGTGCGAACGCTCTGCAAGGAGTGGGAGAAATACGCAAACGTCAAAATTCGCTTCGTTAGCCGCGGCGCGGCTGAAGTTCGAATTTCGTTCTATGCAGACGACGGCTCATGGTCCGCAGTCGGGCGCGATGCGCTGAACACCACCTACTTCCCCACACACCAGCCAACAATGAACTTCGGCTGGGTGCGCGATCACTCGAACGCCGTGGAAGACCGCGCGGTGATCCTGCATGAGTTCGGCCATGCGCTCGGATGCATCCACGAGCACCAGGCGCCAACGTTCAGCCGCAAATGGAACAAGGCCGCGGTCATGCGCTATTTCCAGGGTGCGCCAAACTTCTGGAACAAGGACGACATCGAGAACAACGTTCTCGAAAAGTACTCACCACGCGGCATCAAGGCCACCGTCTTCGATCCCGATTCAATCATGCTCTACGCCTTCGCCGCCGAGTTGTTCTCGGATGGCAAGGGAGCCACCAATGAGAATTCGCTGCTTTCAGCGAAGGACCGGAGCATGATCGGGAAGATGTATCCGGCTTGATGACCCGCCGAGAACAGATACCCGGCGATCCTACGGGGGAGTCTCCATGGATGTTCCATCTGCCGAGCCGGCCCAGGAGGCCTGATCTCCACCTCCGCACGAAGAAAAAGCCCCGCACAAGGCGGGGCTTTCCGGAGACGACATTATTCCGCCATTCGATCAGAACGGTTGTGCACACCTGAGAGTCATACTTAATGCACTTAATCCAATCTAATCCGTTACTTAGCTAATCCTAACTCAACACCGAGCGAGAAGATAGTCGAGATACTGAGAGAAACAGGACCGATACGCTACAAACCGCGCTTATTGCGGACGGCGAGGGTTCCGAACGCGATCTGATCGCGCTCGGACACGTTTGTAGCCGATGACCCATTAAAGGGTCCCTGGCGGCGAATGATCGATTCGGCCTGGTATAGCAATTTGAACTTAAGGCTAAAGCGGCATGCAGCCTGGCGTGCCGTAACGCGATCGCGCATCAGGATTAGCAACGATCGCTTCCCAGTACAAGCCGGAGTTCGGCTACCGAGATGGGGGCCGAACGTTCAACGGGTTTCGTGGAAATGCATTGCGATGCCAACATGCGCCGCATCGGAAGTAGGCACCGAGTGCATCCATAAGGCGAACACGCTGTGCGGCGGGCATGCCGCATTTCTTACATACCCACAGCTGACCCGCGTCCGACTTCGTGGGTGACGTCCGTCGCTTCATTACACGCGTGCCGCCCGTCGGAAGATCTGACCCGACAGCCACCGATTCACTTTCCGAATCCCCTGCGAATTTCAGCGCGAACCAGCCAGGAACCTTCGCCGACGCGCATGACGGCCCGCCGCAACGCAGGCTCGTCCGTCTTCAGGACTCTCGTCCAGTAGCTCAAATCCGCGCGAAGGCAGACGTTGACTCGAGATATGTCCGCCGGGGCATCGACGTACGATTCATCAATCACGGGGACGATCCTCTGGCCGATGCCTTGTATGACAGGCGCGTGGTTACGACGCTGTGACGGGGCGGAAGGGCGGTAATCGACCTTACGTCGTCACCAAAGTGACGGCGGCTGGCCTCCCCGCGATAGAACACTCTTCGGCGAGTCCCCGCACCGGTATGCCCTGGATTCCTGCGGCCGGCGCGTGGGGTTCATCCGCGAGCTTGCGACCCGTGATGGCTACAGGGTCTCGCTGTTCCCTGACGGGGATCACAACCACTCGATCGAAGGCCGCGTCCCGAACGACGAGGCCTTCGCAATCAAGATGGCCTCGCGCTGGCTCGAGCGGAATCTATGAGCCACGCTTGGCAGCCTCGTATCGAGCTGCCGCGCATTTAGGGCAAACACCCCGGTGCATGCCGCCCAGGGTCTTCTGCCACGGGTTATACCCGCCGTGACCAGGGAACGGGCACTCCTCCCAGGTGTTCTCTATATCCCGCTTACTTCACGGGCGCGCCGGGCGGCGCCTCGGCCGTAGAACGCCATCAGCGCCTCCGGACGAATCGGGGCTTTTTGTAGCCCGGCAAGCACTCGGTACATTGGTGGTCGATGCGGTAGCGCTGGCGGTGGGTCCGGCAACTCGAAAACCACGACTACAAGGGCCACGGTCTTGGCCCTTGTAGTCGCGCTTAGTCGCCCCCTGGAGCGCGAGTGGATGGCGGCGACCCGTTTGGCGCGGCCTTGGGGATGAATGGCCGCTGGCGGGGGCCGTAGAACTTTAGCCCCCCCCCCCCTACAAAGCGAGGGGGTAAACGGAAATTCTTGGCATGCCCCTGCTCGCCGTGTTTAGGTACGCCGACCACACCCACCGTCCGATACCAGGAATATAGATCTGGCGGCATAACTGAAGACCGCTGCGAGAGGGACTACGGCTCAAGCTGGAATTTTCGATGGCGATGCATCCATATCCGCGCCTTGTACGTACTGTTGGTAATGCCAACCTATCCGTGTTTTCTTATGCCAACCCAAGCCGCCCGTGTCGCTAACCTACGCGCCATCATCGACCTGCTTGAGCACGATGGCCTCGTATCCCGGCAAGCGCAAGCGCAGTTCTTCGGCGACGTCGTGACGGCGCGCCGCCTGCAGTCTATGTTAAATGGTGGCCATATCGACACCCTATTTGCCGCCCACGTAGAGCACGTTCTATTTAGACCGCGCGGTTGGATGAGCGAGGCACACGAAGCCTCAGCCCCCTTTGCAACTCGAGCGCTTGAAACCGACGAGAGCTAGATCGGGTGCCAGGCTGCAAGGACCCGGGGTGCTACGGCTGCAGCGGCCACGAACGAAAATCACCACCTTTTGGTGCTAGGGCGTGAGCGTGCCCTCAGGCACTTTGAGGATATTCCCTTGGATTCCATGCTCGCATTTCGGGTGTCGGTGAAGCCGAGCGGGCAGACGTTTCAGGCGCGGCGGACGCTGCTCAGATCAGGCGTTCCCCAAGACTTCGCGAGTACAGAGATATTCACGCCCGCGGGCTCAGCCCTTAGGTATGCGCTCGAGGAGGGCCGGGCAGCCGTAGAGAGGGAAAAAGCGAAGAACGCGGCAGAGTAAGACTGGAAGGGGAATCCGCGATCGCTAGCTCAGCTCCGGCGACCATACCGTTCTGGGTGAGCTTCAATTTCGGCTTGAACAGCTATTGCTTTAGTGCCGACAACCGTGACAGCCCGACGGACCGCCGCTGACGACACGCACAGGACAAGTGCCTAGAGCTCGAGACCGGGCTCGTCTTCCAGATCAATGTATTGGAGCCTCCACTCCTCAATGCCTTCGTCGTGATTCACAAACCGCAGCCCCGTAGATCAGTCGGCGAAGGGTGCCGAATGGCACGTAGCTGGCTCGTCTACCGCTCGTCATCGAAGTGTCGAGTTTCCCACCCTATCCCGCTCGATCAGGCTGGCCCGACGACAGTGACGTGTTTGCCCGCGTTACCGCAGAGGTCACGGAAATAGCACCGCCTTCGTTGGAGAATGCTTCGTCGGCGGCTTGATCATCTGCTTCCTGTGTCGTCGAAGGGGGAACGGCATGCTGTTGAACCCTGGCAGCATCCGGCCCACGGTCCTTCGAACAGAGGGACCCGTAAACAAGGGTTATGTGGTAATGGGGCGGCATGGGGCTCTCCAACGATCAACTAGGATCACGCACTGCGGGTTACCTCGAAGCGAACAGCTGGTTAACTTAGTAAGCATTCGCTCCCTCACCGAGCCCGAACAGCGAACTACGACTACCGTCACATAGATAGGGTCACTGTGGACGCTCACCCGAAGGAGATCGATATGAACAGCGACAGCCGCAATCCGAGCCCGAACAAGACCACAACCACCAACCAACCCAACGGACCGAATCACGATCACGATAAGAAAGTGGCCGGCGTGCCGGGTGAGCACGACAAGAAGGAAAACAAGGAAGGCAGCGATAAGTCGCAAGTCTCGCAGAAGTAACGCAGACCGGCGGAGGCGGTGGTCGAGCACCGTTCCGTGACTTGAGCACACGATGCCGAGCCTCGAGACCGCCCTAATGACTCATGCCGGACTGGTAATGGACGCGTCGGCGTTGGATGCCGCTATGCTAAACGGCGATTTTGACGAAGCTCGTTTTTCGGCAATGACCGTCGCCGGCACCGCAGAAAGTGCGGGTCTCACAAGCGTAGCACGCGCGGTGGCTCGCTTGGCCGTTGCGCTGGGCCCATCTAGGCTTCATCCGGGGGCAACCTTCGGCCCGTACCTGATCCTTCTAGCGGAGGCCCTGGACGAGCCTGACCCTCGATAGTCAATCCGCGCCTAAGGTCTGTTTGCTGGAGAGTGACAGCCGCATCGTCGCTAAAATCAATATGTCGGGCCGCAGGGCAAACCGCTTGCCGCTGCCATCGAGCGTGGCGTAGATCATGTGGGCCGGAGTGGTGGCCGTTGCCCAGTTGACGGTGGGCATGGGCTAGCGAGGACATGCCGGGCCCGGCTCAGGCGGGCGCTTTCCCTTCCCATGACCCGGATCGACGAAGATGCCGTTCTACACTTCGCCCAGCTCTGTGCGGATGCGATAGCGATGAACGACGCTGCCTGGCCAGCGACTTCGACGAGGCCCGCTTCAGGGCGCGCATGATCGCGGACTGGGCCCTCGACCTCGGGCTTTCCATGATCGCGGATACCGCGGCGGATATGGAGCGGATTCTCGGGCCTTGCGGCACGGAGCCAAGCCAGGGGGACGGCGACGCCATGTTTCGCCTGGCGAAGATTATGACGCCGGCGCCTTATTAGGTTTGCGGAATGGAAGACTCGCCGAGATCTTCAATGCCGACAACGATCTCCGGGATAGGTGGCGCCGATACGGCCACCCTCCGTTCACCCAGACGCGCACAGCCAGTAGCCGTCCTCCGCGTCAGAAGGCCAATCGCTTCGAGCGCCTCGCAGATCTGGGTGTTGAGTGGATGGCGGGCAAGCAGGACCGTGTCGGACAACTGCCGTAATGTTTCAAGCATTTCTGGCGTCATGGCTGGCATAAACTCCCCCTCCCTCAATGTTGCCGCAGCGACGGGGTGTGTGCGCCTCAGTACTTTCCGCAATCGCGGCCCATCACCCGCCCTTCCCGGACCTCCCGGGACACTGCCGCATTCCCCGAGGCCCGCCATGATTCCCACGCCTGCTCCCGTGCGCCCTTCGAACCCTCGCCTTGCCGAACTCCTCGCTAGAATGGCGCTGGAGGGCTACGGGACCCTGCGCGCCCAATGCATCCGCCTTGGCATCCCGGTCGGTGCGCTTCGCAATTACAGCGCCGGATTTTCCCTCCCCGACGAGGTTGCCCGCGATATCGAGTGGATGATGGAGTTACCGGATGGCTGGCTCGATGGGGACCGCACGGCGGCCCCGACCCACCCTGCGTCAAGGGCCCCATTGCCTCAGCTGAAAGCCGGTTGACCTCCGGCTGGTGAACTTGGGGCGCAACATCGCCATTGCACCAATGACACGCTTCGCGCGATTGGCCCCGGGGCGTCGACGACCAAGATGCCTTCTCGACAATCCCATCGACGGCACGTCCCCTTACTCGGCCTTCCGCCCGTGTCCTCAGCGACGCTGAGCTCGGCACTCGAAAACATTGTAGGTGCTTGAGCGGTGTCGGAAAAGTGTATCCATCCTGCGCGGGATCTCGGTCCCTGATCGAAATATCCCGATGTGGGCCTTCGCCACCTCTTCGATCGCCGTCGTCGTCAGCAATGTTGCGGAACCATAAGACTCACGCTGGTGCAGGGCTACCGCGTCCGAACGCAGGACGATGATGTGGTCGGTGCATGCACCGACGAGGCACCCACCCCCGGCCTCGGTGGTTGCCAGGACCGCCCTTAACCAGCCCGAAGGCGTAGTCATACGGCAGCGGTAAGTTCGGTTGCCCCCACTCCAGTCAGGAGGCCGTGTTGCATCTACGCTTACGGCGTTGCGGCGGTATGCATGCGCGAATTCCCCATTTCTTTAAGTACGCGCGTCGTGATGCCTGAATGGAGTGCTCGCAAGTGTGTCCATTCACTTCGCTTCGTCCGCTCGCGCACGAGCCTCAGCGCACGCGACAGCCACCGCCATCTCCGGATCATGGAAGCTCGTAGTGGTCCCGGCATGAACCGGCCCCAGCTCGTGACGGTTGGGATACACCGCCCACGCCGCGATAAAACGGCCGTCAGGGCACCGGTGCGCGAGGTCGACCTCGATTTAGAAGTTGCCATGGGTGAGTAGCATGCGTGAACTTCCGAACCGATTCCAAGCGGCTATCGTGCCGGCCCGTCATTAGGTCGCCATTGCCTGCGCTCGACGGCGACCCGCCATCTTAGCCGCGCGCTCAGCATCTCGCTCATCATCGTAGGGCCCGGTGCTGCCTTCGAACAGCGGAAGAGCGTCAGCGTTTTCTTCGAGGTCCGGCCGCTGGCTGTAAATGAACCAGTGTCCGCACCACTGTTCGCCTTCCCTGGAAGCGGGAAGAGTGACCGTTGATACCCAGAATCCATCAACTGGAAGGGGCAGCGACATGCATGATCTCCCAGTCGGGTTTAGTATCCCACGGTGCGCGCATTCATGCGGTTAAATGTAGAGGCCAGTGTAAAAATCAGGCACCTTGGGATCGCTAACCCGGTTGAGCTACCGGCATCCAGCTCCCGGACCTGGTCTCCTTCACCACATCGACCATCCGCGACCCACCTAGCGCATACGCCAGACCGAGAGCATGCTCCACGGCAAGCCATTCGGACTCAAACGTCTGCGAGCTCGATCCGGCGAGCACCCGCCAGGACCGGGAGTTCATGGCGGGGAAGAAGATGAAAACGCGGCGGCGCGCCTGATCCTTCACTTTCTGCGATGCCGGCGAATTTCGACGCGAACATCCCAAGATGCGGGCCCTACGCTCACCACTGCCTTGCGTAACTCCGCCTCGCTCACGCCCAGCACGCGCGTCCAGTAACGCATATCAGATCGAAGGCAAACGTCTACCTTCGTCACGTCTGCCGGAGCAGCGACGAACAGTTCGGTGGGCATGGGAGCGACCTCTGATGAGGTGCACCTATGACACGTCTAGGGTTACGCTGCTGTGACGGGTCAGATAGACGGTTTCCGGTATCACATCGTCACGGATGTGACGATAAACGAGAGGCGTCACTGGAAGGGAACAGTAAACTACGAGTGTCGTCATCAACGTACGCGCATTGTTGGCGCTCCAACCAGGAGAACGCCATGAGCAACGACGAACGCACCCAGAACCAGCCCAATCGCAATAACGATGCGAAGACGAGCCCGGGGCAACAGCCCAACGACGAGAAGAGCAGCCGCGATAAGGGGCAGGACAACGGCTCACAGGAGCCGTCCCAGAAGTAGTCACCGATATGCCCAGACGGTCGAGCGTCTGGGCCACGTACGTGTTGAGATCAGATGGGAGGGTCGTATGGCGGGTGGAACACCCAAGCGGTCGAACACGCGCGAACGAATCGACCTCACCCGGCGGGACGACGTCCAATATTGGATGAAGGCGCTTGGGATCTCGGAACAGACGCTCACGGCGGCCGTTAAACGCGTGGGCAACTCTTCGGCTGATGTCCTTTGCGAGTTGAGGCGGCGGAAGTCCAGCCGCCGGTGATCTCTCGTTCATCCGTAACGACGACCTAGCCCTAGAGGCGCGCCGGGTGATTCTTCCATCCATCCATCCCGCCGGTGTCCAATAAATGCCCACCCTCGAATCAATGGTAATGATCCACGCGGGGTTGGTGATGGACCTGTTCGCGATCGACGCAGCGACGATCTCTTCTGACTTCGATGAGGCCAGGTTCCTAACGATGGTACTGGCGCAGAACGCAGATTTAGCTGGCTTGACCAAGGTTGCCGAAGCGGCGGCGAGGATGACATTGGCACTTGGCCCCGAGGGCCAATCTCCAGGCGAGGCGTTCGGCCTTTGCCTAATCGAGGTCGAGGAAGCTTTGCGCGCTGCCGACCCAATTCAATAGCAAATCTTCTTCGCACATAATTCGCCGTGTGATATCGGCGACGGGCGTATTGGCCTGGAGAGTTCGCGCTTGCCTAATAGCGCTGAATTGACGGCGATCCGTTCTTGTCGAGCTATCGATGCACGACATGGTCTGGCTCGACGGGCGAAGACTTCCAAACAAAAAAGCCCGGCGGGAATCGTTTGTGTGCTCGCCGGTTCGCCTGGGAGAGGCTAAATCAGGAAGAAATGACTCGTGGATATCCACGTCCTAGAGCCAGCACATCACCCAACAACCCCTTTTCTTGGCCGCTCACTGCCTTCTGCGGTAGCGCTTTCGTGATCATTCATCGATTCCTTTCGGCCGTCGGATCGTCTCTTCCTGGAGCTGAAGCTGCGTCTCGTGAGCCTTTCGCTCAACGAATCGGCGGTTGTACGTTGACGAGGTATCGCAGCGCCATCTCGCTTGGGGCTACCTGCTGCTCTAGTGGACTCGCTCACCCGGGAAATGTAACGTCCGCTGCACGACAGGAGAGAGTGATGTAATGGCGCCTGACCTAACGGTACAGCTGGTGGGCGGGGATTCGACCCTTTCAATATGGGTCCCTGGAGGCATCGCGCTCATAGCTACCATCGTGGGCACCGCTCTCGGTGGATGGCTCTGACGCCGCTCTGCGCATGCCGCCGAGGAGCAGCGCGCAAAGAAAGCTCTTGACTTTGAGCAGTGGCGTTCGTCCGAGAAAGCTCGCACCTTGGCCACGGCGATCGCCGCCGAGGTCGAGTCCACCATCCGAATGATGAATTTTCGTAACTATCTGGGCGAACTAGAGTCGGCGGTGCGCGCCACGACACAAGGGGCAACGTACCTATTTTACTTCAACGTCGGCGATGACTACCTTCTGGTAGCCACGGCTAAGACCCGCACAGCCCAGCCCCAGTGCGAAGACGCGAAGTCCGCTTAAGCCTAACGTACGTGATTGCATCTATGGCTCCTTCCGGCACTGGGCCGGGCGACGCAGATGAATGGGAATCAATGTGACAAATTAGCCGTTGGTCATCTTCAGTGCGGCTTCGGGCAGGCGCTCGCCCTGCACGGGGATCTTCGACACTTCTTCATTGATCGTTTCCAGATCAGCCGTTGTGAGGTGCACACCGAAGGCACCAAGGTTTTCTTCGAGGCGATGAGCCTTGGTCGTGCCAGGGATGGGCACGATCCAGGACTTGCGTGCAAGCAGCCATGCCAAGGCGATCTGCGCCGGCGTCTCGCCTTTCCGATCGCTGAGCCGACGCACCGCGACGGTGATGACGGTGGTTGTGCGGGCCACGCCGAGATTGAGGCGATCATGAAGCGCCCGGCTGAGCGCATCGATGACCTGAGCAAGGTGCTCGGGCCTGACCCGGTGATCCACTATGTTGATCCGTCGACCTGACACCCTACCGACCCGGAGCAGCTGATCGCACAAGGAACGTCAGTCAATGAGGCGGTAAATGCTGTCATGTCAGCGGCCCTGCTCACCTTCTCACCAGTGGCACTCAACGAACGCCGTAACGTGGCGGTCTTCAGCTACGCCTTCGTATGCGGTGGGCTGTGTGGTAGTGGAGGTGTCACGATCATGCGCAAGAAAGGTGGCAAGTGGGAGCCCGATCCACGGTAGTGCGCTCAGTGGATCTCGGAAGCGATGCCGCTGGAAAGTGAATTTTCGCGTCACCCAAAGGTGACCTGGCCGCCTCCACTCTGTAGGGACTACGCAAGGAAAGACCGCACGCGGTCTCAGGAACAGGCCGAAAGCGCACGATTGTTCCTTGCGGCGACCGCTACCCCGGCAAGAATGGACGGGCCCTGATCCGGCCGATTGCCTGGAGCGGCATTCACCTGAATTCAGCCACTTGGGCACATCCCCGCTACCGGTGAACGCTCCACTAGGGGGGGCGCACCCATCGCCGGCGCCACCTTCCGAGCAAGACATTCGTGATCAAGACACTTTTTGCCGCAGTGGCCATATCGGCCGGAACCGTTGCGACGTATGACATCACTGGCATGGACCGGACCGTACGCCCTGGCGACGATTTCTACCTCTATGCTAACGGAGCATGGCAGCGCGACACCCCTGTCCCTCCCGAGGAAGGCGTTGCCCGTGGCGACGCCCTCGCCCGCAAGGTCTCCATCCAGCGCCTGACGTCCATCGTCAACGACGAGGCAAAGCAATCCACTTCCCGGGCCGGAATCCTGTATCGCGCCTACACCGACGAGGCCACGGTCAAACGTCTTGGCCTTGCGCCCGTGATGCCCATGGTCACTGACATCATGGCGCTGCAGACACACGACGATATCGCCGAGGCCATGGCCAGGTTCGCCACGCGCGGCACAGACAGCCCCTTCTCGGGCTACGTTTCCGGGAATGATCGTCATCCGGACCGAAACACGCTCTGGTGGTCAAGCTCGGGCCTTGGCATGGGAGACCGGGGCTACTACCAGCCGGATGGCCCGCGCGGCACGGAGGCCCTCACGGCTTATACCGCCTATGTGGGAAAGCTCCTCACCCTCGCCGGCATCAAGAACCCCTCATCGCTGGCCGGCCGCGTCGTGTCGTTCGAGCGTGAGCTCGCTGCCCCGAAGCCGCCCGAAGCGGGCGAAGTCATCTTCGACGAGGTGTCGCTTGCCGACCTTGAGCGGCGCATGCCAGCGATCCCCTGGAGCCGCGTCGTACACGCGTTCGGCTGGCCCGAGGGGCACCGCATGCGCATTGAGGAGCCGAAGGTGATGGAGGCCCGCATGAACGTCTTCACGCAGGCGCCACTCGAGACGCTGCGCGCCTACCTGGTCGTCCGCATGCTCGACGCCTATGCACCGTACCTGTCCGACAACATCAAGGATGTTGCCTTTGAGTTCAACAAGGGCTTTTTACGCGGCATCAAGGTGCAGAAGCCCCGGGAGGAGATGGGGACCCGTCTTGTCGACGACCTTGTTCCGGACGACATCGAACGGGTCTACGTGGCCCGCTACTTCCCGCCCGAAAGCAAGGCTCGCATCAGCAAACTCGCCGTCGACGTGAAGGCCGCCTTTAGCAGGCGCCTGGCAAACGAAGGCTGGATGGATCCCCAAACGAAGATGCGCGCACTAGCCAAGCTTGCAAACGTCCGCATCGAGATTGGGTATCCCGACGTCTGGAACGATTACACGGGACTCACCTACAGGGAAGGCGACCTTGTCGGCGATGTCATCCGGACGAAGGAATGGAACTGGCGGTACAAGCTCGCCCAACTCGAAAGGCCGGTCGACCGCCGCGAGTGGGATTGCCTCGAGCCCTCCACGGTCAACGCTTGCTCCGACACCGGCCGACTCGTACTGTATTTTCCAGCGGCCTACCTGCAACCGCCGCTCTTCGACCCCGGTTACGATGCGGCCGACGTCTATGGCCGCATCGGCTCAACCATCGGCCACGAGCTTACCCACCAGTTTGACCCGAATGGTGCCACAGTAGACGAGAATGGGGTCCGGAACCCGTGGTGGCCGGATTCGGTGCAGGCCTCGTTTGCGGCACGCACAAAAGGTCTTGAGGAGCAATACAGCCAGTACGGGGTGGCGCAGGGCCTCCACGTCGATGGCAAGCGGACGATCGGCGAGAACACCGCCGACCTCGGCGGCCTGAACATCGCATTCGACGCATTCCGCACTTCCCTGGCCAGCAAGGAGCTGCCCGTCATTGACGGTTTGACCGGTAACCAGCGCTTCTTTATCGCCTATGCCGAAAGCCAGCGGGTCAAGTTTAGTGATGCCCGCCTTCGTGCCCAACTGCTCAACGACCACGCGCCAGGCCACGAACGGGCGTTCGAGGTCCGCAACGTCGACGCCTGGTACGACGCGTTCGATGTCAAACCTGGCGACACGCTTTACCTCGCACCAAGCGACCGCATAAGGATCTGGTAGCGCTGACTCGTTACGTCCATGACGCAATCCCGATGCGTTACCCGTCCATCATGCTGATGCCTGCGTCGACGCAGGCCGGTTCCGCGTCGTGGGACTAACGAAGTAGAGGCCACCATCCATTTGCGCGGTGCTTTCCGAAACTGGCCTGACAGTGCTGGAGATTTTAGGGTATGGCGAGGGGGAATGGAGCCCGGATCAGGCGACAAGCCGAAGGGGAAGGCATGACCCTAGACCCTCCACCGAGGCTGTCCCGCGTAGCGGCGCTCTGCCCGCGGTTGCCGCCCCCATCACTACCCGCCGCTTTCACCTGCCGTGGGCCGCGCTTGCCTGAAGGCACTGACCCGGCGCGCCTGGCTGGCAGGGCACTCAATCCCACGGGTCTATGCCCCGTCTACCCGCTCGTTTGGGCATTCATCCCGGGCACGTTTACCGTGCGGACCATTTGTCATCTCGGGCGGGCACTTATCGTATCGCCGTGCACAAGGTCTTCCGCGCGAGAATCTACGGCATGTCCTCGACCTAGACCTTCGGCGTCCTCTCCACACTCCCTTTACCCTGGGTGAGACGCTGGGCGGACGGAGCACCAGCCTTAGAGCACACAGGATCAAGCTTCAACACGGCGCGAGCATCGCCATCATCGGCCATGATACAAATTCCACGAGCCCCACTAACCACTCAGCTCGCTTGCCCCTGCACCTCGACATTCGTAGTATCGAGGCCAGCCGATCGCGAAAATCCCGAACATGCCCGCCAATTTGTCAGGACAATGCAGCCATGACGATGCCGGATGAACGAACTAGGGCCCTCATCTGGGGAGGTGGCTTCTTAATCGAGCTCGCGCGCGACGAAAGTCTGCCACTCGCGATCAGGCGGCGGGCCGTGATGATTGCGCGGCACTTCCCCACCATAGAGCAGGTATCGCCAACAGAAGTAGATCGTCAGGCGACCGCCCTAGACGACACGCCCAATGGCCCGTCCGGGTTGCAGGCCTGGGCCCAGGATTGCACGTTTGGCCCTCTTCGTTACTCCACTCAGTTGGAATGGCCTGACGAGCTGAACGAATGATGGCCACACTGTTCCATTAGATTGAACCGCCTTCCGCACTTCGGACCACGGCGACCTTGTTTCCATGTGCGCGAGCTAAACCAGCGGTGAGATACGGCGGCGCGTCCGATGCACCTCGGCGAAGCGTTCCAGAAACGTGGCCATGGCTCCCCGAAAGCGCAATGCCTCGGCGGGCAAGGCCACTCCCAGATCCCGGGAGATGTCGGTGGCGTATCGAATCTGAGCTTCCGTGGGCAGCTTAAGATCCGCATCCAGGCATTCGGCCAGACTCGCGGCAAAGCATTGGGCGAGCCTTTCGTAAAGCTGCTCCACCCCATCAGTCGTAGTCGCGCGACCAAATTGGACGATCCAAGCCTCGCGGACGAAATCTTCTATGGGAATGGGGATGCCGGGATCATCGTCGAGTATGAGTTGGATAGTCATGCGGGGCCCTCCCGCGGGTCAAAGCGCGCGGTTGCAGCCGATACTACGAAACTCGTAGTATCGGCTGCAAGGCGAAGTTACGAATCTCGTAGGTCCTTCCTACCGGTTCGGAACATGGCACAAGAGCAGGACATTCGGCTGGTCTTCCAGCGTCGCCTCAAAGCGGCACGGGAACGCCTCCATCTTTCGCAGAAAGAACTTGGCATTCGGGCAGGTTTAGATCAATTCGTGGCCAGCACGCGCATCAACCGGTAGCTGCAAGCGCTCAAACTGCGATCAGGCAGCCAACGGATAGCCAGCAATCACAGGCAAATGCGACCGCTACCCAACAGCCGTCGGTTGCGCTGCTCCTCGCGGACTCTCAAGCGGACTCCGGGACACCTCTTCCGTTGTTCGGCGACGACCCAGCAGACAAGAAGACACAGCAATGCAAGTGCGGCACCAAGCAAATTACGTGTAAAAAGGATCAACTGTGCGATTGCACCGGCCCCAGCCCAAAATGCAAGTAGCGGATCCTTGCGCGCCGCTGTCGTCGTGCTAGACCGGTCTCGACACTCGGAGCCGGCGAGAACCGGAAGACCACGGCCAGGACAACGCTGGCCGTGGCTGGAGTTACCGATCAGGACGGCTGAAAGGAGCGCCTCGGGCGTCGTTTGCTGGATTTAAGGTCGGCTACCCGCGAGTTGGGGTTGGACCTACGTAGACACGCATCCTCCGGATCGGGTGCCGACGTAGATTGAAGATGCGTGCCTAACCGCTCACCAGGGTAGGACTTGAATGCTCTCGGGTCGGCTGCGTACCCCTCTCCCAAACTCCGTCAAGGTGACCCCATGTCCACTTGACGCATACCGAGACTTAGACCCTCTGGCAGCTCATGCGCCAACGCAATGAGCATAGGGCTGTGCGCCATCACCACGCCGTTGGTCAGCACGGCGTAGGACGGAAACCATCGCAGATCGTCTATATCAAATTCATAAACCAGGCGAGCGCTTGGGGTTCCCCGCGCTTCGAGGCAATCCACAACGCTCATCGCCTCCGCTGTGGCCGCCGACAACTGCTCATGAGCCCGATAGTGCGCTTCCGCTCGCTTACCACGTATGAGGAACGACACTTGGCACTCGCCATGGGTCGTGTCCATTACGACGACCGGCGCCTTCAGAGTCCGGGATCGGTCGAGCGTGCCCTTCAACCAGCCGTGGATGGCGCCATAGACATCCTTCCCGGCCTCGGTGGCAATAGCCTTGGTGAAGGGATTGAAGAGCAACGCGCCTAGATAGAGCCCTATGCGTATCAGTTCCTGATCGGTTTGAGCCGCGTTATACGACATGGTCGTTAACTGCACCGGCACAGGTGCTTCGCTCGTGACCTCTTCGATCCAACCGTCGGGGAAGTCCCGCGGATCAGTCATCATCTCGATGTGCGGATTTTCAGGCGGGGTGGGCATCACCGATACTGCCTTGGCATCGCCCGCCAGTTCCGAGAACGCGCGCACTCCCTCTCGGGCGTAGTAGCCAATCACGGCCGCAACGAATGCGCGACCATCGGGCGATCGAAAGGCCTGCACGTCGAGCACTTGGCCCACCGGCCGTCCGGGGTCGTGGTTTGCAAACATCATGAGTGGGTCTAGGCGAATGCTGGCGACCAAAGCGATCGGGTCCGCTTCGACCCGCAATGCCCCGGACGCGCTGCGTTCGTCGCTCCAGACCACGGCCGACGCAACCTGAGCATACCGTGGGCGGCCATACCTAGCCATGGCAGCGTCAACCCACGCGCGCGCTTCCGGCGTTCCATCTAATAGGCTCGTCATCGCTACTCCCCTGATCATGAGAAGTGATCACAACAGGCGCGCGTCTCCAGTGCAAGCCTTTCGAGCCTCCCCCAGCCCCTTGCTCGCGCACGCGGGCATTGTGCTCGTCGACCCGTCGGGACAGCTCGTAGTTGAAGTGATGCCGAAAAGCATGCGGGTGAAGCTCGGCGAACGCGGGGTCAACGGAACGCATCTTCCCCTGACCTGACTTCCCAAGGCCGTCTGCGACAGCGGCTGCCCGAAGGTCGCTCCCTTCTTGTGCGAGACAAGCAGGTAGCCGAACCGTCCTAGGCCACATGTCGATGCATGAAGGCGTCGAATAACGGCACGGTAAACGCAATCAGCCCATGCTCCGGCGAGTAGATCATGCCCTTCTTGATAAGGCTGTCGCGCACGGAACCCAGGGGTGCATGTCGGCTGTGCCTATTTCGTCTTGGTCCATGGCACCACGGTTGGCCATGCAAGGCCGAATCTAGTCGCCCACTAGCGACAGAGCATGCTCAATCCTTGCCCTCGCCGATGCGCTTAATCGCTTGACGCCAAAAAGCCTCGCCAGCTCGACAGCGCGGTCATTGCCGCTCACCGCTCCAGCCGCAATACGCAACTCCTGCATGGGCACTTCTTCGATCGACCGTGCGTCGCCGGTTTCGCTGGGCCCACGGTAGACGCGCCAGTCGCCCTTCGCCGCCTTATTCATCCACACGAACGATCCATCAATGGGGTCCGCCTCCATGTGGTGGTGTTCGTCGGCTAGCTCGAGGACTCGCTCTCTGATAAGACGGCCCGCGCGCTGGAAACCATGCAGGCGCGCGACCCGCTGCACCAGAAGTGTGTCGAGGATCGGCGCTTCGTGCTCTAGAACGCGTCGGATGATCTGGCGGAGAGTCGAGTCGTATTCGGGCGTATAGAAGTTCTCCGGACTGACAGATCTGGCGAGGTCGCCGATATCAGTCATAACGTAACCTGCGCGTTCACCGATGGCGGGTGTGACTTCGAACCGCTTGGTCACGAGCGCCGGGGCATCGTCCGTACTTACATCCGCAGCCGTGACCTCGACAGGCTCCGTCGGGGCCGCTACGACGGCGGCGGGAGCCTCCAGTCGCGACCTCTCAAGCATCTCTACGATTCCCATGTGGAGTCGGCCGAGCGCGCCTTCCTTATCAACCCACCACTCAGTTGACCATACGCGGAGCAGCTTCCACCCCAGTCCTTCCAGGATCGCGCCACGCACCTTGTCCCGGTCCCGGGCCGTAGCAGCGCTGTGATAGGTGGCGCCGTCACATTCCACACCCACGAGGTAATCACCAGGGCGGTCTGGGTGCACGATGCCAAGGTCGATGCGGAAACGGGAGACGCCGATCTGCGGAACAACATCCCAGCCCTTTGCACGCAGGCCGTCAGCCACATAGCGTTCGAACGGGGAATCATAGCCGCCGACCGATCCGCGTACGGCCTCTGCCAAGGCGCGGGGCCCACGCTGGGCGAATTCAATGAAATGCCTGAGGTCTGCGACGGCTCTGGCGGATGTGCGGTTCAGATCGATCATTGAGGGATCGAACGACGTGAATACGAGCATCTCTCGACGGGCGCGGGTCACGGCCACGTTCAGTCGCCGCCAGCCCCCGTCCTTGTTCAGCGGGCCGAAGTTCATAGACATGACATTGGCGCCGGGCGTCGTCGGACCGTAGCCGATACCCAGCATGATGACGTCGCGCTCGTCGCCCTGAACCGTTTCAAGATTCTTGACGATGACGGGCTCGGCCAGCTCGTGTTGGAAGAATCGTTCGATCGCTGGGTGCTTCTGGCGAGCAAGATCCAGCAGATCGTTCACCAGCTTTTGCTGGTCGCTATTGAGCGTGATGATGCCGATGGTCTGACCCGAGGCGACGAAGGCCGGGTCGGTGAGACGCTTAACCGTCTCGGCCACGAGTGCCTCGGCTTCGCGCTGGTTGTTGCGGCCCTTGCCCTTGGCATAGACACCCTCGACACGGCGCCATTCAACGGCGCTCGGGCGTGTCTCCGCGGCCGGGAACGTGATCAGCTCGCCGTCGTAGTACTGGTGATTCGAGAACGCAATAAGGCTTTCGTGGCGGCTGCGGTAATGCCACGTCAGGCGATGGCTCGGCACACCAGCGCCGAGGCATTCATCGAGGATGCTTTCCAGGTCTTCGGATGTGTCGTCTTCATCCGCGGTGGTCGCGCGATTGAAGAAGCTGGTCGGGGGCATCTGGCGCGGATCGCCGGCGATTACCACCTGCTTGCCGCGCGCAATCGAGCCAATCGCGTCCCACGGGGAGATCTGCGATGCTTCATCGAAGATCACCAGATCGAATGCCGCCTGATCGGCTGGCAGATACTGTGCGATGGAGAGGGGGCTCATGAGCATGCAAGGCGCGAGCTTCGCCAGGGCGTCGCCCATTTCGACAGCGAGCTGTCGCACCGGCTTATGCCGCCTGGACTTCTGCAACTCGTGCTTCAGGATGCCGTAGCCACTGCTCTTCGGGACATCGTTCTTAGCCGGAATGCTGCCACTGAGCTTCGTGCGGATGTAGCGCACCGTCAGCTTTGCCACTGCCTCGTCGAGTCGTTTGAAGGCCTGGATCTCGTTTGCATGTTCGGCGGCCACGAAACCTCGCAGCAGTGGCTCCGCATCGATCGACACGCTGGCAAACCAACGGGCGTAGGCCGCTTCGAACATGTCGACAGCCGTATCCGACATCGGGGCGCCGGCCTGTATGGCATCCACGATCGGCCGAAGTCCGAGCTCGACGGCTTCGTCCCGAACGCGGCACCAGTCACACCATGCCTTTAGTTGGCGCTCCTGACGGATGACCGCCTGGCACGACTCGTAGAGTTGGTTCAGATCCGCATTGGGATCAAGATCCGACCCGGTGAGCTTGGCAAACGAGGCGAGCTCATCCTTGTAATGCTCAAAGGTGGTCTTCAGATGAGTGGCGGAGCCTGCGACGCTGCCGTCGGCGCCTAGCAATTCGTTGCCGTCTACGAGCAGCGTTCCCGCTGCCTTGCGTAGCTCGACCAGATGTTCGGGAGACTTGGCCAGCGCGACGAGTGCGGCGCGGATGTTCGCACCGAGGTCCAGCGCCGATTTCAGCCTCAAGACGTCGGTGGACAGGCCGTTCCAGCCGGGTAGGGCAGCGAGGTCCGCATGGAGGGCGTCGACCTCCTTGATGAGCCGCTGTAGCTCGCCGAGCTTGGGCAGATCAGCGTCTACGTCCGGGAGGGCCTGGCTTGATGCTGTCTGTGCCAGTGCCTTGGCGACCCGCTTTTTGGCCAGGGTAGCCAGGAACCAGAACTTCGAGCCTGCCTCAGCCCATTCACTGCCAACGCGTGCAACGTCGATCCTGCGAACAGCTTCCTCGGCGTACCGAACCGAAAGCGACTGCTCGGTCACTTTGTACGACTTGATCAGGTCCAGGGCTTTTGTGGCGCTAGCTTGCAATGTATTGAACGTAGGGGCGAAGACAAAACGCAGATCTACGCCGTAGGCATCCGTAAGCAGGCGGGTAAAGGCGATCAGTAGACCGACGCCGGCCTGGTCGCTCTCGGTGATAGGCAGGCGAGTGGCCTGTACCGCCTTGTGCACATCCGCGCGGCATGCATCGATGGCCGCGGCCAACGTCCGGGCCCCGGACACCGTGGCTTCCTGCCACCCGTTGGACCAGTCTCGAGTCTTGAGCAAGGCCAGGCCAGTGGACTCCGCCAGGACGGGCCGGTTGAGGTCGAGTCGGCTAGCGACCGAACGAAGGTGGGCTAGCTCATCTCCGGAGTGGTGAGTGGTCGAGGACCACGCCAGGCGTGGGGTCGCCGGTGTAGCGTCACGTACGGCGCGCCCGATGGCCTGATGAATGGTCATGCCATTCGACTGGCGATGGTGAAGGACGGCGACCAGCCCATTGAGTCGGTCGCGCAGCAGCTTGAGCTTTTCAGCCTCGCTTTGCCATTCTTCGTCCGACAGAAGGTCGCGTGTGTCCCATGCGCGATCCAACTGTTTCAGGACCTCTGCCTTGGAGGCCTTGCTCGAATGGAGCTCGAGACAGAATTCGCCTAAACCACGCTCGTCCAGACGGCGTTTCACCACATCAAGGGCCGCCATCTTCTCCGCCACGAAAAGCACGCGCCGGCCCAGGGCCAGGTTGTGCGCAATCATGTTGGCGATCGTCTGCGACTTGCCCGTTCCGGGCGGTCCATCAAGAACGAAGCTATGGCCAGATGCCGATGCGACCACCGCGGCGACCTGCGATGAATCCGCAGGCAAGGGAATGAAGAGATCGCTGGGCTTTACCCGGTGGTCGAGCGAGTGAGGCTGCGGAAAATCGCCTGGCGATGCAAACGATCCACCTTCCTCGCGCTTCGCCAGCAGGTGTTTTACCAGGGGGCTTTCGAGCAGGTGATCAGTGCGATCGGAGAGGTCCTTCCACATCAGGTACTTCGCGAACGAGAACGTGCCGAGAACTAGCTCGGGCGTTAACTCGAAACCTTGGATATCGCGCACAGCATGGCGCACGGTGTTCCAGATACCGTTCACGTCGATGCCGCTTTCGTCCGCCGGGAGATCGCCAGCCAGGCCGGGAATATTCAGCTCGAAATCGTGGCGAAGCAGCTCCAGGAGCGTGAGATTGAAGCGCGGCTCTTCGTCCAGCATGGTCATGACGACCCCGGATAGCGCGCTCTTACGCTCTAGCCCTACCGGGACAAGGATGAGCGGTGCCGAGTAGGTCTTGGGATCATCGGCCGCCTTCTTCCATTTCAGGAATCCGAGCGCGAGGTAAAGAGTGTTTGCGCCGCCTTCGTCGAGATCGCTGCGTGCTTTGCGGTACATATCGACCAGCGCCGCTTCGAGCTTTGCTTTCTCAAGGGTGGCGAGCACTTCTGATCGGTCTAGCGCATTGCGCGCGTATTCGTCCCGCAGATTTTCCCGGCTCTGCTGTTCATACAGAGCGGCGTCGCGGCCCCCTGCTGACAAATCAGGCACCGGAACGATGCGGATCCGCTTGCCTTCCGCCAGGCGATCCTCGAGAGCGGCCGGGTCGGGGCAGATCAGCCGAATGGCTTTTGCGCTTTCAGGCACATGGAGCAGACGATTTCGGGTGGTCAGATCCAGCAGCTTGCGTCGCCAGAGCTCCAGCTTGCCAGCCGGCGTATCGGGCGCGACCGTGGACTCCATGTCGAAGGGCGGCAACGGCGGCGCGTTCTCCAGGGCTTCGATGGCTGCGCCGCTTTCGAGGCCCGACTCTGGCGCAGGAACGCCCGAGCCAAGCGCGAGTGGCCGGATGCGTTGCATGCGTGCGCGCTGCACATCCATCGCCGCGATGAAGTCTTCGTCGGTGATCTGTCGCGTTGCATGCTCCACCGCCACGCTGAAACCTGGTGCGTGGGCATTCGTGACGAGTGTCGTCTCGAAGACGACGATATCTTTGAGCTCAACGCGCTTTCGGACTGCGGCGGCTTCGTCCGTAAGCACGCTCGCGAATTCCTGGGGCTGCAGCCAGGCGCCAACGAACGCGTGACCTTTGGTCAGGATGATTAGGGGATTCATGCTTGCCTGCTCGATCGCGGCGGCGAAGAGCAATGCGGTGTCGAGGCAGGTGGCTACGCCTCCCGAAAGGACGCCAGAAGGCGTTCTCACTTTCTGGCCCACTGCCTCGAAGCTAGCGGGCGGGAGGGCATAACTCAGCTTGAGTCCACATACGGCCGACCAGATAGCCGACACCAACTCCCAGCTACGCGTACGGGAACGACTCTCGTATCCGTCGATGGCATCCTTCTTACCCGCGCGGCGCAGGACGTTCGACGCTTCCTTAAGAACGCGATCCACGGCGGGATCGTTCGGCATGACGAACGCGGCGAGCAGGTTCGACATGGCACTGAGACCGCCCCATTGGTTCTTCGGGAGCAACTCAATAGGGAAGTTCGCTGTCGCGATCTCAGTCTCGCCCTGGCTGAGCGTGATCTGGACGCTGGCTACAACGCTTTCTGAAACGTCGTGCAGGAACGACGGGAATAGCTTTACGTCACGATCGGTGATCCGGACGGTGTCGCCCGGACCCAGATGATCCAGGCGCCACGTCTTGGTCTCGAGGAACGGTAGGTCCGCTACCAGTTGCAGCGTCAGACCTTCGAGCGCTTCGGTGCCCTGATTCGTGACTGCCAAGTCGCGCAGCAGGGGCACGGCGTTCTGGTGGGAGGCGAAACCGGTCTTAAGCGACACGGTGGCTTCGATGACGACATCCATTTGCGCGGTGCTCCCCGGAACTGGCCTGACAGTGCCGGAGATTTTAGGGTATGGCGAGGGGGAATGGAGCCCGGATCAGGCGACAAGCCGAAGGGGAAGGGATGACCCTAGACACTCCACCGAGGCTGTCCCGCGTAGCGATGTTCTGCCCGCGGTTGCCGCCCCCGTCACTACCCGCCGCTTTCACCTGCCGTGGCCGCGCTTGCGTGAAGGCACTGACCCGGCGCTTCTGGCTGGCGGGCAATCACGGATCTATGCCCGGCTATCTGCTCGTTTGGGCTTTCATGCCGGGCACGTTTTGGCGTGCCGGCCATTTGTCATCTCAGGCGGCACTTATCGTATCGCCACGCGCCAGGACTTCCGCGCGAGAATTTACGGCATATCCTCGACTTAGACCTTCGGCGTCCTCTCCACGCTCCCTGGACCCTGAGTGAGGAGCTGGGCGGGCGGAGCACCAGCCTTGAAGAGCACACAGGATAAAGCTGCAACACGGCGCGAGCGTCGCCATCACCGGCCATGATGCAAATTCCACGAGCCCCACTAACCACTCAGCTCGCTTGCCCCTGCACCACGGCATTCGTAGTATCGAGGCCAGTCGAGCGCGAGAATCCCACACATGCTCGCGAATTGGTCAGGACAACGCAGCCATGACGATGCCGGATGAACGAACTAGGGCCCTCATCTGGGGCGGTGGCTTCTTAATTGAGCTCGCGCGCGACGAAAGGCTGCCACTCGCGATCAGGCAGCGGGCTGTGATGATCGCGCGGCACTTCCCCACCATAGAGCAGGTGTCGTCAACAGAAGTGGTTCGTCAGTCGACCGCCATTGGCGACACGCCCAATAGCCCGTCCGGATTGCAGGCCTGGGCCCAGGATTGCACGTTTGGCCCTCTTCGTAATTCCACTCAGATGGAATGGCCAGACGAGCTGAACGAATGATGACCACACTGTTCCATTAGATTGCTGAGGCTAACCGCCTTCCGCACTTCGCAGCACGGCGACCTTGTTACCTCGTTCGCGAGCTAGACCGGCGGTGAGATACGGCGGCGCGTCCGATGCACCTCGGCGAAGCGCTCCAGAAACGTGGCCATGGCTCCCCGAAAGCGCAACGCCTCCGCGGGCAAGGTCACCCCTAGATCCCTGGAGATGTCCGTGGCGTATCGGATTTGAGCATCCGTAGGCCGCTTAAGGTCCGCATCCAGGCATTCAGCCAAACTGGCGGCGAAGCACTCGGCAAGCCTCTCGTATAGCTGCTCCACCCCCTTAGCAGAGGTCGCGCGACCAAACTGGACTGCCCAAGCCTCGCGGACGAAATCGTCAACGGGAATGGGGATGCCGGGATCATCGTCGACTATGAGCTGGATAGCCATGCGGGGGCCCTCCCGCGGGGCAAAGCGCGCGGTTGCAGCCGATACTACGAAACTCGTAGTATCGGCTGCAAGGCGAAGTTACGAATCTCGTAGGTCCTTCCTACCGGTTCGGAACATGGCACATGAGCAGGACATTCGGCTGGTCTTCCAGCGCCGCCTCAAAGCGGCACGGGAACGCCTCCATCTTTCTCAGAAAGAACTCGGCATTCGGGCAGGTTTGGATCCATTCGTGGCCAGCACGCGCATCAACCGGTACGAGCTAGGCGTCCACGAGCCGGACATGGCGACGGTCGAGCGCCTTGCGCGCGCTATGGGGGTGCCGTCCGCCTACCTGTTCGCCAGCGACGAGCGTCTGGCCCGGATGATCCTGGCGTTCGAAAAGATGTCGGTGGCGGAGAAAGACAAACTTCTCAAAGTCCTTGAGACTCCCTGACCTAACGGTCCGTCTAACGTTATGGGTGACGCCCATGTGGCGCAGCATTGCGTCGCTCTTACACTTATCTGCACCGCTATTCGGGGGCTGTTCCCACCCGCCGATGTCGCCCCCACCCAGCGGAAGCCCGAGGCCAACAAGTCCGCCACGGCGCACATTCTCATGTTCGGCAAACGTTTGCGCGCTGTCGACGTGGCAAACGATGAGCTAGACCGTGCAACGTCCACCGTCCGCAGGGAAGTCACACACTAACCGACGTAGCATGTGGCGAACATCAGGTCACCGAAACAGGCTCTCATTCGGCCGAGCGATGGGATACCTTACGGCGATCGCGCCGCATCACCTCCCGCTTCTCCTCTTCGTCAGCTTGCTTACCCACGTACCACTGAAGGAGGAGGAAGAAGAACGCGAGACTCAAGCCCACGATAGCCAACGCCATAAAACCCTCCTCAAAAAGCCGCAGGTAAGGCATCTATGCGAGCACAATTTTATCGGAATGCCTCGTTCACAAGACCATCGATACTAGTATCCGCAAAAAGCTTCCACGTGCTCAGCCGGTCGCTATCGACTGAGGATCACGTGGCTGACCGTTACTTCCGTTTCTTACCCTGTCGGGCATGACCCGACCGATCAACCGCGGGAAGCGGCCTATCCAACTCGAATAACTCCATACGCACGTTATTCGCGTACGCGTTGTACTGCCAACGCCTAAATTGATCCATAAGTAAGTCGTTCGTTTCTTGAAGGCGTTTCACCTGCGCCTCCAGATCCGCAATACGGCGCGTTGCAAAATCCAGCGTGAAGTTGCTTCGGACCACTTTAACTGTCGACCGGATATCGCTTTGCCGCTGCTGGAATCGCTCCTTGATGGCCGGATACAGGTACATGGTGTGCTTGGACACGGATCCGACACCGAGAACTGTCGCCACATGTTCGCAAAAGAGCGGCCAGGTGAGCCTCCCCTCCCAGCGATCCAGTTCCCGCATGATCTTGGGGATCGACATCTTAGTGACAATCTTCTTAGGCATCGCCGCCTCCGGTCAGTGCGTTGACCGAAATCGGAGAGGTCACGACCTCCGAGGGACACCCCGTCGTGACGCCGATATCCATCAATGTGCGTTGAATCGGGGAAGGATCATGCCCCTTGGGAATGCGAAGCAAGGCACCGTCCGCAAGATCCGTCTGTTCCAGCAACATCCGCATCGTGCGCACATGAGCCAGCTTCCATTTGTGGTTGTCGACCCACCGATCCGCGCCGAAGATACCATCCTCATGGGCAATACGCGCACGCTCCAAGAGGAATTCCGTCTGGTCTTCCAGGATTCTGATTCGTTCCAGCGTGACGTGATCACCCTTTATGCAGACGTGCTCCGTACATGTCATGCACTCCCGCTGCTTCTGGCATGGCGTCATGGCGTAATCGTGCACGCACATGCCGTACAGCGTAGCCTTCGCCGTGCCAAGCCGGTCGACACCCAGTTCCTGGTAAGTGACCGGATGACGGTCCCTAATACGTTCGAGTAGCGTGGGAGGGACGGCTTGAAGGACCTGACGCGCGACGTCCAACTGCTCTTCGGGCGTCCGATGATCATAATGTCGATTGTGCTTCGCGTCTGCCCGACCAGCCCACTGCGCGAGCGTATAGTCATCCATCCCTGCGCGTTCGGACAAGGTACTTAGCCAGTGACGTAGTTGATGCGTCGTCAGCTTTATACTGGTGCCATCCGCATTTTTAAGGCCGTGCCTTTCAAACAGGGAAAGACCTTTCGAATACTCCATTCGAGCGTTCACATCATTGACGTGCACTAACCGCCAGGAGAACGGACTCAATGGGAATTCGGCGTGAAACTCGTTCTCCCGATGCAAGCAGAGCGCCTCCCAGGCCAAAACTGATTTCGCCTCGTCAATGTGAGGCCAGTGATATCCGCAGTGGGACTTCCTCACGTACGCAGCCAGTTTCGTATAGGTCACCGGGCTATCGGCTACTAGACTCATGATCCACTTCGTGTTCGAGAATACGGTCCATCTGGGAGATCCGTCGGCGTAACGGCACTTTTCATTCACTCGAATCATCATGGCGGCGCCAAACTCTTCCGGAGTTAACGGCTCATCCTCTTTCACTTCGGAAGCAGAGGCGCAGCCATCGTGCCTCATGAATATGCCTGGATTCTCAAACGAAAATTTTGCAGCAGCTCGCGCTGGCTCACCGATCTCCTTCAGACGGCAAATGGCCTCCTCGACCACACTATGCATCGCAGGAATTACCCACTTCTTCATGGGACCTTTCCCCTTAGCCGCTCGCCAGCGTAGATACATCTGCCGCTCGCCTTGATCATCTTCCTCCCAGCCGATACAGTCCAACGGAAGTGCCAAAACCTCCGATATGCGGCTCGGCGCTACCATCAATAGGACGAATATCGAGGTGTAGAATCGTGTCTCCGCGTCACGTGCGGCGGCGAACAGATCTGCCACCGCCAGCATGACTTCATTAGCGGGAAGTTTCGCGTCGCGATGAGCCTTACCCGCGTCGCCAATGTCCTCGGTCAGAATGGCTGGTTTCTTGAAGGGTGATTTCCACTGCGGAAGCGATGGAGCGAATCCCTTGACTCGGCAGAAGTCGAAGACGTGTTGCATCAAGAGACCCGTCTTGTGCCAGACATCTTCAGATCCATAGAACTCGCGACACTTTTGCGCAGCCGTATCCATTACCGCGCCACGAAGCAAGAGGATGTCGGCGCAGCCGCAACACTCAGACAATGCCGCCTCAATACAACGCAGAGCCTGTAGGCACATAGCTAACGAAACGACCGGTCGATGGCTGTACGTGTATCGGATGTATGCCTTAGCAAACTGCTTAAACGGATCAGCCATCGGCGTGTACGAATCTGAGCCCCTTGTCGTGCATTTAGCCGAGAACAAGGCGACGGTTTTTTCCTGCTGCCATCGATCCGCATTCCACGCTCCGCCCGTTCCGAATGCGGTAAGATTCTCCATCGCCATGCGAATAAAGGCCTCCAGGTTGGCCTTGGCATCTCGGTCGGCGCGAGGTACGAATTCAACGATATTAGTCATGACCAGCGATTCCGATCCGCTTATCGGCGGCACCTTCGACTACCTCTCTGCACAGTGAGAGGCAATGCTCGACCGCAAGAATCAGCTGATCGTTGGCGTTAACCACGGCCTCCGCACATCCAGCCTGCCGTGTCCGATCCTTCTCGGCATACAGCTCGGAAAGCACTTCAGCATGTGGACCGTCGACCCACGGCTGAAAGTGATGGCAGGTATAACAGGCGCGGTATCCACTCGCGCAAAACCCATAGTTCCCACAGGTGCCCACCGCATTCTGCCGATTATTCGGGACACGGCTTCTCGGGTCGTCACCACGAACGGCATCACGCTCAGAGTGAACGAGCGTCCCCATACACGCCTGCGCGAAAGGTGCGAGCTGCGCACCGACCAGCTCATTGATGACCAATGCTTCTTGGGCGGTATTCTCCGTATAGACGCGTACGTTCTGCACATCGGAATGGTCAAGCAGCTCGGCGATGACGAACTCACCAAAGCCCTCGCGGCGCAACTTCGTGCCGCGCGTGTATCGAAAGCGTGTCGCTGTCAGGCGAATGAACTCACCCGTTCGCTCGGATCGCGCTGTCGACAGCTTCGCGCAACCGCACAACGCTTCACGAAGGTTATCCGTCGTCTCATGTAAGAGATCAGGCCTTGGGCCCAGTAGCGCATTTCTTAGCTCTTCAAGGCTAGACAGTTGCCTGGCCGCCTTTTCGCCGATAAACACCGGTATTTCGTCACGAAGGTGCGCGGGCAATGATGCAAAAATTCTCTTTTCCACGGTCAACACTGACTGCTGGTGAGCGTGGAGGAGCACCAGATAGAGGTCTTCTACCACAGCGAGTGATCGAAACGATCCTCGAAAGCTACCGCCACGCTGCTTCGCACGGGGGAAATTAACTCGGTGAAGTGGCGCACCGGTCTTCCAGTCCACCATGAGATCCTTACCTCGAAGCGCGGCAATTTGAATGGGTCGACGCGCCGTCATCGCTAATGTCAGCAGATACGCGTAGTCCATGAAAGGAATTAGCGTTTTGGTGACCGCGATATTTGCCCAATCCAAGATCGCGGAGACCTCCAGGTCGGTGTACGGACCGCTTTCCGGGCAACCGATGGAAACCGCGACACCCTTAGGGTTGCCTTTGATGCGCCACGCCATCAGCAAGTCGACGACGTCCTTGGAGACTCCGTCGTATCCGTAGTCGTGCCACGCGACCAGAAACCCTTTTAAGCCGCCTAGATGCCACTGATCTTGCTCGCCAAGCACTGCTCGCCAGTTGAGCAAGCTGGTGACTGAGACCTCATCCGATCCCGTGTCTCTGAGAAAGCGGGCGAACCGTGTTGCCATATTCTCCGTATGTCGTGCAGACATCTCTTCAGCGTATCGCTGCAGCGTCTTGCGAAAGCCGCTCTGCGCCGGCTCCGGAAGTCGCCTCGCTAGTTCAAGGCTTACCGCAACATCTTTGTTTAGTCTCCAGTGACTGGAATTGGGATCAAACACATAGCCATCCTTGGATGTAGCCCGTCTCGGTAGGGCGGTTCGTTCTTTTCTAGTAGCCGTCATCACTCGACTTCTTTTGCTGTAGAGCCGTGATTACGCATCGCTGACTGCACCTCTCGAACGGCCCGGTCGGCCACCTCCCGGAGATGACGCTGGTTATACGTGGCCGCCGACGCCTTGCTCCGATGGCCATTAACGAATGCTCGTACGTCCTGCTCGCGGGCTTCGGAAATGGGGAACATTCCTTCTCCAGCGCCTTGCTTTCGTGCGCGCGCGTTATGTTCATCGACCCGACGGGACAATTCGTAGTTGAAGTGGTGCCGAAATGCGTGCGGGTGAATATCGGCGAACGCGGGGTCAACGGAACGCACCTTGCCCATGATCTGACTTCCCAACGCCGTCAGAGACAGCGGCTGACCGAAAGTCATCCCCTTTTTGTGCGAGACGAGCAAGTAGCCATGCCTGCGTGCGCCAGGAATCCTGGCGCGGTGACTGAGGATGTAGTCTTGGATCAGGGTGGCCAATTCCAAAGGGATCGGCAGCGGGCGCTCTTTTGTCTTCGCAACAGGTTGGTTGCGACGTGGGTCCGAGACATCATCGTGGTTTCGTCGCACCCACACGATGGGCTCATGACCAAGATCCATATCCCCGACGCGCAGGCTCAGGAGCTCGCCACGGCGGATTCCCGTATGGCGCAAGAGACCAAACAGGATGGCATTTCGCAGCCTAATTCCTGGACCCCGAAAGGGATTGTCCGGGTGATCGACGGCGACGACATCCATGAAACGGTCGATCAATTCGGAGGGCGGTGATTTCGTGTGTGGATCGCCGTCGAAGCGTCGTGCAAGGCCTCTAGGGCGGTGCTTTCGGATTAATTCGACCATGCGCTCGATCTGAAGAGCGTCGTGCGCTGAGGCTTTGTGCTGCGTGACGGCCATGGCCAAAAAGGCGAGATAGTCGGCGATCGTGGTCAGTCGGTTGTACTGCTGCGAGCCACTGACAGCGGGAAGCGCCATTGAACGCGCCGTTCTCCCCTCAAGGAGCACCACGCCGGGTGTACGCGATCGCTTATCCCCCCGGCCAACGTCACGCATGTCTCTTTGTGCGAAGTCGCGCAGCGACGCAATGTCCGCCACGGTGAGAAACCGACCGCAGCGGAAGTCATCCGCGAGGTCCCGCTTTCGGTCGTCCTGCCACCGCAGTAGAACAACAACGTGGGCGAGCTTGTTCTTGATCGTGTTTGCCGGGGCTCCGGCGTTACGAAGCTGCGATGTGGTGAACAGCGTCGGGTAGAAGAGCGGGCAGCCTTGGCCGTCGAGCAGGAACAACGCTCGTTCGCCGCTTGCAAGAACACGGATCGCGATCTGATACACGACGCGTACTCGTTCTCAACGATTTCCGGATGTGTAGCATTCGAGATCTTTGTTTTCAATAACAAAATTTGCAGGCAAGAAAAAAGCCCTCGCAAAAGCGAGGGCTTTCTCAACTTAAATCAACACTTCACAACATGTGTTGTCTAGAACGGAATATCGTCATCATCAAAGCCTTCGTTGACCGGCGGGGCCGAACGCGACGGGGCGTTGCCGCCACCGCGCTGCTGGCCGTAGTCGTCGCCGCCGCGGTTGCCACCGCCGTAGCCGCCACCCTGGCCGCCGCGCTGCTGGCCACCGCCACCACCGCCGCCATAGTTGCCGCCACCGCCACCACCACCGTAGTTGCCGCCACCGCCCTGGCCGCCGCGCGACTGCTGCGGACGGCTGCCGCCGCCGAAGCCACCGCCGCCTTCACCGCCACCCTGGCCGCCGAGCATCTGCATCTCGTTGGCGATGATGTCGGTGCTGTAGCGCTCGACGCCATCCTTATCGGTGTACTTGTCGGTGCGCAGCGAGCCTTCGATATAGACCTGGCGGCCCTTCTTCAGGTACTCGCCAGCGATTTCGGCGAGCTTGCCGAACAGCTTCACGCGGTGCCACTCGGTGCGCTCCTGCTTCTCGCCGCTCTGCTTGTCGGTCCAGGCCTCCGAGGTAGCGAGGCGCAGGCTGGTGATAGCCGTGCCGCTGCCGGTGTACCGGGTTTCCGGATCGGCGCCGAGATTGCCGACGATGATGACCTTGTTGATGCCGCGTGCCATGGATTTTCCTCGTTTACGTGATGCGCCCTTCGCACCAGGCGGCCAGGGGGCCACCGGAAGAGCGGACCGGATAGTGTGGGCGATGGTGGGGCCTTGGGCAATGCTCGGGCAAGGCCTTTTTGGCTCGTCGCCGTGTAGGGTTCGTCTCACCCCGCGCCGAGCCCGTGGGAGCGCGCTTGCGCGCGATCAGGGTCCCGGATCAGTCCAGCCCTGCCGCGTCGCCGATCGCGCGCGAGCGCGCTCCTACAAGAGCCGCGTTCTGCAGGACCAGGGGGAGCCAGACCAGGGTGAGGGCCGCCGCGGCGGCGAAGACGCCGCGCAGGCCCAGGGCACCGAGGGCCAGCCCGCCCAGGGCGCCGCCGACGAAGGCACCGAAGAACTGGCTGGTCGAATACGCGCCCATGGCCGCCCCGCGCAGGTGGGCGGGGGCAATACGGGAGACCAGGCTGGGCAGCGCGGCCTCGAGCAGGTTGAACGCGGAGAAGAAGACGGCGACGGCCGAACCGAGCAGCCATTCATGGCGGGTCGCCAACGCCATCCCCGCCAGGGAGAGGCCCAGTGCCACGACGCAACCGACCACCGTCCGCGCGCTGCGGGCGGAGTCGCGCATGCGCGGCATGAAGGCCCCCATTACCAGCGCGGCGATCACCATCACGGGCAGGTACAGGGTCCAGTGCCGGGCGACGGGCACCTCGAAGGTATCGGTCAGCAGGATCGGCAGGCCGACGAAACTGGCGGTCAGTAGGGCGTGCAGGAAGAAGACGGAGCCGTTGAGCACGAGCATCGAGCGATCGCCCAGCATGGCCAGGATGTCGCGCAGGGCGCCGGTCGCCGGCCGCTCGGCCCGCGCCGGGGTGGGCACCAGCCACCACAGGAGGAGCATGGCAACGAGGGCGAGCAGCGAGGTCAGGCCGAACAGCCCGCCAAGCCCGGCGACGGCTTCCAGCGGCGGCCCGAGGATGAGCGCCAGCAGGAATGAAAGCCCGATGGATACCCCGATGATGCCCATGACCTTGCCGCGGTTCGTCTCCGCAGTCAGGTCGGCCGCCAGGGCCGTACCCGCGCCGGCTACGGCGCCCATGCCCTGCAGCGCGCGACCCAGGATGATGCCGGCGAGGCTGTGCGACATGGCGGCCACGAGACCGCCCACGGCGAAGACCATCAGCCCCAGGGAGATCGAAGGCTTGCGCCCGATCCGGTCGGAGAGCATGCCCAGCGGCACCTGCAGCAGCATCTGGCCGATGCCGTAGACGCCCAGGGCCAGGCCGACCAGCAAGGGGGTGGCGTCCGGAAGGCTGCGGGCGTAGACGGAAAACACGGGAAGGATCAGGAACAGGCCGAACAGCCGGAGGCTGATCACCAGGGCCAGGGTCAGGGCGCTGCGTCGTTCCAGGGGGCTGAGCTGGCTCACCGAAGGTTCGATCCGTCCAGGCACCAGGACCGGTGCCGGCGACGATTATACGGACCGTCACCTCCGTGACGGTTCAAACATGAACGGCGCCCCTATAATGTGGGCTGATTTGCCGCATCCACGACGGGCCCATGTCCTCCATTGCCGAAAGCCAGACCCCCATTGATTTCGCCAGCGTCCGCGCTTTGGCCGCCGACGACATGCGGGAGGTGGATGCGCTCATCCGGCACCGCCTGTCCTCCGATGTCGTCCTGATCAACCAGATCGCGGAACACATCATCGCTGGCGGCGGCAAGCGCCTGCGCCCGATGCTGCACGTCCTGGCTGCCCGCACCGCGGGTTACCAGGGCGCCGAGCACGCCAAGCTCGCCGCGATCATCGAGTTCATCCACACCTCCACCCTGCTCCATGACGATGTCGTCGATGAGTCGGATATGCGCCGCGGCCGCAAGACCGCCAATGCGCTGTGGGGCAATGCCGCGAGCGTCCTGGTCGGCGACTTCCTGTATTCGCGCTCGTTCCAGCTGATGGTCGAACTGGATGACATGCGGATCATGCGCATCCTCGCGAACACGACCAACACCATCGCCGAGGGCGAGGTGCTGCAGCTGCTGAACATCGGCAACGCCGACGTGGACGAAGCAGCCTACCTCGCGGTCATCGAGCGCAAGACGGCGGTGCTGTTCGCCGCCGCCACCGAGCTCGGCGGCGTGCTGGGTGGCCTGCCGGATGCGCAGGTTGCCGCGCTGCGTCGCTACGGCATGGAGCTGGGCTATGCATTCCAGATCGCGGATGACCTGCTCGATTACGTCTCCGATGCCGACACGCTGGGCAAGAACATCGGTGACGACCTCGCCGAAGGCAAGCCGACGCTGCCGCTGATCTACGCGATGCAGGTGGCGGATCCCGACCAGCTGAAGTCGTTGCGCCATGCGATCGAGCACGGCGGCCTCGATTCGCTCGACCGGATCATCGCGGCGATCCGCGATTCCGGCGCGCTGGATCGCGTGCATGAAAAGGCCGTATCGCACGCGCTGGCGGCAAAGGAAGCCCTCGCCGCCCTGCCGCCTTCGGCCCACCGCGACGCGCTGTCGACCCTGGCGGATTACAGCGTCGAACGCCGCTATTGATTGACACTGACCTTGTGGGAGCGCGCTTGCGCGCGATGGGTGTTTGCGCAAGCACCCATCGCGCGCAAGCGCGCTGCCAAAGGAGAATTAAGGCCGTGT
>NZ_JBVJMK010000001.1:663264-683475 GCF_055584245.1 Luteibacter sp. NPDC104163
GCTCCGCCCCGCCCGGGGGGGGCGGGCGCGGGCGGGCGGGGGGCCGGGCCCCCCCCCCCCCGCGCGCCCCCGCGCGCTCCCACAGGAGCATTCAGGCGGTTAGTGTTTGAAGGCTTCGGTCAGCCAGGCCTTCATCGCCGCATAGGCGCGCGTGGCCACCTTCGCGTCATAGCGGCAATTGCCGGTGCTTTCGGTGGCTTCCTTCTCCGTGAAGCAATGCACGGCGTTGCCGTAATCCACCGAGGCCCAGTCCGCTTTCGCGGCGCGCATTTCCGCCTCGAACGCGGCGCGCTGCTCGGGCGGCACGTTGGCATCGTCGGCGCCGTTGAGCGCCAGCACGTGGGTGTCGTGCAGCTTCGAGCCCAGCTTCGAGTCATCGGAAAGCAGGCCGTGGAAGGTCACGACCGCCGCGACATCCGCGCCGGTGCGCGCCAGATCGAGCACCGCCGATCCACCGAAGCAGAAACCGATGGCGGCCAGTCGCGCCGGATCGATCGGGGCATTCTTTTCCTGTGCCTTCAGCTCGTCGAACGCACGGGTGACGCGCTCGCGCATGAGCTTGCGATCACCGTAGAGCGGCTTCACCGCGGCGCCCGCTTCGTCCGTGTTCTTCGGCCGCGTATCGCCGCCGTACATGTCGGTCAGCAGGATCACGTAATCCTTGCCGGCGATGTCCTTGGCCTTCGCAATGGCCATGTCGTTGACGCCGAACCAGTTCGGGACCATGACCAGGCCCGGGCGCTTGGCCGTCACGGCATCGTCGTAGACCAGGAAGCTCTTGAAGGTCACGCCGTGGTCGGTCCACTGGACCGGCTTCGCGACCATGGCGGCATGGGCGCTACCCGCGGCGCCGAGGGCGAGGAGTGACAAGGCAAGCAAGCTGCGGCGCATCGGCGTTCTCCCTGGGGGTTGGTGGCCGAAGCATAAGGGAATGTAGGGGAATGCGGCGCTACTAGAGGCCAGCCGCGTGGCGGACCAGTTTGCGTTTTAGCGGGGTGATGCCGTCGACCAGGCGGACGCCGAGGCCGCGGGCGGTGACCAGGGGTGCGGCGGTCCAGCCGTAGATGCGCGCGAGGGCGTCGAACGAGCGTGCATCCAGCTCGTCGGCACTGCGGCGGCGACGGGCATAGCGGCGCAGCACGTGGGTCGCGGCGATGTCGCGGCCGGCGGCACGGGCATCGACCAGCGTATCGCGCAGCTCGGCCACGTCACGCAGGCCAAGGTTCACCCCCTGCCCCGCGAGCGGATGCACCGCGTGCGCCGCATCACCGAGCAACACCAACCGTCCGGTTTCATAGCGGTCGGCAAGATTCAAGCGCAGCGGGAACGCAGCGCGCCGGGTCACGCTTTCGATCGGCCCCAGACGGAAATCGCTGGCGACACCGAGCTCATTGCGGAAGGCCTCGTCATCGAGCGCGAGCACGCGCTGCGCCTCGGCTTCCGGCAGGGACCACACGATGGAACTGCGCCCATCGGCCAGCGGCAGGAACGCCAGTGGGCCACCGGGAAGAAAACGCTGCCACGCCGTGCGTTCATGCGGCCGCGCGGTGGCCACGTGCGCGACGATGCCGCGCTGCGCGTAATCGCGGCCATGCGTGCCGATGCCGACCATGCCGCGCAGCGGCGACGCCGCGCCATCCGCAGCGACCACCAGCTTCGCCGACAACACCTGGCCATCCGCAAGATCCAGCTGCGCGCGGTCCTCGCGCATGCTGTAGCCGGTGACTTCCGCCGGCACCACGCGGCGCACCCCTGCGTCGTCCAACGCGTGCCAGAGCACCGCCTGCACCAGGTTGTTCTCGACGATATAGCCAAGCACATCGCGGCCCTCGTCGGCAGCATCGAAGTGCAGCGTGGCGCCGTTTTCAGCGTCCCAGACCACCATGCGTTCGTAAGGCGATGCGCGCCCATCGCGGATGGCCGGCCAGACGCCGAGCTGGTCGAGCAGCTGGAGCGACGACGGCGCGAGGCCTACGACGCGCAGGTCCACGTCATGCGCGGCGGCCCAGGGCGCCGGTTCGCGTGCATCGACCAGTGCGACGCTGAAACCAGCACGTGCCAATGCAAGCGCAGCGGCGGCGCCCACCATGCCACCGCCAACGACGGCGACATCCAGCAACCCGCCACGGCGACGGGGCGCATCCATGTTCCAGTGGTCGCTCACGGTGTCTTCTCCCGCACGGCGAAAGGCGCGTTTTCGCGGAAGCCCATCCCGCGGCGGGTCAGCGCGTGGCGCAGCGGCGGCACGCGGTCCAGCGCCAGCATGGCCAGCGAGCGCAGCGGCCCGAGGAACGGCTGGTCGAGGCACGCGAGCCGGATGAGGCCGTGGCTCATCGCCATGGTGCCTTCGCGATCGGGGCTACGCCGGCGCGCGTATTCCGCGAGCAAGGCCGGCGCGCCGGGATCGCCACCTGCGGCCACCAGCTCGGCAAGGGTCAGGGCATCGCGCAGGCCAAGGTTGAAACCCTGGGCGCCGATCGGGTGCACGGTCTGCGCGGCGTTGCCCACGAGCACCGCACGCTGGGCAATCAGCGCTTCGGCAGCGACGCGGCGGATCGGGTACGGCACGCGCTTGCCGGGCCGGGCCAGCCGTCCGAGGCGCCAGCCAAAGCGGGCCTGCGCGAGGGCCGCGAATCCTGCATCGTCCAGCGCCGCGACCTCATCGGCGCGTTCGGCACCCACAGTGAGGACCAGCCCGACACGGCGCTCCGCGAGCGGCAGCACGGCCACCGGGCCCTCATCGGTGAAACGCTCGAACGCGCGGCCACGCGGGTCGCGCTCCGGGGTCATCGTGCTCACGAACAGGGCCTGCTCGTAATCGTGCTCGCGCGTGCCGATGCCGAGCTGGGCGCGAATACCGGAACCCGTGCCATCGGCGCCAACCACCAGCGGCGTGCGGACCTGCGTCGTACCGCCGGGCCCGGTGATGGTCGCCAGCCAGGCATCGTCCACCGGCTCGATCCGCTCGACCCGTGCCGGCGCCATGCGCGTCAGGAGCCGGCAGCTATCGAGCCGACGCAGCAGCGCCTCGCCGAGTTCGCGCGCGGGCAGGGTCCAGCCGAGCGCGTCCACGCCCTCGCTGGCGGCATCCATCCGAACGCTGCCGAAATCGCCGGCGCGACTCGTATGAATATGCGTGATCGGCGTCGCCCGGGCACGGGCAAGGTCCCATACCCCTATCGAGGCCAGGCCATTGACGGTGGCACGGGCCAGGGCCAGGTTGCGCTCGTCATAGCTGGGCTGGTCGCCCACGCGCGGCGCGGCGGCCTCCACCAGCATGGCCGGGATGCCGGCGGTATCCAGGGCGATAGCGAGGCTTGCGCCGACCAGGCCGCCGCCGACGATGAGGATGGGGGATGCAGGGCTCATGCGGCGCATCATAACGCCGCCACGTGCACGCACCGTGGGTGCGGCGGCCCGCCGCAGGCTAGAATCGCCCGATGGGTAACCGACTTTCGAAGATCTATACGCGTACCGGTGACGATGGCAGCACCGGCCTGGGCGATGGCAGCCGCACCGGCAAGGATTCCCTGCGGGTCGCGGCTTACGGCACCGTCGATGAGCTCAACAGCACGCTTGGCATGGTCATCGCCAGCGAGGGCACGGGTGAGGCGATCCGCGAGGTGCTTATCCAGGTTCAGCACGAGCTGTTCGATCTCGGCGGCGAGCTGTGCATCCCCGGCATGGCCATGGTGCAGGGCAAGGACATCGATCGGCTGGAAGAAGTGCTGGACGCGTTCAACGCCGACCTGCCCGCGCTGAAGGACTTCATCCTGCCCGGCGGCGGCATGGCCGCGGCCACCTGCCACGTGGCCCGCACCGTGTGCCGCCGCGCGGAACGCGAGGTGGTGGCGCTGGCCCGCGTCGAGGAAGTGCGCCCTGAAGCGCAGCGTTACCTGAACCGCCTTTCAGATTTGCTGTTCGTCCTGGCACGCATCCTGGCCCGCCAGAGCGGGCACGGCGAGGTGCTGTGGCAACACGAGCGCCGCCCGCGCGGCTGAGCGGGCGGTGTAAGCTCAAGGGTATCGGCACGGCGATCACCGCCGCGCCCTCGCCAGGGGTTCGAGCTTATGCGTGGAGTGCCATCGTGCGATGCAGGCGGCGATTCTGCTAAGTTGGCCGCCTTTCGAACGGACCAGACCCCGCCCGTGACGCCCCGCATCAGCATCCTGCCTAAACGCCGCCTGCTGGCGACCGCCGTCGCCCTCGTCGTCTCCGGCACCGCCTGGCAGGCCCAGGCACAATCCACCGCCGCCTCGGCGCCCACCGCTGTGAGCACGTCGCGCAGCCGCGAGGCGAGCGATGTAGTCACCTGCCCGCTCGGCTCGTTCGTGTGCGCACCGCGCCCGGTGAGCTACGCCATGTGCAGCCCCAACGCCATGCTGGACTTCTACGATCCCACGATCACGAAGGACACGACGCTGCGCGATACCGCCGTCACCGATACCGTGTCGAACATCAACGGTACCGAGGGCGTGAAGGTCGAGAGCCCCGAACCGAACATCTACCACATGACCGGCGGCGTGCGCCTGCAACGTGCCGACCAGGTGCTGCAGGCCGAGGACGTCACCTACAACGCGGATTCCACCGCGTACGACGCGAAAGGCAACGTCCGCTACCAGGAAGCCGGCATGCTCCTGCGTGCCGACCGCATGACCGGCACGACCACGCCGAACCAGGGCGATGCGGACAAGGTGACCTACCAGCTGCTGCAGTCGCGCGGCAATGGCGTGGCCGACCACGCGACGGTCACCGACCCGATGCACGGCCGCATGCGCATGGCCACGTACTCGACCTGCGACGTGGGCAAGCACCAGTGGGAATTCCGCGCCAAGACGGTGAACCTGAACAAGGACACCGGCGTGGGTGTCGCCCGCAGCGCGACCATGCGCTTCAAGGGCGTGCCGTTCATGTACCTGCCCTACTTCACCTTCCCGCTGGATGACCGGCGCAAGAGCGGCTTCCTTTACCCGACCTTCGGCTCGTCGAGCCATGCGGGTACGTACCTGTCCACGCCTTACTATTTCAACATCGCACCGAATTACGATGCGACCGTGACCCCTACGTACTACACCGAGCGCGGCCTGATGCTCGGTGCCGAGTTCCGCTACCTGCTGCCGACGTCGCGGGGCACGTTCAACGTGCAGTACCTGGGCAACGACAAGGGCCAGGACACCGACTTCTCGCAGTTTGGCGACCGTGGCGACGCGAAGCAGCGTTACCTCGCGCAGATCACGAATTCGACCAACCTGGGTGCCGGCTTCTCGCTGTACGCCAACATCAACCGCGCGTCGGATAACGAATACTTCCGCGATTTCGGCAACGACCTCTACACCTCGGCGGTCGGCATCCTGACCTCCAGCGTCTATGTGTCGAAGGGTGGCAAGTACTGGTCCTCGTCGCTGGGCGTCGATGCGTACCAGAACGTCGACCCGGGCCTGCCGAATTACGTGGAGCCTTACAAGCGCTGGCCGCGCGGCACGTTCAACGCCGAGGTCCCGCTGAATTCATGGCTTGACGTGGGTATCGACTCGGAGGCGGTGGCGTTCCGCAAGGCGAACCGCAATCCATTCGGCAACCAGCTCGATGGCAACCGCCTGGACCTCGCCCCGTATATCGCGGGTGATTTCGGCGGGCCGTTCTGGTTCATCCGCCCGCGCGCCGAATACCGCTTCACCGGGTACCAGCTGAAAAACGCCGACTACAAGAGCACGTTCCCGGACCGCACCCCGACGCGCTCGCTGCCGATCGCCAGCCTCGACACCGGGCTGATCTTCGACCGCCAGACCCATCTCTTCGGCTCGGATTACACGCAGACGCTCGAACCGCGCGTCTACTACCTCTACGTGCCGTACCGGAACCAGGAGAAGCTGCCGACGTTCGACACCAACGAGATGTCGTTCGACTTCTGGCAGCTGTTCACCACCAACCGCTTCGCCGGCGCCGACCGCCAGATGGATGCCAACAACGTCACCGCGGCGCTGACCACTCGCCTGCTCGATGACAACGGCGTGGAGCGGGTCTCGGCCAGCGTGGGCCAGATCCGTTACCTGAGCGACCAGAAGGTGCAGATGCCGGGCGTGCTGCCCACGGACTACAACGGCTCGAATTACGTGGCCCAGTTCGCCGTGCAGCTCAACGACAAGTGGCGCCTCAACAGCTCGTACCAGTGGAATCCGAACGACAAGCAGCGCGTCTACCCGAACCCCGATACAGGCCAGTATGGGTTCCAGGGCCACGACACCGACCTGGCCACCGTGCAGATCCAGCGCCGGATCAAGGGCGACGGCATCGTCAACTTCTCGTACCGGTACCGCCGGAACGTGATGGAACAATTCGACACCTCCGTGGTCTACCCGGTGTCGGAGCGCTGGCGTGCCCTGGCGCGCTGGGTCTTTGCCCGCCGCGACATCGTGCCGGTCACCCTGGACAACGGGGCCTCCTTCACCACGTTCACGTTCTCGCACCGGACCCTGGAAGCCGCCGCCGGCGTCGAATACGACAGCTGCTGCGTCGCCTTCCGCATCCTTGGCCGCCACTACGTCCAGGATTACACCCGCCGGACGAACAACGCGATCATGTTTGAGCTGGAATTCAAGGGGCTGGGCTCGCTGAATCCTCAATCGGGCCAGTACCTGCGGCGTGCTATCCTTGGCTATCAATAAATGGGGCAGGCGCCCCGGGCTCCCTATTCGATGAAGCAGATCCTCGTTTACTCCGTGCTCGCCGCCGCCCTCCTGGCGGCCGTGCCCACCGCCCACGCACAGCTGATGCCGCAGGCCCAGGGGGCCAGCGGTGCCAGCGGCATCGCCTGCCCGGGCGCGCTGGACTGCATCGTCGCGGTGGTGGAAGAGGACACGATCCTCAAGAGCGAACTGGATGCCGCCATCGCCGCGGTGACCAAGCAGTACGCCCAGAACCCGGGCCAGCTGCCGCCCGCGAACATCCTGGCCCGCCAGGTGCTCGATCGCCTGATCCTCATGAAGCTGCAGACGCAGCGCGCCGCCGACCAGAACATCCACGTCACCGACCAGGACGTGGACCAGGCCGTCGCCAACGTGGCCCAGCAGAACAAGATGTCGGCCGACCAGCTCCAGCAGGCGGTCACGCAGGATGGCATGAGCTGGCAGGGCTTCCGCCAGCAGATCTCCGACCAGCTGATCACCCAGAAGCTGCACGAGAGCGTCGTCCGCGACCAGGTCACGGTCACCGACGCCGAGGTCAACAACCTCCTCGCCAGCCCGACCTACAAGGCGGGCGAAGTGCACCTGGCCCACATCCAGGTCAGCACCCCGGCCGAAGGTGGCGCGAACGATATCGCCGCCGCCCAGGCCAAGGCGGAGAAGGCCATCGCCGACATCAAGAGCGGCAAGGATTTCAACGCCGTCGCCATCCAGTATTCCGATGCGCCCGACGCGCTCGACGGTGGTGACCTCGGCTGGCGCCGCCTCGACGAAGTGCCGCCGGCCTTCGCCGATGCCGTCGGCTCGCTCAAGCCGGGTGAATCCACGCCTGCGCTCCGCGGCCCCACGGGCTTCCACATCCTTAAGCTGGTCGATACCCGCCAGCCGGGCCGCCAGGTCGTCACCGAGTACCACGCGCGCCAGATCCTGATCAAACCGTCGGAGATCGTCACGCCGGAGCAGGCCGAGAAGAAGGCCCAGGACATCTACACCCAGGTCACCGAGAAGAAGGGCGACTTCGCCAAGCTGGCAAAGGACGACTCCAAGGACACCACCACGGCCAATGCCGGTGGTGACATGGGCTGGTTCCAGAAGGACGCCTGGGGCCAGGCCATCGCCACCCAGCTGGATGGCCTGAAGGAAAACGAAGTCTCGAAGCCGTTCCAGACCGATGCCGGCTGGATCGTGATGCAGTTGCTGGGCACCCGCCAGAGCGACGTCACCGAGGAATCGCAGCGCAACCAGGCCCGCCAGGCCATCGGCAACCGCAAGGCCGACGAGGCCTACGAGAGCTACCTGCGCGAACTGCGCTCGTCGTCCTTCGTCGACATCCGCGTGCCGGAACTCAAGGATCCGGACGACAAGCAGGCCTCGGCGACGACGCCCGCCTCCAACTAAGGGCATGAACGCGACCACCCTGCCCAGGCTCGCCGTCACCGCCGGTGAGCCTGCCGGGGTCGGTCCCGAACTCCTTGCCCGCCTGGCGGCCAGCGACCTGGCCGCCGATCTCGTTGCCATCACCGATCGCGGGCTGCTCGAGCAGGCTGCCGCCGCGTGCGGCGTAGCGCTACAGCTCAGCGACGATGACGGCCAGCGCCTCACGCACCGCCCCGCGGGCCACCTGCGCATCCGCCATGTGCCGCTCGGCGCCCCGGCGCGCCCCGGCACACCGGACCCCGCCAACGCCCACCACGTGCTCGAGATGCTCGCGATCGCCGCGGATGGCTGCCTTTCGGGGACGTTCGATGCCGTGGTCACCGGCCCGGTCCAGAAATCCAGCATCAACGAAGCAGGCATCGCCTTCAGCGGCCACACCGAGTTCTTCGCCGAGCGCGCAGGGGCCGAGGTGGTCATGATGCTCGCCAGCCCGGAACTCCGGGTGACCCTCGCGACCACCCACCTGCCGCTCGCCGCCGTGCCTGCCGCGATCACCCCGGCGCTGCTCGAACGCACCCTGCGCATCGTGCACGGCGCCCTGCGCGAGCGCTTCGGCCTTTCCCAGCCGCGCATCGCGGTGCTTGGCCTCAACCCGCATGCGGGCGAGGGCGGGCACATGGGCCGCGAAGAGCTCGATACGATCATCCCGCTGCTGGAGCGCCTGCGCGGCGATGGCATGGACCTGATCGGCCCCCTGCCCGCGGATACGGCCTTCGTGCCGGCCATGCGCCCGCGCTACGACGCGGTGCTGGCCATGTACCACGACCAGGCCCTCCCGGTGCTCAAGAGCGAAGCATTCGATCGCACCGTGAACGTCACGCTCGGCCTCCCCTTCATCCGCACGTCCGTCGACCACGGCACGGCGCTCGACCTGGCCGGCACCGGCCGCGCCGATCCCGCCAGCCTGTTCGCCGCCACGCGCCTCGCCATGGATCTCGCCCGCCCGCGGGCCGCCGTATGAACGCACGCCCCAAAAAGAGCTTCGGCCAGCACTTCCTCCACGAGAAGCGCTACATCGAGCGCATCGTCTCCTCCATCGCGCCGAAGGATGGCGACACCGTCGTCGAGATCGGCCCCGGCGAAGGCGCCATGACCCTGCCGCTGCTGGCCGTGGCGAAGAAGCTGACCGCCATCGAGCTCGATACCGACCTGATCCCGGGCCTGCAGGAACGCGCGGCGCCCATCGGCGACCTGCGCATCGTGCATTCGGATGTGCTCAAGGTGGATTTCAGCGCGCTGGCAAAGGAACTGGGCGCGGAGCGCCTGCGCATCGCCGGCAACCTGCCCTACTACATCTCCAGCCCCATCCTGTTCCACTGCGTCGAACACGCCGCGGCGATCCAGGACATGCATTTCATGCTGCAGAAGGAAGTCGTCGACCGCATGGCCGCCGAGCCGGGCAGCAAGGTCTACGGGCGGCTCAGTGTCATGTTGCAGCTCGCCTGCAAGGTCACCCCGCTGTTCGTGGTGCCGCCGGGCGCGTTCCGGCCGCCGCCGAAGGTCGATTCCGCCGTGGTGCGCATGGTGCCGCTCCTGCCCGAGCAGTTGCCCAAGGGCGACCCGGCGAAGATCCACGCGGTCGTGAAGGCCGCGTTCGCCATGCGCCGCAAGACCCTCTCCAATACGCTGAAGGGCCTGGTCGACGAGGCCACCATCCGCGAGCTCGGCATCGACCCGCGCGCCCGCGCGGAAACGCTTGCGCCCGCGGATTTCGTCAAGCTCGCGAACGCGACCTGAACAAGATCAGGGCATACTTGCCCACCCCCTCCGCGTCCCACACAATCGCTGCATGAACTCGAAAAACCCCTACACGATCGACGTGGAGGTCGAAACCCGCTTCGTACCCGACCAGTCCCAGCCCGGCGATAACCGCTACGTGTTCGCTTACACGATCACGTTGCGCAACGCGGGCGCGACGGGCGCGCAGCTGCTCGGCCGCCACTGGGTCATCACCGATGCCAACGGCAAGGTGGAAGAAGTGCGCGGCGATGGCGTGGTGGGCGAACAGCCGTGGATGCGTCCGGGCGATACCTACGAATACACCTCGGGCGCCGTCCTTGAGACCGCGGTCGGCACCATGGCCGGTTCGTATCGCATGGTGGCCGATGACGGTACGCACTTCGATACGCCGATCCCGGCCTTCGTCCTCTCCATTCCCCGCACGCTGCACTAGGACTGACGCATGGATAGCGCAACCGCCCCCGGCGGCGACATGAAGCGAGCAACCTGATGGCCGTCTACGCGATCGGCGACGTCCAGGGTTGCTACCCGGAACTCCAGCGCCTGCTCGAGAAGCTGCGCTTCGACCCCGCCGCCGACCAGCTGTGGTTCTGCGGCGACCTGGTCAACCGCGGCGGTGAATCGCTCGCGACGCTGCGCCTCATCCACTCGCTGCGCGAGCGCAGCATCATCACGCTTGGCAACCACGATCTCTCGTTGCTGGCCATCGGCCAGCGCCGCGAGGATGCGCAGCAGCGGGTGAACCCCGAGTTGCGCGAAGTGCTGTTCGCGGACGATGCGCCGGTGCTGCTCGAGTGGCTGCGCATGCAGAAGCTGCTCCACCACGACGAAGCGCTGGGCTGGACGATGATCCATGCGGGCCTCGCCCCGCTGTGGACGCTACGCCAGGCGCAGCGTGCGGCGCTGGAGGTCGAGCGCGAGCTCGGCGGCCCGCGCCACCAGCGCCTGCTGAAGAACCTGTTCGGCAACCGCCCCGCCGCGTGGAACAACCGCCTGCAGGGCGTGGAACGCCACCGCGCCACGATCAACACGCTCACGCGCATGCGCTATTGCGATGTGAACGGTCGGATCGACTTTGAAGGCAAGGATCGCCCGGGCACGCAGAAGCCGGGTATGTACCCGTGGTTCGAAGTGCCGGGCATGCGCCGGCGCGAGACGAAAATCGTCTGCGGCCACTGGTCGGCACTCGGCCGTTTCGCGGGCCTGGGTATCTATGCGATCGATACCGGTTGCGTGTGGGGCGGCCAGCTGACCGCCATGCGCATCGACGAGGAAGAGCCCCAGTACATCACGGTGCAAGCCGAATCCTACCGCCAGAAACCCAAAGGCGGCGGCGACTAGGTTACCGACCGCGAATTCGACTACGCCACCGCGTGCTGGCTCTTTCGAGTGCTGCTAATGAGAGCCGCCTTCGGCTTCGCACTGAACTGACTTGGCCAGCACTCCAAACGATGGCCGAGCGGGCTTTGCCCGCCCGGCCATCTCGCTCACGGCACTCGCCCCAGGGGCTGAGCGTCAAGGCCCCGCCTTTTCCGCTTTCAGAAATCAACCGATGCAACAAGGCACACCGTGGGACACGTCATGGATCGATGCCATCCCAAAGCGTTGTGATAATCCGCGCGTTGACGTCTAGCGTACGAATCGTCCCGCCCCGTCGTTGCGACCGCGAATATCGCTCGTTTCGGAAAAGATCGATGAATTCAAGATTCCTTATAGACGTCGCGACCTCATTCTCGTCGAGAATCCAATGCGCTATTTCCAACGTTGCTTTCGCGACCTCAGGCTCCACCCTTTCGTCTTTGCAGTTGATATAAATGAACTTCGTCACACCCCGCTCGACGACGCAGAGATCTGCCGAAAGGCGCAATTCCAGATCGTCGATGCGGGCGTACAACTTGGGTAGCGGTACAAGGATCAGCGAACGCTTCATAACGTCGCTTTGCAAGAACTGCTCAAGTACGCGAGCGTTATGCATCCGCTGGGCGGAATTCGAGATCCGCGCGACAGCGGCCCGGGCATCGGCGATCGCTGCCACGCCACGACCAACAAGATCACGTATCGCCGTGAGAGCAACTTGGTAGTAGGGCTGCTTGAATATTTGAGGGGCTTGTCTCGGGTACTTCTGCTCGCGCAGTAATTGCACCTGCTTGTATGCAGGCAAACCCAGAAAAAGTGCTGCGCTGCGCGCGGACAGTCGTGGACCGGGCATGCTTGGAACTGGAGAAGAGAGAATAGTATTCATCGGAGCCTCGCTTAGCTGGAATCGGAGCGGGCTGCCGCCCGCTCCGGGCGACTGTCACTTCTTGCGCGGTCCATGTGCCCTCGGAGCATTGTTCTGCTCCTTCACAGTGGTTGCCTTGTGAGTCGACGCGAACTGCGGAGTTACGAATCGACCGGACTTTGCGCTTCGATACTGCGTGACCTTCTTGCTCATGATTACCTCGCGTAATTGTCGAATACTTCAACAAACGCTACGCAAAGCACTTGCTCCAGCGGATTGACGAGCGCAAACGCAGATCAATACAATGTCCCGTCCGCCAAGACAGGGCTCTGGAAGTACGTGCCCGCATAGTGACCAGTTCGCTACGGCTCCTCCTTTCAGTTCTCTTCAAAGTTTGAGACGCCCCGCCTCTAGCGGGGCGTTTTTTTTTGCGCACCGTACTCTCGATTTAACAAATTGGCAAGCGATAACAGGGAGTGCCAGTAGATACTACATATCGAGAATATCAGGGGCTGAGACCCAACATGTTGGGAATGGCTGTGGATAACTTCCATAGCAGACCAAGCCACGATCTCTCGACTCGCAAGATTTCACCCTTGCGAAGTAGGGAACCTGAGGTGGCCAGTCCATAGCGACATGCAATCAAGGGAGGGCGAGTCGCAAATAGAATGCGCAGTGGCTGGCAATGCGGTCCGAATCCCACCGCGAGAAACCAAAAGGTCACGGCGACCAAGCCCCCCGCCCTGTAGGAGCGCGCTTGCGCGCGATGCTCTTACACACTGCAGACTGGGCTCGCAAATGCTCTGAATACAGCGCTACTTCACAGCGCCGATAAAACGGTTGTTGACGTACACCTTCCCCCCTGACCTCAACTCGAAGACCAAGGGTTTCACATTGCAGCGTGGGCCATCATCCACGTTCAACGTGACCGAGAGCGAATCCGTTGATTTTGCGAATTGGGGGTGGCCAACGAACTCGTCGGTCGTCATCCAGACATAGCCTCCGATCGGCGCTTCGCCGAGGTCGCCCGCGCGGGCATAAACGAGCGCCAACGCATGGCGCCTGTCCCGCTGAGGGTGATCTTCCTCATCAAATCGAACGAATGAGATGGAGCCGGGCGCACCTTGGACTGAGACTTCCGGCAGCAGTCTCCCGACGTCCTGTAACGGAACCTGATGGACCGGCGTGACGGTGAAGGTCTGGCACGGCTCGGACCGTTCAGTACCTGCGTTGTCGGCCTGAATCGAGACGCAGAACAGTAAGGCCAGCAGGCTAGGGAGCAGATAAGCGCGCGCACGGTGAAGATGAGCCATGTCGATCCTCGTGATCGCGCGCAAGCGCGCTCCTACAACAGCGGGAGTTGGCGAAAAAGTATGGCGGGCTAGTGCCGGCAGAAGCCGAGGGGTGACCGCGACTAATCCGCCACGTCATCGGGTTCGCGGTGGAGATCGTCCGGATCACGCAGCAGCGCCTCTTTGGCAAATGTCTCGATCAGGTCGAACACGCGTGGCTCCGTATGAACCTGGAACTGGTCCCGCCGCCTCTTCGACACGACACCGTTCAAGTCCAGCGCGCTGCGTACCAGGACAGCCAGGTCGCTGCCCCTGACATCCGCCTGCTCTGTGACCTTACGAGTAACGTAGTCGTAGCGCTCCAGGTACTCGACATTTGTGCGTAGCTCGACTGCGAGCGCTTGCTCGGCCATGCGGTAGGTGAACTCCACCGCACGCGTCGCGTCCCAGTATCGGTACATCTCGTAGCGCGCGCTGCCGACGTACTTGTATTCGAAGCGCTCGCCGTCTCCCCAGACGACTTGCCAGCGCTCGCGCGCCGGGACAGAGAATGCCTTGAGTGCGTCGAGATACTCATTCTCGTGCTTCTTCATCGCGACTGAGATAGGGAGAATCAGACCGCTTCCCAAGGCTCCGGATTGGCACAGCGCGTGGTGGATCAGGAAGCGACTCAGTCGTCCGTTGCCATCCATGAAAGGATGGATGAAAACGAAGCCGAACGAACTGATGGCGCCAGCAACGAGCGGATCGATGGTGGCAGGCATGCAGTTGGCGAACGACATCATGTCGTCCATCAGCTCTCCGACGATATCGGGCGGTGGCGGCACGTAGGTGACGCCTGCGGCACCAGGAAGCGCGTTCGCCAGGTGATTCTGTTCCGTCCGAAAACCCACGGCGCGATCTAGCGGATTAGAAATCGTCGCCTGTTGCAGACCGGTGAGGTATTCCTCCGACAGAGGGGTTTCCTTGTGAGCGGCGTGGAGCAAGGCCACGAAGGCGTTTTGCCGCGCTTCGCTCGGGATCTCGTGCTCGATGGCGAAGCTCGATTTCGTTTCGCTCAGGTAAGCAAAGCTCAGTGCTCGCTCTCGAATTTCGCCTGTCAGGCTTTCAGCATAGGCACGCACGCGCCCGGGCACGTCAGAGGCCATGGCGTGTTCGACCGATGGCGTGCGCTCGACCGTGGCGCACCAGGCCGTCGTGCCCAAGCCATTCCAGTTCACCCTCCAGAAGGGCATGTTTATGCCGTCGGGCTGGGTGACAAACCGGCCGGGGTCGAAGACGTCGACCACTGCACCGGTACCAGCCGGCGCGCCTTCCAGGCGTCGGCCATGGGCCTCCTCCCAAAAGAACCCGAGCTGCCGCGTGTAACGGCCACCCGGGGTGCGCTGGACCTCGGCCAGAACGTCGTTGCCTGATAGCTTGCGCATGGCTTCCATGAGCAAGGCCAGCTCCATGCCTTCGTGCTTCAGTGCGAAGAGTACGTGCTGGATGGGATCGTCGGAATGCGGGGCCATCCGTTGGGGCACGGCCAGATGATCCACATTCCGCGTGAGGCGCGTGGTGGGCTTGATCAGGGCGGGGCGGACCGGGTCAAAGGAGGTCAGGCCCAGCTTTTCTTTGAGAAACGCGTATCCGACCGACATTTTCTTTTCCTGGCCTGCATTTTTTTTACAAAACTGCCATTGACCGCATTTTTCTTTACATAGAAGTTAGCGTCAAGCGCTCCGTTGCTATCTCTTCTTTACCGGGACGGCATTTTCTTTACAGGACGGCAAACTTCCGTACTTTTCTTTACACGAGGATCGCCACGCGCCGCTCTAAGGCACGGCGTGCCGGCTTGTGCATCACGAAACGGGGCGTGTCGACTCGGAGACGGTCAGGCCCTTGGGGGCGACATGAGCGGAGGGCCTCCGGGCGGCACGCTATTCGCGACACGGAAGCTACGGCCCGGTCCGAAGGTCCGCGACTGGCGGCCCCAAGGGCCTGGCCGTCACCGCCCCCAGCGGACGTCCAGCCTAAGGCGGCGTAAGCCGCTCAACACATGCATTCGCGGCTGCGAATGAACCGATCACAGGGCGTGGTGCAGCGGTCGCAAAAAAAAACCCGCCTTTCGGCGGGTTTTTTTCATCAGGTCAGCTGACCGTGGCAGTGCTTGTACTTCTTGCCCGAGCCGCAGGGGCAAGGGTCGTTGCGGCCGACCTTCGGGCCATCGGCCACGTTGGTCGGGACGGCTTGGTCGGCCACGGCATTGTTGCCGCCCGCAGCCATCGCCTGCGCGTCGGCATGCTGGAACTGCAGGCGCTGGGCATCCGCCGCGCGCTGCTGTTCCGCTTCCATCGCCGCCACTTCTTCCTCGCTGCGGATGCGGATGCGGGCAAGCATCTGCACCACTTCGGTCTTGATGCGGTCGAGCATCTCGGAGAACAGTTCGAACGACTCGCGCTTGAACTCCTGCTTCGGCTGCTTCTGCGCGTAACCACGCAGGTAGATGCCCTGGCGCAGGTAATCCATGCTGGCGAGGTGCTCCTTCCACGCGTTATCCACCACCGAGAGCATCACGTGCTTCTCGAGCGAACGCATGGTCTCGGCACCGACCTGGGCTTCCTTCTCGACGAACAGCTGGTCCACCGCCTGGCGGACGTGCTCCATGATCGCCTCGGCGTCGGCTTCCTTCTGGCCTTCCAGCCAATGGGCCACATCGAGGCGCAGGTTCAGTTCGCTGGCCAGTTCGCGGTCGAGGCCGGCGATATCCCACTGGTCGTCGATGCTGTCGGCCGGCACGAAGCGGCGCACCAGGCCTTCCACCACGTCGGCGCGGATGTCGCCGACCATGTCGGAGATGTCTTCGGCTTCGAGCAGTTCATCGCGCTGCGCGTAGATCACCTTGCGCTGGTCGTTGGCGACGTCATCGAAGTCGAGCAGGTTCTTGCGGATGTCGAAGTTGTGCTGCTCGACCTTGCGCTGGACCTTCTCGATCTGGCGCGTGATCAGGCGATCTTCCAGCGCCTCGTCTTCCTTCATGCCGAACATCTGCATCCAGCGGCCGATGCGCTCGCCGCCGAAGATGCGCATCAGGCTGTCCTGCAGCGACAGGTAGAAACGCGACGAGCCCGGATCGCCCTGGCGGCCCGAACGGCCACGCAGCTGGTTGTCGATGCGGCGGGATTCGTGGCGCTCGGTACCGATGATGTGCAGGCCGCCCGATGCGAGCACCTGCTCGTGGCGCTGCTTCCACTCGGCGCGGAGCTTCTCGCGATCGGCATCGGTCGCTTCCGGCGGGAGCGCGGCCAGTGCGGCCTCGATGCTGCCGCCAAGCACGATATCGGTACCGCGGCCGGCCATGTTGGTGGCGATGGTCACGGAACCCGGCGCGCCGGCCTGGGCCACGATGTGCGCTTCGCGCTCGTGCTGCTTCGCGTTCAGCACTTCGTGCGGGATGCGCTCTTTCTTGAGCAGGCCCGAGACCAGTTCGGACACGTCGATCGACGCGGTACCGACCAGCACCGGCTGGCCCTTCTCGAAGCATTCCTTGATGTCGGCGATGACCGCCTTGAACTTCGCATCCGGGCCAAGGAAGACCATGTCCGGGTTGTCCTTGCGGACCATCGGCTTGTGGGTGGGGATGACCACCACTTCCAGGCCGTACACCGACTGGAATTCGTAGGCTTCGGTATCCGCCGTACCGGTCATGCCGGCCAGCTTCTTGTACATGCGGAACAGGTTCTGGAACGTCACCGTCGCCAGGGTCTGGTTCTCGCGCTGGATGGGCACGCCTTCCTTCGCTTCCACCGCCTGGTGCAGGCCATCGGACCAGCGGCGGCCGGCGAGCGTACGGCCGGTGAACTCATCCACGATGATGACTTCGCCATCGCGCACGATGTAATCGACGTCGCGCTGGTAGATGGCGTTGGCGCGCAGCGCCGCGTTCATGTGGTGGACGACGGCGAGGTTCTTCGAATCGTACAGGCCGCTTTCCGGCTCGATGACGCCGGCCTGGCGCAGCAACTGCTCGGCGTGCTCCATGCCCTCTTCGGACATGTGCACCTGCTTCTGCTTCTCGTCGACGTAGTAGTCGCCGGCGGCTTCTTCGGTTTCCTGGCGGGTCAGGTGCGGGACGACCTTGTTCACCGCGATATACAGCTGCGGGGAATCCTCGGCCGGGCCGGAGATGATCAGCGGGGTACGCGCTTCATCGATCAGGATCGAATCGACCTCGTCGACGATGGCGTAATGCAGGCCGCGCTGGTAGCGCTGGTCCTTGCTGAGCGCCATGTTGTCGCGCAGGTAGTCGAAGCCGAACTCGTTGTTGGTGCCGTAGGTGATGTCGGCGGCGTAGGCGCCACGCTTGTCGGCGTGGTCCATGCCCGGGTACACGACGCCGACCGTCAGGCCGAGGAAGTTGTACAGCTTGCCCATCTGCGCGGAGTCGCGGCGGGCCAGGTAGTCGTTCACGGTGACGACGTGGGTTCCCTTGCCTTCCAGCGCATTGAGGTACACCGGCAGCGTACCGACCAGGGTCTTGCCCTCGCCCGTGCGCATTTCGGCGATGCGGCCGCCATGCAGGACCATGCCGCCGATCATCTGCACGTCGTAGTGGCGCATGCCGAGCACGCGCTTGGCGCCCTCGCGGGTGACTGCGAAGGCTTCCGGCAGGATCTTGTCCAGGGATTCACCGGCGGCGATACGCTGGCGGAATTCCTCGGTCTTGCCACGCAGGGCGTCGTCGGAAAGCTTTTCGAACTCCGGCTCGAGGGCGTTGATGCGCTTGACCGTCTTGGAAAGGTCGCGCAGCACGCGGTCGTTACGGCTGCCGAAAATGCTCGTCAGGGCACGATTGAACATCGATCATCCGGATCTGAAACAAAAGGGGATTGCCAGCAAGAGCAAAACCTTACCGGCACGAAGGGACGATCATACTACGGGCGCCCCACAACATGCCTTTTAATGGCGGCGCCGGGCCGCCGTTCAAGGCTGTCTCAGCGGTGGCTGCGAACGAAGGCCAGCGGGTTGACCACACGGTCGTGGTACCAGACCTCGAAATGCACGTGCGAGCCGGTCGAGCGGCCCGTGGAGCCGGCCTTGGCGATCACATCGCCCACGTGGACGCGCTGGCCGACCGTGGCCACCAGCTTGCTGTTGTGGGCGTAGCGGGTCATGTAACCGTTGCCGTGGTCGATCTCGATCACGTCGCCGTAGCCGCTGCGCTGGCCCGCGAAGGTCACCATGCCCTCGGCCACCGCGGTCACCGGGGTGCCGGTGGGCGCGGCGATATCGATGCCGGTGTGACGGGCGCTGTGGCCGCTGAAGGGATCGGGCCGGCCGCCGAAGAAGGAGGAGATGTAGCCGTTCACCGGCATGCCGGTGGGGCGCAGGCTGGATTCGATCTTGCGATCGAGCAGCAGGTCGTTGAGGGCCTGGAGCTGCGCCTGCTGGGCATCGAACTGCCCCGCCAGCTCATCGATGCTCTGGTTCAGCGCGACGGGCGCCATCGCGCCCTCGTCCTTGCCGGTGGTGAGCTCCGGACCGCCCTGGCCTGGGTCTTCATTGAAATTGAACTCGCCGTCGTCGAGCTTGCCGACCTGGGTCAGGCGCTCGCCAAGGGCGTTCAGCCGCACGGACTGGGCCTGGAGCTGGCCCAGCTTCACCGCGAGCGCATCGATATCGCGCTGGGCATCGGCCTTGACCCGGGCGATGCGTGCATCGGCGTCCGTGGTGGCGACGGTGTGGCTGCTGGGGCGTGCGATGGCCAGGGCCAGCGCGGCACCCATGCCGGCGATGCCGATGGCACCGGCGACCGCCATGATCGCGAGCTTGCAGCGCATGCGCCGGCAAGCAAGGTTTAGCGTTTTCGGGCCTTTATGGCCGCGTGGTACGAGTATGATCTGCATACGTTCTTCATCGAATAAGTTTCAGCCGGTCCATGCCACCGCCGTACCAGCCAACCCGACCGAGAACGCGTGGACTCAAGTCCATCGCGGATGTCGGGCCTGTCGCCAGGCTCGCCCAGAGGGCTCGCGAGCTCGACACGCTGGACCGCCAGCTGCGCGCGACGCTTCCTGCACCGTTACGCGAGCACGTCCGCTTCGCGGACCTTCGCGACGGCCGGCTCGTCTTCCTTGCGCCCTCGTCGGCCTGGGCTTCGCGGGTGCGCCTGTACCAGGCGCAGATCCTTGAAGCTGCCCGCGCCATTGGCGCGAAGGCCTCCTCGGTTGCCGTGAAAGTGGCCCCCCTGCCGGTCGAGCCACCAGGCCCCGACCCGCTTAAACCGCTTTCCACCGGGGCGGCCCGTCATCTGAGGGCTGCCGCGGCGTCACTCTCCGATCCCACGTTGCGGGATCTCTTCCTTGATTTGGCCTCCGTGGCCGATAAGCCTTCTGATTCCGATACTTAATGTTCCGCCCATGCGGTACGTAAGTACCACCGGATCACCCGGTGGGCGGACTTTATAGCACGCATGTACGTTGGGAACACCTAAAGTGCACGTAAAGTTCACGGTTGTGACGCCGGTCACCCGATGGCCGGGCATTGCCGGTTAAGACTTTACGTAGAGGTACTTAGGCTGTTTCGATCGGGCTCGCCTTCGGCTGCGCGGGGCTCGGCCTTTGGCCATCGCGCTAGCGCTCTGACGTCTCTGGAAAGAGCCCTTGGCGCCCACCCTCGCTGCTCAGACAGGTCCTCGTCGTTCGAAAGGGAGTGCCCCTCCGGGGCATGTGTACTTATTGCCCTACGGGCGCGAACCGGCAGCCTGCGGAACTCGCCTCGAGGGTGGGCACCAAGGGCTCTCGGACGCGCTGAGGTCGATTGCAGGAAAGCCTTGCTCTCGTAGGAGGCCACCCTG
>NZ_JBVJMK010000002.1:0-8877 GCF_055584245.1 Luteibacter sp. NPDC104163
GCCCGCGCCCCCCCGATTGGGGGCCCCCCCCCCCCCCCCCCGGGGGGCCCCCCCCCCCCCCCCCCCCCCCCCCCCCCCCGCTCCCACAAGGGATTCCACAGGGTGGACGAAGAGGGGGAGGTGGATATCGAGGCAATAAAAAAGGCCCCTCGGGGCCTTCTTCAACCGCTCAGCGCTGGAGCAGCTCGATCTTGTTGGGCTTGTTTTCCCAGTCCTTGGCGTCCGGCATGCCATCCTTGCGCTCGGTGATCACCGGCCAGTCCTTCGACAGGTCGGCGTTCAGTGCCACGAACTGCTCCTGCCCGGCGGGGACATCGTCCTCGGGGTAGATGGCATTGATCGGGCATTCCGGCTCACAGAGGGTGCAGTCGATGCACTCGTCCGGATTGATCACCAGGAAGTTCGGGCCTTCATGGAAGGCATCGACCGGGCAAACCTCGACGCAGTCCGTATATTTGCACTTGATGCAGTTGTCGGTGACGACAAAGGTCATGCGAACGGTTCGGCGCCGGAGAGGAAAGTGGCGCTCCCTACGAGGTTCGAACTCGTGTTCCAGCCTTGAGAGGGCCGTGTCCTAGACCACTAGACGAAGGGAGCGGGGTCGTACGAGACGTACGAAGCGCGCTAGTATATCCAAATTCCGGCCGCTGGCAACGCCTTGGGCGCCCGCTCGTCGGATTGGGTCGAATTCGTTACATTTGGCCCGTTCATCCCGACACCGGGCGCCGGTGGGGGCAGCCACTTGACCGGGCGCTGGTGCGCCCGCCAGGACATCAACCGCTTGAATTCCGAATCGAGGAGCGATGTTCCGCCCGGTGTGAGAATCATCCCGCGCGAACAGCACTCCATCTCTCGCAAGAACATCAGCAAAGCCGCCCTGCGCGTGCTTTACCGACTGCATGACGCCGGGTTCGCCGCGTACCTGGTGGGCGGCGCCGTGCGCGACCTGCTCCTGGGCGGCCACCCCAAGGACTTCGACGTGGCGACCAATGCCACGCCGGAAGAGGTCAAGGGGCTGTTCCGCAACTGCCGCCTCATCGGCCGCCGGTTCCGCCTGGCCCATGTCGTCTTCGGCCCCGAGATCATCGAGGTGGCCACCTTCCGCGGCACCGGTGAGGAAGGCGGCGAAGGCGAGGGCGACCGCCACATCGTGGATGGCCGCATCGTTCGCGACAACATCTGGGGCACGATCGAGGAAGACGCGGTGCGCCGCGATTTCCGGGTCAACGCCCTGTATTACGACATTGCCGATTTCAGCGTGCGCGACTATGTCGGCGGCATGCAGGATCTCGAAGACCGCACCATGCGGCTCATCGGCGACCCCGAGCAGCGTTACCGCGAAGACCCGGTGCGCATGCTCCGTGCGGCGCGCCTTGCCGCCAAGCTGGGCTTCACCATCGATCCGACGGCGTCGGCGCCGTTCAAGAAGCTCGGCCACCTGCTGACCGAAGCGTCGCCGGCCCGGCTGTTCGACGAATCGCTGAAGCTGTTCCTCGCCGGCCATGGCCTGAAGAGCTTCAAGATGCTCGAGGCCTGCGGCCTGCTCGAGTTCCTGTTCCCGGCGACCGCCCGCGCGCTCGAGCGCGGCGACCACGCGCTGCGCGCGCTGGTGGAGCAAGGCCTCGCCAACACCGATGCGCGCATCGCCGAGGGCAAGTCGGTGACCCCGGCGTTCCTCTACGCCGTTTTGCTGTGGGGCGAAGTGCGTGACCAGGCGCATGGCTGGATGGCACAGGGCTTCGAGATGAACGAAGCATGGCAACGCGCCGCGGTCCACGTGGTGGGCGAGCAGTGCCAGCGCGTCGCGATCCCACGCCGCTTCACCTTCACGATGGAAGAGATCTGGGCGCTGCAGCCGCGCTTCGAGCAGATCCATCGCAAGCGTGTGTTCCGTCTCATGTCGCATCCGCGCTTCCGCGCGGCCTTCGATTTCCTCCTGTTGCGCGCCCATGAATCCACGGGCATACGCGAGCTGGGCGAATGGTGGGCGCATGCGCAGCAGCTGCCTCCGGAAATGCTGGCGGCGGCGCTGGGCGGCGGTGGCGTACCGGTCCACGATGGCTCCACCGTGGCCGCTACGGCCCCGGCGCGCAAACGCCGCCGGCGGCGCAAGCCCACCCGGGGCAAGGGCGATACGAGCGGGGCGTGAGCGTCATCGCGTTCATTGGCCTGGGTGGCAACCTGGGTGACGTCCGTTCGCGCCTCGAGGCAGCGATCGGCGTCCTCGCGGTCACGCCGGGCATCAGCGTGACCGCGCGCTCGCGCTTCTACCGCACCCCGCCCTGGGGCAACGTGGACCAGCCGGATTTCGTCAATGCCGCGATCGCGGTCGAGACGTCGCTCGGTGCCCATGCCTTGCTCGACGCGCTGCTCTCCACTGAGCGCGCGTTCGGCAGGGTTCGCGATGGCGAGCGCTGGGGCCCGCGCACGCTCGACCTGGACCTGCTGGCTTACGGCACCGCGACCATCGACGATGACCGGCTGGCGGTGCCGCACCCACGGATCGCCGAGCGGGCTTTCGTCCTCCTGCCGCTGGCCGATATCGCGCCGGACGCCGTGTTACCCGGCCAGGGCAGGGTGGCCGACCTGCTGGCCGTGGTCGACGCGGCTGAATGCTTCCCCCTGGCCTGATCCCGGTTCCTTGAGCCCCGGGCGATTCAGGCGGACAATTCGAATTTCACCCAACGAGGCGACAAGAGCGTGTACGTCGAAAATACGAGTGCGCCGGCGCGTAAGCCGGTGACCGTGCCGGGCCTGAAGGCGATGAAAGCCGAAGGCCGGAAGATCGTGATGCTCACCGCCTACGACGCGAGTTTTGCCGCGCAACTGGAACTCGCCGGGATCGATGTCGCCCTGGTCGGCGACTCGCTCGGCATGGTGGTGCAGGGCAGGCCGAGTACGCTGCCGGTCACGGTCGATGACATGGTCTATCACACCGCCGCCGTGGCCCGCGGGCTAAGGGCAACGCTGCTCGTGGCCGACCTGCCTTTCATGAGCGACCGCGATGTTCCCGCGGCGATGGAAGCGGCGACGCGGCTGGTGGCCCAGGGTGGCGCCGCCATGGTCAAGATCGAAGGCGCGGGGCGCATCTGCGAGGTCATCGCGGCGCTCGCCGAGCGCGATATCCCCGTGTGCAGCCACCTCGGCCTTACCCCGCAGTCGGTGAACAAGTTCGGCGGGTACAAGGTGCAGGGCAAGACCGACGATGCGGCCGACAAGCTGTTCGCGGACGCGAAGGCCGTGGAAGCGGCCGGCGCCGACCTGCTCGTGCTGGAGTGCGTGCCCTCGGCCCTGGCCGAGCGGATCACGAAGGCGCTTTCGATCCCGGTCATCGGCATCGGCGCGGGCGTCGGCTGCGATGGCCAGGTCCTGGTCGTATACGACATGCTCGGCCTTACCCCGGGCAAGCGGCCGAAGTTCTCCAAGGATTTCCTCGACGGTCGTGGTTCCATTCCCGCAGCGATCCGCGCTTATGCGGATGACGTAAGGGCAGGGGCGTTCCCCGGTCCGGAACACAGCTTCAGCTAAAGAGCCCGCCATGCAGACCGTTACCGATGCCGCCGCCCTCCGCGCCACCATTCGTGGCTGGCGTACCTCTGGCCAGACCGTGGGCTTCGTCCCGACCATGGGCAACCTCCACGAAGGCCACCATTCCCTGCTGAAGCTGGCCCGCGCCCGCGCCGATCGCGTCGTCGCCTCGGTGTTCGTGAACCCGACCCAGTTCGGCCCCGGCGAGGATTTCGAGCGCTACCCGCGCACCCTGGCCCAGGACCAGGTGGGGCTGGCCGAGGCGGGCTGCGACGTGCTGTTCGCGCCGGAAGTGGCGACCATGTACCCGTTCGGGCCGGAGGGCAGCGTCAGCATCCACGTGCCCGGCGTGACCGAAACCCTCGAGGGGGCCCACCGCCCCGGCCATTTCGATGGCGTGGCCACCGTGGTTTCCAAGCTGTTCCACCTGGTCCAGCCGGATTTCGCCGTCTTCGGCCAGAAGGATTTCCAGCAGCTCAAGGTCATCGAGCGGATGGTCCGCGACCTCTCGCTGCCGGTGAAGATCATGGCCGGCCCGACCCTGCGCGATGAGGATGGCCTGGCCAAGAGTTCGCGCAACCAGTACCTGAGCCCGGCCGAGCGCCAGCGCGCCCCGCAGATCTACGCCACGCTAACCCAGATGCGTGACCTGTTCCGCCAGGGGCACAACTGGCAGGCGCTGGAAACGGCCGCGCGGGCCCGCCTGGAGCGAGCCGGGTTCACCCCGGATTACGTCGCGATCCGCCGTGCCGAGGACCTGGCCGAGCCGGCCGCCGACGAGCGCGAGGGCCTGGTGGCCCTGGTGGCTGCCCGGCTGGGTGCCACCCGCCTGATCGACAACCTGCCGTTCGACTGAAAGCCTTCACGCACGGGCACTTGCGTTTCCGACCCCGCTCCCCCATAAAGCGCCTCGACACCGAGGAAGCCCATTCACGACGGTACGGGCTACCTCCGTTAGAATGGGCGTTTTTGTAACCGACAGACCCCAGAGACCGCCATGCACCTCAACATGCTCAAGTGCAAGATCCACCGTGCCACGGTGACTCACGCCGAGCTGAACTACGAAGGTTCGATCGCCATTGATGGCAACCTGCTCGACGCCGCCGGTATGCGCGACTACGAGCAGATCCACGCCTGGAACATCAGCAACGGCGAACGCTTCGTCACGTACGCGCTGCGTGCGGAAGAGGGCTCGGGCATCATCTCCGTGAACGGTAGCGCCGCGCGCCGCGTTTCGACGGGCGACCTGGTGATCATCGCCGCGTTCGCCAGCCTCTCCGAAGCCGAACTGGCCAACTACAAGCCGGACCTGGTCTACGTGGATGCGGACAACCGCATCACGCACACGAACCATTCGATCCCGAAGCAGGCCGCCTGATCGTGTAGGACCACGCTGTGGGAGCGCGCTGTGGGAGCGCGCCCCCACAAGAGTACGGTCCATACAATCCACTTACGTTGCAGTGCGGTAATATCGGGGCTTCCCTCCGTCGCAGCCAAAGTGGAAGCCATGGATTCAAACCACGTCCCCGTGCCGTCGTTCGATGAGCACAAGAGCCGCCTCGCCGGCACCTCCCTCCGCACGCTCGTCAACGACGCCTCCCGTGGCGATCGCTTCCGCAAGCGCATGGGCCCCATCCTTCTCGACATCACCCGCCAGAAGCTGGACACGGCGGCGCTGGATGCCGTGGGTGCCTACATCGAAAGCACCGGCTGGCAGGCCGCGCGCGATGCGATGTTCGAAGGCAAGCACATCAACACCTCCGAAGACCGCGCCGTGCTGCATACCGCGTTGCGTGGTGGTGCGTCGCGTCACCCGGCTGCCCCCGCCGATGTCCGCAAGGAAGTCGCCGAGGCACTCGACCAGATGGAGAAGCTGGTCAACGCCGTGCACAAGGGCGAGGGTGAGTCGGTCGGCCTGATCGGCCGCGTGACCGACGTCGTGAACATCGGCATCGGCGGTTCCGACCTCGGCCCGCGCCTTGCCGTGCACGCGCTCGAGCAGTTCCACGTCGATGGCATCCGCAGCCACTTCCTCACCAATGTCGATGGCCAGGCGGCCAACGACCTGATGAAGAAGCTGGATCCGAGCCATACGCTGGTGATCCTGGTATCGAAGAGCTTCAACACGCAGGAGACGCTGCTCAACGGTGGCGTGTTCCGCGACTGGATCCTCAAGGCCAACAAGGGCGACACAGCGAAGACGGCGAAGCACTTCATCGCGGTGAGCTCGAACGTCGAGGCCGTGAACAAGTGGGGCGCCGCGCAGGTGCTGCCGATGTGGGATTACGTAGGTGGCCGCTTCTCGCTGTGGTCGGCCGTCGGCGCGTCCATCGCCTTCGCGATCGGCATGAACGGCTTCCGCGACCTGCTCGCGGGTGCCGCTGAGGCGGACGACCATTTCCGCACCGCGGAGTGGAAGGACAACCTGCCGGTGCTGCTGGCCGCGGCTGAGCTGTGGAACCGCAACATCCTTGGCACCACCAGCCGCGCGGTGATCCCGTACGTGGATTACCTGGCCGACCTGCCTTCGTACCTGCAGCAGCTCGAGATGGAATCGCTGGGCAAGCACGTGCACCCGACCACCGGCAAGCACGTCACCGGCTCGACGGTTCCGGTGGTCTGGGGCAGCATCGGTACCAATGCGCAGCACGCCTATTTCCAGGCGCTGCACCAGGGCACCGACATCGTGCCGCTGGAGTTCATCGGCCTGGTGAAGCCGGCTCACCCGCTGCGTGAGAACCAGGATGTGCTGACGGCCAACCTGCTCGCGCAGGCCGCCGCGCTGTCGCTTGGCAAGACGTTCGAGGAAGCGCTCGCGGAAGCGAAGACGGGCACCGAGGACGAACGCCGCGCCCTGGCCGCGCAGCGCACGTTCGAGGGCAACCGCCCGAGCAGCGTGTTCATGCTCGACTCGCTCACCCCGCATTCGCTGGGTGCGCTGATCGCGCTGTACGAACACAAGGTGTTCATGCTCGGCCACCTGTGGGGCATCAACGCGTTCGACCAGTGGGGCGTGGAGCTGGGCAAGGTCATCGCCAAGCAGATCTACCCCTCGCTCGCGAACGACAAGGATGCGGGCGATATCAGCCAGTTCGACGCGGCGACGCGTGGGCTGATCGAGGCGATCCGCGACCGCCGCTAAAAGCCGTTGTGGGAGCGCGCTTGCGCGCGATGGGCTTGCGGCAAGCACCCATCGCGCGCAAGCGCGCTCCCACAACGAGCACAAAAAAGCCCGGCATTGCCGGGCTTTTTTGTCGATCAGACCTCGAGGGTGGCGAGGTCGCCCTTTTCCTCGAGCCACTGCTTGCGATCGCTGGCGCGCTTCTTCGCCAGCAGCATGTCCATAAGCTTCTGCGTGCCATCCTCCGCTTCCACGGTGAGCTGCACGAGGCGGCGTGTATCGGGGTGGATGGTGGATTCGCGCAGCTGCGCCGGGTTCATCTCGCCCAGGCCCTTGAAGCGGGTGACCGAGACGGCGCCCTTCATCTTTTCGCGCTCGACCTTTTCCAGCATGAGGCGCTTTTCTTCCTCATCCAGGCAGTAGAACACCTGCTTGCCCACGTCGACGCGGAACAGTGGCGGCATGGCCACGAACACGTGGCCCTCGCGCACCAGCGTGGGGAAGTGGCGCAGGAACAGCGCGGAGAGCAGCGTCGCGATGTGCAGGCCATCGGAATCCGCATCGGCCAGGATCACCACCTTGCCGTAGCGCAGGCCGGAGAGGTCATCCTTGCCGGGGTCGCAGCCGATGGCGACGGCCAGGTCATGCACTTCCTGCGAGGCGAGCACCGCGGTGGATTCGACCTCCCAGGTGTTCAGGATCTTGCCGCGCAGCGGCATGATCGCCTGGAAGTCCTTGTCGCGCGCCTGCTTGGCCGAGCCGCCCGCCGAATCGCCTTCCACGAGGAAGATCTCGGTGCGGGTCAGGTCGGTGGAGGCACAGTCGGCGAGCTTGCCGGGCAGGGCGGGGCCCGAGGTGATCTTCTTGCGGACGACCTGCTTGGCGGCCTTCAGTCGCGCACTCGCGCGCTCGATGGCAAGCTGCGCGATCTTTTCGCCAAGATCCACGTGCTGGTTGAGCCACAGGCTGAAGGCATCGTGCACGACGCCTTCGACGACGCCCGCCGCGTTACGCGACGAGAGGCGCTCCTTGGTCTGGCCGGCGAACTGCGCGTCCTGCAGCTTGATGCTGAGCACGAACGCGAGGCGCTCCCACACGTCTTCCGGCGCGAGCTTCACGCCGCGCGGAAGCAGATTTCGCAGGTCGCAGAACTCACGGATGGCGTTGGTCAGGCCGGAGCGCAGGCCGTTCACGTGCGTGCCGCCCTGCGCGGTGGGGATGAGGTTCACATAGCTTTCCTGCACCAGCTCGCCTTCCGGCAGCCAGCACAGGGCGACATCGACCGTATCGGTCTCGCGAGCGAAGTGCTTCACGAACAGGTCGGCCGGCAGGGCTTCGGCGCCCTGCAGCTCGGCGCGCAGGTAATCCTGCAGGCCGTCCTCGAAATACCATTCGGTGGTTTCACCGGCGGCGGATTCATCGTGCAGGCGCACGGTCAGGCCGGCGCAGAGCACGGCCTTCGCGCGCAGCAGGTGCTTCAGCTTGGAGACGAGGATGCGCGGGGAATCGAAATACTTCGGATCCGGCCAGAAGCGCAGGGTGGTGCCGGTCTTCTTCTTCGGCACGGTGCCGATGACTTCGAGCTCGCTGGCGCGGTCGCCGTTCGCGAAGCTCATGCGGAATTCCTGGCCCTCGCGGCGGATGGTGACATCCACGCGGGTGGAAAGCGCATTCACCACCGAGACGCCCACGCCGTGCAGGCCGCCCGAGAACGCGTAGTTCTTGTTCGAGAACTTACCGCCCGCGTGCAGGCGGGTCAGGATCAGCTCGACACCCGGGACCTTTTCGTCGGGGTGGATATCCACGGGCATGCCACGGCCGTCATCGCTGACCTCGACCGAGCCGTCGTTGAACACGGTGACGTCGATGGTCTTCGCATGGCCGGCGAGCGCCTCGTCGACGGAGTTATCGATGACTTCCTGCGCCAGGTGGTTCGGGCGCGACGTATCGGTGTACATGCCGGGGCGGCGCTTGACAGGGTCAAGACCGCTGAGGACTTCGATGTCTGAGGCGTTGTAGCGAGTATTCATCAGGCGGGGAGTCGTTTCGTTAGCCGGGCAGGATGGGTGAGCGTAGCGGGCCGGTCAAGCCTGCCCCACGGGTGTATCACCCTGTGAGACACGCTGTTGTGGGAGCGGGGGTGGGGGGGGGGGGGGGGGGGCCGCCCCCCCACCCGCCCCCCCCCCCCCCCCCCCCCGGGGGGGGTGGGGGGGGGGCGGGGCGGCGGG
>NZ_JBVJMK010000002.1:8887-318288 GCF_055584245.1 Luteibacter sp. NPDC104163
AATCACCCTGTTCGCCCGGGTGTTGGGGGGGGGGGGGGGGGCGGTTGGGGGGGGCCCCCCCCCCCCCCCGCCCCCACCCCCGCTCCCACAAGTGCGTTATAGGGGCGCGCAGTGCCATTCGAGCCAGGCGCGGTCTTCGCCATCCAGCAGGGGAGACAGGGCGGCCCGTACCGTGGCGTGGTAGTCGTCCAGCCAGGCCCGCTCCGAGGGCTCGAGCAGCCGTGGTTCGAGGCCGCGGCGGTCGAAGGGGCACAGGGTCAGCGTCTCGAACGCGTAGAACTCGCCGAATTCCGTCTCGTCGGCCTGGCTCACCACGGCCAGGTTCTCGTGGCGGATGCCATAGCGGCCCGGCTTGTACAGGCCGGGTTCGATCGACGTGATCATGCCCGGCTCCAGCGGGACCAGCGCGCCACCGGTTACCGGAGGGCGGATGCCGTGCGGGCCTTCATGCACGTTGAGGAAGTAACCGACGCCGTGGCCGGTGCCATGGCCAAAATCCATGCCGGCCGCCCACAGCGGCGCGCGGGCGAGGGCGTCGAGCTGCGGGCCGCTCGCGCCCTTCGGGAAGCGGGCGCGGGAGAGGGCGATCATGCCCTTCAGGACCAGGGTGGAATCGCGCTTCTGCTCATCGGTGACCGGGCCCAGGGCCAGGACGCGGGTGATATCGGTGGTGCCGCCCAGGTACTGGCCGCCGGAATCGACCAGCAGCAGTCCCTTCGCCGCGAGCGCGCTGAACCCGGCCTCGGTGGCCCGGTAGTGCGGCAGGGCACCGTTGGCCTGGTAACCGGCGATGGTCGAGAAGCTCTCGCCGACGAAGCCATCCTGGACCGAACGGGCCTCGCGGACGATGGTGTCCACATCCAGTTCGGTCAGCGGCTGCCCGGCGGCGACGCCGGCCTCGATCCGGCGGAAGGCGCGGGCCAGCGCCGCACCGTCGCGACGCATCGCGTGGCGGATGTGCTCCAGCTCTTCAGGGGTCTTGCGTGCCTTGGCGGCGGTGGAGGGCGCGGCGCCCCGGATCTGCTTCACGCTGGCCGGTACGCCCTCGAGCACGGCGACCACGACCTTGCCCGGATCGAACAGGAGGGTGGCTTCGTCCGGCAGGGCCGCCAGCGCGGCTGCCGCGGTGCCGTAATCGGCCGTCGCGACACCGTCCGCCGCCAGGGCGGCCTTCACCGGGGCCGGGAGCTTGCCCGCGTCGATGAACAGCGTGGCGCGCCCATCTTCGATAAGCAGATGGGCCAGGAACACCGGGTTGTAGTCGACATCGGCACCGCGCAGGTTGGTCAGCCAGGCGATATCGTCCAGGCTGGAGACCAGGTGGTGCGTCGCGCCGGCGCGGCGCATGGCGGTACGTACGTGTTGGAGCTTGTCGGCCCGGCTGATCGGCGCATACGTTCCTTCGTGGGCAAAGACCGGTGCGGCCGGCCGGGCGGGGCGATCGGCCCAGGCCGCGGCGGGAAGGTCCAGGTCGGTGCGCAACTGCGCGCCGCTGGCGCCCAGGCGCTGGGCGAGGCCTTCGGCGCCCGCCACGGAGATACTGTCGCCGGCCACGGCGACGGTAGCGCCCTCGCCGAGTTCGGCCGCCAGCCAGGCGACGTGCTCGGGCGTGTGGGCCACGTTGAGCTTCATCAGCGGCAGGCCGCTACCTGCCAGTTCGGTCTCAGCCTGGAAGAAATACCGCGAATCGGTCCAGAGGCCGCCGCCCTTGGCCGTGACCACCAGGGTGGCGGCGGAGCCGGTAAACCCGGAGAACCACTCCCGGGCCTGCCAGCGCGGGGGCAGGTATTCGGAAAGGTGCGGGTCGGCCGTGGGCACGACGACGGCGGCGACACCGGCGCGGGCCATGGCGGCGCGCAGGGCTTCGAGACGGGCGGGGATCGGGGATGTGCTCATCCCCCCATGTTAAGCGTTCAGCCAACCCCTCGCGAGCGGCCGTGCACTCGGGTAAAATACAAATTTCCAGCACTGGCTGCTCGCATGACTCCCCTGATTTTCGTCACCGGCGGTGTGGTGTCTTCCCTTGGGAAAGGCATCGCAGCGGCGTCGCTTGCCTCCATTCTCGAGGCGCGTGGTCTCTCCGTGACCATGATGAAGCTCGATCCGTATATCAACGTGGATCCGGGCACCATGAGCCCCTTCCAGCACGGCGAGGTGTACGTCACCGACGACGGCGCCGAGACCGACCTGGACCTGGGCCACTACGAGCGCTTCGTGCGTACGCGCCTCACCGGCAAGAATTCGATTACCGCCGGCAAGATCTACGAGGCCGTGATCCGCAAGGAGCGCCGCGGCGATTACCTTGGCGCCACCGTGCAGGTCATCCCGCACATCACCGATGAGATCAAGCACGCCATCCACGAGGCTACCCGCGGTTTCGACGTGGCGCTGGTCGAGGTGGGTGGCACCGTGGGCGACATCGAGTCGCTGCCCTTCCTGGAAGCCATCCGCCAGTTGCGCATCGAGCACGGCGCGGAAAAGTGCATGTTCGTGCATCTGACCCTGGTGCCCTATATCAAGGCCGCCGGCGAGATCAAGACCAAGCCGACCCAGCACTCGGTGAAGGAGCTGCGTTCGATCGGTATCCAGGCCGACGTGCTGCTCTGCCGCACCGAAGAGCCGCTGCCTGACGCCGAGCGCCACAAGATCGCCCTGTTCACCAACGTGCCGAAGAACGCGGTCATCAGCACGGTCGATGTCGATGTGATCTACAAGCTACCGATGTGGCTGCACGACCAGGGCCTCGACGAGCTGGTGATCAAGCGCCTCGGCCTCGATGCCGGTCCGGCCGATCTCTCCAGCTGGGTGCGCACGGTCGAGGCCGTCGAGCACCCGCGCGACGAGGTCACCGTGGCTATCGTCGGTAAGTACGTCGAGCACAAGGATGCCTACAAGTCGCTGGGTGAAGCCCTGCGTCACGGCGGCATCAAGCAGTCGACCCGCGTCACGCTCGACTGGATCGATTCGGAAGACGTCGAGGCCCGCGGCGCCCGCACCGTACTCGGCCATGCCGACGCCATCCTCGTGCCGGGCGGCTTCGGCAAGCGTGGCTTCGAGGGCAAGATCCTCGCCGCGCAGTTCGCTCGCGAAACGGGCATCCCGTATTTCGGCATCTGCTACGGCATGCATGCCGCGGTGGTCGAGTTCGCCCGTAACACGGCGGGGCTGACCCAGGCGGATTCCAGCGAAAACGACCGCAACACGCCGGATCCCGTCATCGGCCTGATCACCGAGTGGACGACGGCCACGGGTGAGACCGAGCAGCGCAGCGAGCGGTCCGACCTGGGTGGCACCATGCGCCTGGGCGCCCAGGAGTGCCGCCTGAAGGCCGGTACGCTGGCGCGCGAGCTGTATGGCGAAGACGTGGTGCGCGAGCGCCACCGCCATCGCTACGAGTTCAACAACCGCTACCGCCAGTCGTTCGAGGATCTCGGCCTGGTCATCTCGGGCAAGTCGATGGACGACCTGCTGGTGGAAGTCGTCGAGCTGCCGCGCAACGTGCATCCGTGGTACCTCGGTTGCCAGGCGCACCCCGAGTTCACCTCGACCCCGCGCGAGGGCCACCCGCTGTTCATCGGCTTTGTGCGCGCGGCGCGCGAGTACAAGGCCGTGCGCGATGGCGAAAAGCTGGCGGCGCGCTCCGAAGAATCGGCGGCTTGACGCTATGATGGGCACTGCCCGGCGCGCTTGAGCGCCGGGCTTTCAGCGAGGGGGCCAGGGGCCTCCCCAGGAGAAGGGCGTCGATGGTCGAAGACAGCGGGATCCCCATCGGGAGCGCCCATGCCCAGCATGCGGCGGCGCCGAAGCTGCCGCAGTCGGGTCTCGGCATCGCGTCCTTCATCATCGCGCTCGTTTCCGGTCTCGCTGTCCTTGGTGGCATCACGCTATCGGCCCTGCTCATCGCGAGTGGCGGCGATACGGCTGACCACCTTCCGCTGTTCGGCCTGATCGGCATCGTCCTCATCTTTTTCCTGCTCGCGGCACTGGTCGGCACAGTGCTGGCCCTGGTGGCGCTGCGCCGCCAGGACCGCCGGCGCACGTTCGCCGCGATCGGCCTTGGCCTCAACGTTTTCATCCTGCTTGGTACCGGCGCCATGATGCTGCTGGGTACCGTGCTCCGTCATTCCAACTCGTAACGGGAAGCGCATGACCACCTCGATCACCAAGATCCACGCCCGCGAAATCCTCGATTCCCGCGGTAACCCCACGCTCGAAGCCGAAGTCACCCTGGCGGATGGCTCGTTCGGCCGCGCGGCCGTGCCCAGCGGTGCCTCCACCGGTACGCGCGAAGCCGTCGAACTGCGCGATGGCGACAAGTCGCGTTACGGCGGCAAGGGCGTGAAGAACGCCGTGGGTAACGTCAACACCACCATCGCCAAGGCGCTGGCCGGCTTCGACGCGCTCGACCAGAAGGGCCTGGATGACAAGCTCATCGCCCTCGACGGCACCGACAACAAGGGCAAGCTTGGCGCGAACGCGCTGCTCGGCGTCTCCATGGCCGCCGCGCACGCCGCCGCAGCCTCGAAAAAGCAGGCCCTGTGGCAGTACCTCATGGTCAACGGCGGCGGCTCGCTGCCGGTGCCGATGATGAACATCATCAACGGCGGCGCGCATGCCGACAACAACGTCGACGTGCAGGAATTCATGGTGCTGCCGGTGGGCGCGCCGAACTTCGCCGAAGCGCTGCGTTACGGCGCCGAGATCTTCCACGCGCTGAAGTCGGTGCTGAAGGGCCGCGGCCTGAACACTTCGGTGGGCGACGAAGGTGGCTTCGCGCCGAACCTCAAGTCGAACGTCGAAGCGCTCGACACGATCCTCGAGGCCGTGGACAAGGCCGGCTTCAAGGTCGGTAGCGAGATCCTGCTCGGCCTCGACGTGGCCAGCTCGGAGTTCTTCAAGAACGGCAAGTACGATCTGGAAGGCGAGGGCAAGGTGTTCACCCCGGAACAGTGGGTCGACACCCTGGCTTCGTGGGCGAAGCAGTACCCGATCGTGACGATCGAAGACGGCATGGCCGAAGGCGACTGGGACGGCTGGGCGCACCTCACCAAGGTGGTCGACGGCGCGATCCAGCTGGTCGGCGACGATCTCTTCGTCACCAACCCGAAGATCTTCCAGGAAGGCATCGACAAGAAGATCGCCAACGCCATCCTGATCAAGGTCAACCAGATCGGCACGCTGACCGAGACGCTGGAAGCCATCGCCATGGCCGACCGCGCGAAGTATGCGGCCATCGTTTCGCACCGTTCGGGCGAGACCGAGGACACCACGATCTCGGATATCGCCGTGGCGACCACCGCGACCCAGATCAAGACCGGTTCGCTGTGCCGCACCGATCGCGTGGCCAAGTACAACCAGCTGCTGCGTATCGAGGAAGCGCTGGGCGCGCAGGCGAAGTACGCCGGCCGCAACGCGTTCCCGAACCTGACCAAGCTCCCGGGCTGACAGGGGTACCGTGAGCAACGCGGCACTCCTGCGCTGGGTCGGCCTGATCCTTGTCGTCATCCTCATCGCCCTGCAGCTGAAGCTGTGGGTCGGCGGTGGGGGGATGGCCGAGGTCGATTCGCTGCGCGCGTCGGTCAAGAAACAGACCGAGGAGAACGCCACGTTGCAGAAGCGCAACGAAGCGCTGGGCGCGGACGTGGAAGACCTGAAGCACGGTGAGCAGGCCACCGAAGCGCGTGCGCGCCAGGAACTGGGCCTGATCAAGCCGGGTGAGACGTTCTACCAGGTGGTGGAGCCGGGGGCCGCGACCAGCGCGCCTCCGCCTCCGCCGCCCGTCAGCGCTGGCGACCAGTAATGGACGCGCTGTGGTGCGTGATTCCGGCCGCCGGCAAGGGCGTCCGGGCCGGCGGCGACCGGCCCAAGCAATACCAGTCGCTCGCCGGGCGGCCGCTGCTCGACCACACGCTGGAGCGGCTTGCGGCGCACCCGCTTATCGCGGGGCTGCTCGTCGTGATCGCGGCGGACGATACCCATTTCGCCACGATCGACCAGGTCCGCGGCAAGCCGCTGCTGACCGCCGTGGGCGGGAGCGAGCGGAGCTATTCCGTGCTGGCCGGCATCGATGCGTTGCCGGCTTCGGAGGGGCCTGATGCCTTCGTGCTCGTGCACGATGCCGCGCGCCCCTGTGTCCGTGCCGACGACATTACCCGGCTTGTCACACTGGCAGGGCAAGGTGAGGGTGGCCTGCTGGGCGCCCCGTTGCGCGACACGCTGAAGCGTGCCGATGCGGACGGCCACAGCGCGGCGACCGAGCCGCGCGACGGCCGCTGGCGGGCCTTTACCCCGCAGATGTTCCGCCGCGCCGCGTTGGCGCATGCACTCCGCCTTGCCGCCGACGCCGGTATCGTCGTCAGCGATGAGGCCATGGCCATCGAGCGCGCAGGCGGCAAGCCGCTGCTCGTCGAGGGCTCTGAAGACAATATCAAGGTCACGACCGCGGCGGATTTCGCGCTCGCGGAGTTCCTGCTCGGGAGGACAAGATGATTCGCATCGGACAGGGATTCGACGTGCATGCCTTCGGCGAAGGCGACCACGTGATGCTCGGCGGCGTGCGCGTGGCGCATAAGCAGGGCGTGCTGGCGCATTCCGATGGCGACGTCGTGCTGCATGCGTTGTGCGATGCGTTGCTGGGCTCGCTCGCGCTGGGCGACATCGGCAAGCATTTCCCGCCCTCGGACGAAAAGTGGCGGGGCGCCGATAGCCGCACCTTCGTGCGCGCCGTGCGCGAGCTGGTGCTCGCCCGTGGCTACGTACTTGGCAATGCCGATGTCACCGTGATTTGCGAAGCGCCGAAAGTGCTGCCGCACGCCGACGCCATGCGCGCCAACATCGCCGCCGATCTCGGCGTGGACGTCGACCGCATCAGCATCAAGGCCACGACCACCGAAACCCTCGGCTTCACCGGCCGCCGCGAAGGCATCGCCGCGCTGGCCAGCGTGCTGGTACAGCCCGCGTGACGGAGCTCGAGGCCCGCATTCCGGCGCCACGCCTGCAGGATCGCCTGGAGACGATCAACGACCTGCTGCGCCGGCGCGAGGCGGTGGAAGCACTCGACGAGGTGACGCCCGCGGGCGATGCCGTCACGCTGGAGCGCATCGACGTCGAGCTGCAGGCCACGCTGGACGGTCTGCACCCGGCGGACCTCGCCGATGTGCTGGAATCGCTGCCGCTCGAGGATCGCCTTGCCGTATGGCAGCGTGTCCGCAGCGACCGCGATGGTGAAATCCTTCTCGAGGTCTCCGATTCCGTTCGCGAATCGCTGATCGCCGACATGGACGACCGCGAGATCCTCGCGGCCGTCGAGCCGCTGGATGCGGACGAGCTCGCCGACCTCGTCGATGACCTGCCGACGGAGGTGCTGCCTGAACTCATGGCAAGCCTCGACGCGCAGGAGCGCGAGCGCGTGCAGGCCGCCATGTCCTACGAGGACGACCAGGTCGGCGCGCTGATGGATTTCGACATGGTCACCATCCGCGAGGACATCAGCCTCGAGGTGGTGCTGCGTTACCTTCGCCGTTTCGAGGAACTGCCGGCGCAGACCGACAAACTGTTCGTCGTGAACGCGGAGCATGTGCTGACCGGCGTGCTGCCGCTGCACTGGCTGCTGGTGAATTCGCCGGACAAGATGGTCCACGAGATCATGGCACCCGACGTGAACACCTTCCGTCCGGAAGACGACGCGTATGACGTGGCCCAGGCGTTCGAGCGCTATGACCTCGTCACCGCGCCGGTGGTCGACGCGCACACGCGCCTGATCGGCCGCATCGCCGTCGACGCGATGATCGATTTCATTCGTGAGGAAGGCGAAGCCGAAGCGCTGTCGCGCGGCGGCCTGCGCGAGGAAGAAGACATCTTTGCCTCGGTGTGGAAATCGGTGCGCAACCGCTGGGCCTGGCTGGCGACGAACCTGGTGACGGCGTTCATCGCATCGCGAGTTATCGGGCTTTTCGAGCATTCCATTGAGAAGCTGGTGGCGCTTGCCGCGTTGATGCCCATCGTGGCCGGCATCGGCGGCAATTCGGGCAACCAGACCATCACCATGATCGTCCGCGCCATGGCGCTGGAACAGGTGAACGTGGCACAGGCGGGCCGCCTGTGGCGCAAGGAGCTGGGCGTCGCCCTGATCAACGGCATTCTCTGGGGCGGCGTGATCGGTATCGTCGCCTGGCTCCTGTACGACAGCGCCTCGCTCGGGCTGGTCATGACCGCGGCGATGACGCTGAACCTGCTGCTCGCCGCCTTCATGGGCGTCGGTATCCCGATGCTCATGGTCAGGCTCGGCCGCGACCCGGCGCTGGGCTCCAGCGTGCTGATCACCGCCATGACCGACAGCGGCGGCTTCTTCATTTTCCTTGGCCTGGCCACGCTGTTCCTGATGTAAAGGCACCACCTGATGACTGAGCAAGAACTTCCCTTCGCGTTTGGCGCGCCCCCGCTGCGCGCCCTCCTGCGCAGCCAGCCCGAGGATTTCTTCGTCGAGGAGATCCTGGGCTATGAGCCGGATGGGGCGGGCGAGCATGCCTTTGTCCTTGTGGAGAAGCGCGGGGCGAATACCGACTGGGTGGCGCGTGAGGTGGCGAAGTTCGCCGGTACGTCGCCGATGAACGTGGGCTACGCCGGTATGAAGGACCGCCACGCCGTAACTCGCCAGGTTTTCACCGTGCAGTTGCCGGGCAAGGCCGATCCGGACTGGAGCACTTTCCCACATGCGGACGTGAAGCTGACCGCGCTCGGCCGTCATTCGCGCAAGATCAAGCGTGGTGCCCTGCGTGGTAACCGCTTCGTTCTGGTGCTGCGTGAGATCGACGGTGATCGTGCCGCCGCCGAGATCCGCCTGGCGGCGATCGCCGCCCGTGGTGTGCCCAACTACTTTGGTGAGCAGCGCTTCGGCCTGGGCGGGAATAACGTTGAGCAGGCGCGGGCGATGTTCAAGGGGCGCCGCGTGGATCGCGACAAGCGTTCCATCCTGCTGTCGTCGGCGCGCTCGCATATCTTCAACGGCGCGCTTGCGGAGCGCGTTGCCACGGGTACGTGGGATGCGGCGATGGACGGCGAGATCTGGGGCCTCGATGGCTCGCGTTCGTGGTTTGGGCCTGAGCCGTTCACCGACGTGCTTGCGGAGCGTCTCGCCCGTTTCGATATCCATCCGACCGGGCCGCTGTGGGGCAGGGGCGAAACCCCGGCGTCGGGCGACGTCGCCGTGCTGGAAAACGCGGTTGCCGCGCGCGATGCCGACCTGGCGGAAGGCCTCGCTGGCGCGCGGATGGACCAGGAGCGCCGCGCGCTTCGTCTCAAGCCCGCTGACTTCGGCTGGCGCTGGCTAGACGACGGTGCGCTGGAGGTGAGCTTCGCACTACCCGCCGGTGCCTACGCGACCACCGTGATCCGCGAGCTGGCCCTCACCAGCTGAACAAGCCCCTGTGGGAGCGCGCTTGCGCGCGATGGGGTGCTTGCCGCGAGGGGCTATCGCGCGCAAGCGCGCTCCCACAGAAAGATCTTCAGGCCTTGAGCAGGACGACGACGGCACCCGTGCCGCCCTGCGCCGGCCTGGCCGATGCAAAGGCGACGACATCGTCACGCCGCCGTAGCAATTTGTCCGTGAGCCCCTTCAACACGGGGCCGGCGGCTTTCGAGCGCAGGCCCTTGCCGTGGATGATCCTTACGCAACGCACGCCATCGCGGTGGCAATCGGCCAGGAACTCGGCGATGGTCAACTGGGCCGCCGCGGCGTTCATCTGGTGCAGGTCCACGTCGGCCTGGATGCTGAACTGCCCGCGCTTCAGCTGCTTCAGCAATTTCGGCGGATAGCCGTCGCGCAGATACGATAATTCTTCACCCACTTCGAGATCGGCGGGGTCGTAATCGAACAGCATCGAATCGGCCGGCACCGCCGCTTCGTCCGCATCGCGCATGAACGGAATCGGGGCAGGGCGAGGTCGTTCAGGCTCCACTTCCGCCGCCACGACGGGCCGCACGTCGCCGATCGCCTCCCGGAACAGGCGGCTGTCGTCGTCATGTACCGAGGGACTGCGTCGTTTCATGAAGTCCATCCTAGCCTGTTCCGGTGAATCCCGCGCCTCGCTCCGGTAGACTTGGGGAGTCGTGCGGCCCAGGTTGGATATGGGGCCGCCAGCCCCGTTTTTCGATCTGGATCAGCATGCAAGTTCTGGTTAGCAACGACGACGGCGTGGAGGCTCCTGGCATCCGGGTGCTGGCCGAGCGTCTTGCCGGGTTCGGCACAGTGACCGTGGTGGCGCCCGACCGCGACCGCTCCGGCGCGAGCAACTCGCTCACGCTCGACGCGCCCATTCGCGTCCACCGGCTCGACGACGGCCGTTACCGCGTCGCCGGCACACCGACCGATTGCGTGCACCTCGCGCTTTCCGGTTTGCTCGATCACGACATCGATATCGTCGTATCCGGGATCAACAACTGCGCGAACCTGGGCGATGACGTCATCTATTCCGGGACGGTGTCAGCCGCGATGGAAGGACGCTTTCTCGGCCTGCCCGCGATCGCCGTTTCGCTGGTCACGAAGGAAGGCTCCGGCCAGCATTTCGAGTCAGCCGCGAACGCCGTGCTCATGCTGGTGCGCCGTCTCGTCGTCGATCCGCTTCCGGCCGATACGATCCTGAACGTGAACGTGCCGGACCTGCCGTGGGACGAGATCCGCGGTTTCGAGGTGACCCGCCTCGGCAAGCGGCATCGCTCCGCGCCCGCCATCCGCACGGAAGACCCGCGCGGCCGCACCATGTGGTGGATCGGCCCGCCGGGCAAGGTGGATGACGAGGGCCCGGGTACCGATTTCAACGCGGTGAGCCGCGGTTACGTGTCGGTTTCACCGATCCACACCGACCTTACGCGCTTCCAGGCACTGGAGAAGGTGAGCAGCTGGATGCTGGCGCTCTCCGCCGGGATGGAAGACGAGGAGGCGGCCTGACGTGGTGAACCTGCACGCCCTGCCGCCGTCCGCCTTGCGCGGTGAAGGCATGACTTCGCAACGCGCCCGCGACCGCCTTGCCGCGAAGCTGGCGGAAGAGGGCATCCGTGACGAGCGCGTGCTGGAAGTGATTCGCCAGTTGCCGCGCCATCATTTCATCGACCAGGCGCTGCACTCGCGCGCTTACGAAAACACCGCGCTTCCGATCGGCCACGGCCAGACCATTTCGCAGCCGTGGATCGTCGCCCGCATGACCGAGGCGCTGATCGAGCACGGGATTCCGGAACGCGTGCTCGAAATCGGCACCGGCTCGGGTTACCAGGCGGCGGTGCTGGCCGGCGTGGTGCCCACCGTCTATACCGTGGAGCGCATCGAGGAGCTGCTGCGCCAGGCGCGCCGGCGCTTCCGCCAGCTCGGTATCGAAAACCTGCGCTCGCGCCACGACGACGGCAAGCTGGGCTGGCCGTCGGACGCACCGTTCGACGGCATCATCCTCACGGCCGCCGGCGACCGCATCCCCGCCCAATTGCTCGACCAGCTCAAGCCGGGCGGCGTCCTCGTCGCGCCCGTCGGCAGCCCGAGCCAGCAGGTGCTCGTGCGCCTGCGCAAGGACGAGGGTGGCGAGGTCATTCGCGAAGAACTCGGCGCGGTCAGTTTCGTCCCGCTTCTCGGCGGCATCGGCTGATGCGCCTTCCACGCAAGGGAGTCCGCTGAATGCGGCTGTTCGGATCACTTTACGAGCGTGCCATCACCTGGGCGCGCCACCGCCATGCCGTGCGTTACCTGGCCGGGCTCTCCTTTGCCGAAGCCTTTATCTTCCCGATCATGCCCGAGGTGATGCTCGCGCCGATGATGCTGGCCGAGCCGAAGAAGGCCTTCCGCTACGCGAACTGGAGCCTGCTGTTCTCACTGCTCGGTTCGCTCGTGGGTTATGCGCTCGGGCATTTCGCCTACGAAGCGCTGAAGCCGCTGCTCGAATCGATGCACCTGCTGGCGCCGATCCAGGTGGGCGTGGCCAACCTGCAGAAAGACATGCAGTCCCATTCGCTGGGCCTCTACATCGTGCTGGCAATGGCCGCGCTGCAGCCCGTCGTGCCGATGAAGTTCGTCACCTGGGCCTCCGGCATCGTCGGCGTGCCCATCCTCCCGTTCCTGCTGTGCATGCTCATCGGCCGCGGCAAGCGGGTGTGGCTGCTGGCCTTGCTCGTCCGTATCTTCGGTGAACGGGCGGAGCAGATGCTGCGTAAACACATCGAGTGGATCGGCTGGGCTGTTATCGTAGCGATCATCCTCCTGGCTGCCTGGTGGTTCCTGCTGCGATGAGCGACCCAAATAGGACATCCGTGGTCCGCCTGCTGCGCCCGTTGGCTTATGCCGCGGTGGCGGGCGGTGTGCTCCTGGCCGCCGGCTGCAGCGACCTCGATCCGGCGCGCCGCCACTCGGTGGTCGTCACGCGTCCGGCCGGGTACAGCGCCGCCAGCCCGCACGATGTCGCTCCGCCCCCGCCGCCGGGTGGCGTCTATCGGGTGAACAAGGGCGATACGCTCTACAGCATCGCGTTCCGCAACAAGGTCGATTTCCGCGACCTCGCGCGCTGGAACAACGTCGATTCGTCCTACACGATCTGGCCGGGGCAGGAACTTCGCCTTTCGCCGCCGGACCAGGGCAAACCGGTCGCCGTTGCGCCGCCGCCCTCGCACGCGGCGCCCGTGGTCGCCGCCGTTCCGCCAGCCGCACATCCCTCGGCGCCGCCGCCCGCATCGCAACCGGCTCCCTCGCCCCAGGCCGGGTTCCAGGGTGTGACCGAAGCTGAGGCGGCACCCGCGCCGGCCACCACGACCAATACACCGGTGGTCGTCGCGGGCAAACCTGCCGAATCCGTCGTCCCGCCACCGGCGCCACCCAGCGCGCCGCCAGCCGCCGTGCCGCCGCCGGTAGAGAATCCGCCCGCGTCGACGCCGATCATTGCCAGTGGCGCGACCCGCAACGCTGGCGGTATTACCTGGCGCTGGCCGGCCGATGGCACGCTGATCAAGCGCTTCGCCTCGGGCGATGCGATCCCGGGTATCGAGATCGGTGGCAAGTCAGGCGATCCGGTCCGCGCCGCCGCCGATGGCGTTGTCGTGTACAGCGGCAATGGTTTGGTGGGCTATGGCGAGCTGGTCATCATCAAGCACAGCGACAGCTTCCTTTCTGCCTACGGGCATAACCGGAAGCGCCTGGTGAAGGAAGGCGAGAAGGTGAAGGCCGGCCAGACCGTGGCGGAGATGGGTTCGTCGGGCGCGACGCGCGATGAGCTGCAGTTCCAGATCCGCCGCGATGGCAACCCGGTCGACCCGCTGCAGTTCCTGCCGCCGAAGTAACCCGGCAGCCTGGCGTTAGCCGGCGCGTGCCTTGCGGGCCTCGAACGCCTGCAGGTGTGTCCATGCGGTTTCGAGCATCGGTGCCTTGACGCCCTGGGCGTGAGCGCGGCGCAACATGTCGCCGACGATATGGTCCGCCTCGATTTTCTGGCGACCTTCCAGGTCGCGCAGCATTGATGCGGTGAGCGGCGAGCCCTCCTGGGTAAGGACCTTCCATGCCATGGACCTTGCCTGGTCGGGCACGGGCTGCCCGGATGCGCGCGCCACGGCCAGGCACTCGTCATAGAGTTGCTCGACCAGCCGGCGGCCGTCGTCGGTGCCGACGATATCGCCGATGCTTGCGCGGAAGAGGCAGGTGCCACCGGCGAGTGACGTGAGGAAGGTGAACTTCGCCCACAGGTCGCGGGTGATGTCAGCCGAGTGCACGTGGTCGACCTTGGCCGTCGCGAATGCTGCCGCGAGCGCATCGCAGCGGCCCCCATGGGCTTCGCCATCCCGCTCCCCGAATGTCACCGAGGCGCCGCTGCCGAAATGGATGACTTCGCCATCCGGCCCCTTGGCCGCGCTGATCACGCACATGCCGCCGATCACTTTCCCTGCGCCAAAGCGGGCATCGAGGGTGGCGTAGTGGGCGAGTCCGTTGAGGATCGGCAGGACCGCCGTGTGCTCGCCGACTGCCGCATCGATATCTTCGATCGCCGAGTGCAGGTCGTAGGCCTTGCAGGACAACAGGACGATATCGAAGGGGCCGGCGTCCGTCATGTCCGCGGCGGTGACGTGCTTCACCTTCAGCGTCGCATCGCCGAACGGGCTGCGGATAACCAGGCCCTTCTGCTCGAGGACGGCCGCGCGTGGCGGGCGAACCAGGAAGGTGACGTCCACCCCCGCCTGGGCGAGGCGGCCGCCGAAGTAACCGCCGGTCCCGCCGGCGCCGAGGACCAGGATGCGCATGGGCGTTTAGCCTTGCTTGGGCAGGATGAAAGCGACCAGCACCCGGCGGCCTTCGCCGGAGAGCAGGCTGTAGGTCCGGGCGGCCGATCCGCTGGTCATGGCTTCGACGCCAATGCCGCGCCGGAGGAAGCCGGCCATGACCTCGGCCGGGGGGAAGACCTGGCGCTCACCCGTGCCGATGACGACGATCTCCGGCTTCAGGGCGGCGATGGTCTCCACGTCGGCGAGACTCATGGCCTTCGCGTCGGTCACCGGCCAGTCCTCAACGACCTGTTCGGGGGTGAGGAGGAGGCTGGCGTGGAAATCGCGGTCCACCACCGTGACGGTGTCCGCGCTGACCCGGCGTACGAAAAGGTACTCGCCGGGGCGATCTAGCGTGAGATCCATGGAGGCTTACCGGGGCAGGGCGAGCTTCGGATCCTGTTCGTTGCGGCGGAACAGGACCACGACGTGACCGATTTCCTGGACGGTTTCGGCCTTGGTCTCGCCGGTGAGGAAGGCGATCTGGGCCTGGCGCTCGTCCTTGTCGCCGCCCGACAGCTTCACCTTCACCAGCTCGTGCTGGTCGAGGGCGTTGCCCAGTTCCTTGGCCACCGCCTCGGTGGCGCCCTTGGCGCCGAGCAGGATCACGGGGGAAAGGTCGTGCGCCAGGCTGCGGAGGTAGCGGCGCTGCGTAGGGGAGAGCGACATTGCGTTCAGGTTCGATTCGCGGGGGAGAGGGGGCAAAGGGTATCATGCGTGCCCCCTTCTCTTCTTTATCTGGCGGATTCCCCGGCCGATGGCACGCAGTAAAAGCAGCTCCCGCTGGCTCAAGGAGCACTTCGACGACCCCTACGTCAAACGGGCCCAGGCAGAGGGCATGCGTTCGCGCGCCGTTTTCAAGCTGGAGGAAGTGCTTGAGAAGGACCGCCTGATCAAGCCGGGCATGACCATCGTCGACCTGGGCGCGGCCCCGGGCGGATGGTCGCAGCTGGCGCGCCAGCGCCTCGGCGAATCCGGCAAGGTCATCGCCCTCGACATCCTGCCGATGGTGGGGCTCACCGGCGTCGACTTCATGCAGGGCGATTTCCGTGAAGAAAGCGTGCTCCGCGAGCTCGAGGGCATGCTGGAAGGGAAGAAGGTCGATCTTGTCCTCTCGGACATGGCCCCCAATATGTCCGGTGTGGCCCTCGCGGACCAGATCCGAGCCATGGATCTTTGCGACCTCGCCCGGCAGTTCGCCCTCGACTGGCTGACGCCCGGCGGGTCGTTCCTGGTGAAGTTGTTCCAGGGGGCCGGTTTCGACGAGTATCTAAAGAACTTGCGCGCTGACTTCAGTCGCGTGACGATGCGTAAACCGAAGGCCTCCCGCGCGCGTTCGCGAGAGGTCTATGCGCTGGCGACCGGCCTCAAGTCCGCGTCCCGGCAACCTGGCGAGAACCGCGCATGAATGAGATGGCTAAAAACCTGTTGCTCTGGCTGATCATCGCGGTGGTCCTCCTAACCGTATTCCAGACCTTCAACCCGCACGGCGGCTCGTCGCAGGACATGTCCTACACGGCGTTCGCCCAGCAGGTCGATAACGGCAATGTTGCGAGCGGCACGATCACCTCGTCCGCCCCGCCGACCATTACCGGCAAGCTCAAGGACGGCGGCAGCTACCGCACCGTCGTGCCGGTGGTCGGCCTGTCGACCAGCGACCTGGTCAAGCAGATGCGCGACAAGGGCGTCGAGCTTCGCCAGGAGCCTGCCGATAACGGCTTCTCCCTGATCGGCCTCCTGTTCAACTGGCTGCCCATCATCATCTTCGTGGCCGTGCTCATCTGGTTCATGCGCCAGATGCAGGCCGGCTCCGGCGGCCGTGGCGCCATGAGCTTCGGACGCTCGCGGGCCAAGCTGCAGGGCGAGGACCAGGTCAAGGTGAACTTCACCGACGTGGCCGGTTGCGACGAGGCCAAGGAAGAAGTCGGCGAGCTGGTCGAATTCCTCCGCGACCCGGGCAAGTTCCAGAAGCTGGGCGGCAAGATCCCGCGCGGCGTGCTCATGGTCGGCCCCCCGGGTACCGGCAAGACCCTGCTCGCCAAGGCGATCGCGGGCGAGGCCAAGGTGCCGTTCTTCTCGATCTCCGGGTCGGACTTCGTCGAAATGTTCGTCGGCGTGGGCGCCAGCCGCGTCCGTGACATGTTCGAGCAGGCGAAGAAGCACGCGCCGTGCATCATCTTCATCGACGAGATCGACGCGGTCGGTCGCCACCGCGGCGCCGGCATGGGCGGCGGTCACGACGAGCGCGAACAGACCCTCAACCAGTTGCTGGTCGAGATGGACGGTTTCGAAGGCACCGAGGGCATCATCGTCATCGCCGCCACCAACCGTCCGGACGTGCTGGATCCGGCGCTGCTGCGCCCGGGTCGCTTCGACCGCCAGGTCGTTGTCGGCCTTCCGGACGTCAAGGGTCGTGAGCAGATCCTCAAGGTCCATATGCGCAAGGTGCCGACGGCTGCCGATGTCGATGCCATGACCATCGCCCGCGGTACGCCTGGCTTCTCCGGCGCGGATCTCGCCAACCTCGTCAACGAGGCCGCGCTGTTCGCCGCGCGCGAGAATGCCCGCGAAGTGCGCATGAGCCACATGGACCGCGCCCGCGACAAGATCCTCATGGGTGCCGAGCGTCGCTCCATGGCGATGAACGACGAAGAGAAGAAGCTCACCGCTTACCACGAGGCGGGCCACGCCATCATCGGCCGCCTGGTGCCGGAGCACGACCCGGTCTACAAGGTGACGATCATTCCGCGCGGCCGCGCCCTGGGCGTGACCATGTACCTGCCGGAAGGCGACCGCTACAGCATGAACAAGGTCGCGATCGAATCGCAGCTTGCGTCGCTGTACGGCGGCCGCGTTGCCGAGGAAATCATCTTCGGCGCGGACAAGATCACGACCGGCGCTTCCAACGACATCGAGCGCGCCACCAAGATGGCGCGCAACATGGCGACGAAGTGGGGCCTCTCGGACGAGCTCGGCCCGGTCATGTACGGCGAGGAAGAGGACGAGGTCTTCATCGGTCGCTCGGTGACGCAGCACAAGAGCGTCTCCAACGAGACCGCGCGCAAGATCGACGAAGTGGTGCGGACCATCCTGGATCGCGCTTACGCGCGCAGCAAGGAGCTCCTGACCACCAACATCGACAAGCTCCACGTGATGGCCGAAGCGCTGCTGCAGTACGAGACCATCGATGCGCGCCAGATCGACGACATCATGAATGGTCGCGAGCCCGGCCCGCCGGCTGACTGGCAGAAGCCTGGCTCGACGCCGCCTCCGCCGCCGCGCGGTGATTCCGGCTCGGCGCCGGATAAGGTCGGCAAGCCGGCTACGCAGCTGTAAAAAGGGAAGGGCGGCCACTGGCCGCCCTTCTTCGTTACGGGACGCTCAAATGCCCGTGCGACAACCATTTAGCCGTCCAATTACCCCGACTGTTACCGTTGCGAGAAAAAAAGTTTCAAAAAAGTGTTGACGCACACCCTCGATATCTGAATAATTCCGCTTCTCGGCACGGCGGAAACGCTTCACAGCGATCTCCACCGGGTCTAAGGTTTTAAGTGTGCGCCCGTAGCTCAGTTGGATAGAGTACCAGGCTACGAACTTGGTGGTCGGGAGTTCGAATCTCTCCGGGCGCACCATTTTTAAAACACCATTGATGTCGTTCGCGGTTTCAGTGGTGGTAGTGGAAAGTGTGGTGTGTTCATACGGATTGACGGGCTAGGCTTTGACCCGTAGCATCTGAAAGCTTCGCCAGTACAACGGTGTGGTTTTAGGTTTCGGGGTATAGCTCAGTCTGGTAGAGCGCCAGCTTTGGGAGCTGGATGTCGGGGGTTCGAATCCCTCTGCCCCGACCAATTGGTGCTCTACGTACAGTGCCTGCGCCTGTAGCTCAACCGGATAGAGCATCGGCCTTCTAAGCCGACGGTTGCAGGTTCGATTCCTGTCGGGCGCGCCAGTTAAGGTTTATGGTGGGCGTAGCTCAGTTGGTTAGAGTACCGGATTGTGATTCCGGATGTCGTGGGTTCGAATCCCATCGTCCACCCCACTTTTGTTTGTTACAATTTACGTTTCCGGGCCGTTAGCTCAGTTGGTAGAGCAGTTGACTCTTAATCAATTGGTCGTAAGTTCGAATCTTACACGGCCCACCAATTCGAAAGGCGCTTAGAGAAATCTAAGCGCCTTTTTCTTTGGTACGCTTGCCGGTTACACATTTCTTACACGCTGGCGTATCCAAAGGGCCAGATCGAGGCCGAATGATTATCCAGGAACACTCTGCCCAGCGTGGCGCGAAGCGTGGCATCCCCGCCTGGCTGCTGGGCGCTGCGGTGGCGCTTTATATCCTTGTCGTGCTCAATCGTCCGCTTTGGGGCGAGGTACATAGCGCGCTCGAGGTATCACGCGGCACCGCCGGGTTCTGGGCCCTCAGCGCGTCGATCTGGTGCCGGCTCGTGGCGAACCTCGTGCTCACGCTCGCGCTGGTCATCTGGCCGCGCATCGGCAAGCCGTTGCTGGCGTTGCTGATCCTTGTGGCGGCCGCCAGCGCTTACTACACGCAGACCTTTAGTGTCCGCCTCAACGAAGACATCATCCAGAGCATCTTCGAGACGACGCGTGCGGAAGCCATGGCGCTGATCACGCCTGCCTTCCTGGGCTGGATGGCGTTGTTCGGCGTGCTGCCCGTCGTGATCATTTCGCTGGTCCCGGTGCGCTTCATGCCGTTGTGGCGTGGCCTTGGTGTGCGTGCCGCCATCATCGTCACCGCTACGTTGTTGCTTGTCCTGCCGCCCCTGCTGGTCGGTCGCAACTACATCTACTTCGAGCGCAACCACCGCGGCATGTACGACGTGTACCACCCGTACGCCGCGCTCAGCGGCACGTTCCACTACCTGCAGCGCGATGTCTTCCGCAAGAAGAGGGTGGTGGCACCGATCGGTACGGACGCGACCCTTGCGCCGAATGCCGCGATGGCGGCGCGCAAGCGTGTCGTCGTGCTCGTGGTCGGGGAGACCGCGCGCGCCGAGAACCAGTCGCTGCAGGGCTATGCGCGCGACACCAACCCGGAGATGAAGCGCGCAGGCGCCATCTACTTCAGCGACGCCTGGTCCTGCGGGACGGCGACGACGGTGTCCGTGCCGTGCATGTTCTCGAACATGACCCGCGAGAAATTCGACAAGCCGGTGGCCAAGGCGCGCTGGAATGCGCTGGATGTGCTGCAGCACGCGGGTGTGGACGTGCTCTGGCGCGATAACGACGAGGGTTGCAAGGACGTCTGCGAGCGCGTGCCGAACGATGACCTGACCAATGCGAAGATTGCCGGCCTGTGCGACGCCAGTGGTTGCCTCGACGAGGTGCTCGTCAGCGACCTGCCTGAGCGACTCGCGAAGCTCCGCTCACCGGCCTTGCTCGTCCTGCATATCAAGGGCAGCCATGGCCCGGCGTACTTCCAGCGCTACCCGGCTGCATTCAACGTCTTCAAGCCCGGCTGCGATACCGCCGAGGTGCAGACCTGCACCTATGCGCAGACGGTGGCCAGCTACGACAACACGATCCTGTATACCGATCACATCCTCGGCAAGGTGGTCGAGGCGCTGAAGGCGGAGCCCGATGTCGACAGCGCCATGATGTATCTCTCCGATCACGGCGAATCGCTCGGTGAGAAGGACGTGTACCTCCACGGCGCCGACTGGGCGACCGCGCCCACCCAGCAGAAGCACATCCCCATGCTGATGTGGCTGTCGCCGGGCTGGGTGCGCGACAGCGGGCTACGGATGGAGTGCGTGGACCAGCGCCGTGTCCAGCCGGCCAGCCAGGACAACCTGTTCCACACCCTGCTGGGCTTCTTCCAGACGAAGACCGAGGTCTACCGGCCGGAGCTGGACCTGCTGGCTGGCTGCCAGGGCTGATTGCGCCGAACGTGCGGGATGGGCAGGCCGCGGCACGCGGCCCGGTGTGGACCGGCGGCTTGCCTGCCCCTAGAATGGCGCCGCGATGCGAGAGTGGCGGAATTGGTAGACGCACCAGATTTAGGTTCTGGCGGAGAAATCCGTGAGGGTTCGAGTCCCTCCTTTCGCACCATGTGATTCCAGGCGCCCCGGTATCGCAATGATGCCGGGGCGCGTTGCATTCGGCGGTCGAATCGGTCGCCCGGCTGCGGGGCGCCTAGAAGGTTAGCTTGAGCGCCGCTGCGATGACCGCTGCGCAAGTACCCAGCGCGCTCACCAGCAGCGTGATGAACGTGATCTTGAGGTAGTGACGATGCTCGGCCTCAATCTTCGCGGTTTCCGCGCGCAACTTCGCGCCCTCATCACGTGCTCTCGCGCTTTCCTCCAGGATCTTTAACGTCTCGGCTACTGTCTTCGAGATGGCTAACTGGATTTGCTCGTTGTCGTTCCGGTCCAATGTGGTAGCCCGATCCATGAGGTGCGTTGCCCTTCAGCGTAGCAGGCGTCATTTGCCTTCATGCAAAGTAGTGGCGTGCACCACCGACGAACAGGCGATCCTGGCCGATGGCTTGCGTAGGGCTTTTCTCGCTTAACGTAGTGCTGGCGCGTTCGTCCGGCGCGCGACCACATTCGCCAACCACGAAAGCAACACCGTGATGGCGAAGTTCGCACCGAACGCCATGGTCTGCGATACGTTGAGTAATGCCGCAAACAACGAGCCGCCGATGGCGAGTGTCGAGGCGACCGCGAGCGATTCGCAGAGTTGTAAGGCCGACGCGTTCGTACCCTGTTCGTGCGGTGCGGACATCGACAGCGCGAGCGTCGACACGGTGCCGTAGACCATACCGATGCCGAGCCCGGTGGTAAGCCACCCGAGCACCGACACGGGCACCGGCGTGGCGGCGAACGTCGCGAGCCCGGCGACGACCGTGCCGATCGCCATCAATGCCGTTCCACGATTCAACAGCGCCTGCCGCGAGATCTTCGCCAGATGGCCCTGGTACCACGAGCCTGAAAACCAGCCCACGGCGCCCACGCTGATCGCGAGGCCTGACCATGTGGGTGACAGGCCGTGCTGGCGCGAGAAGGCGAGCGGCAGAAAAGCCTCGGCGCCGAAGAAAGCGGATGCCGCGAGACCGCGCAGGCCGATGACCGCGGGCAAGCCGCGAGCGGCACGAAGCGTGCCCGGTGGCAGCAGGCGTCGGCCACAGAAGATCAGCGCGCCGAGCGCGGGTGTGAGAAGCGCAACGGCGCGCCAGCCCTGTTCCTGCCCGGCCATGAACAGCGCGCAGGCGCCCAGCGAGGCGCCGACCGCGTTGACCATGCGGCCGGGCTGGTCGTTGTCGTGAGCGACGGGCGGGTCAAGCGAGCGGATCGCACCGCGCACGCCGAGCGCGGCCGGAATGGCGAGCAGGGGCACGCCCAGGAAGACCCAGCGCCAGCCGACGTGCTCGACGATGAGGCCGCTTACCGCCGGGCCGATCAGCGCAGGCACTACCCATCCCGCGGAGAACGAGGCGAAGACCTTGGGGCGTAGGTAGTCGGGGTAGAGGCGGCCGACGATGACATAAAGGGCGGGGGAAAGAAGCCCCGCGCCGAGCCCCTGGATAAGCCGGCCCACGAGCAGCATGGGCATCGTATGGGCGAAGCCAGCGACCACCAGGCCGGCGACGAAGCCGCCCAGGCCTGTCCAAAGGGCAGGGCCCGGGCCGCGCCGGTCACTCCAGCGCCCGGAGATCACCATGCCGATCACGCTGGTCGCGAGGACACCCCCGAAGGCGAGCGCGTACAGGCGCAATCCGTCGAGCTCACGTGCAACCGTGGGCATCGCCGTCGTGACGGCGAGGGCTTCGAACGCGATCAGTGAGATCAGGGCGACCATGCCGAGCGTGGCCGCTCGATAGCGTGGGGCGAGGATGCCTTCGGCGGGGGAGGCCGCGGCGTGGAGGAGCTGGGGGTCAGACATACCCGCGTTCATGGTCGATCCTTGGGGGTGGGGAGTGTCGCATGGTTGCGTGCGTGGCCCGGAAGCCGCAGGATCGGACCTGAACCATGGTTGAGGTCAAGCGATGCGTGAGCTGAGCGTGGGTGAAGTGGCCCGCCGTGCCGGGGTGGCGGTGTCCGCCCTCCATTTCTACGAGAGGAAAGGGCTGATCCACAGCCTCCGGACCGCCGGGAACCAGCGCCGCTACGGTAGCGACGTCCTGCGCCGGATCGCCGTGATCCGCGTGGCCCAGCGTGTAGGTATTCCCCTGGAGGCCATACGGCAGGCGCTGGCGAGCCTGCCGGAAGGCCGTACGCCCAGCCGGGAAGATTGGGCGGGCCTCTCGGCTCGCTGGCGCCAGGACCTCGACGACCGTATTGCCCAGCTCACCAACCTGCGAGACCGGCTGGGCGACTGCATTGGCTGTGGGTGCCTCTCCATGTCAGCCTGCGCCCTCGCCAATCCGGGTGATTCGCTGGCAGCGGAAGGGGGCGGGCCCCGACGCTGGACCGGGCCGTGAGGCCTGTTGCGGCGGTATGACGGCAAAACGTAGAATGGGCAGTCATTTGCGGGGTTTTCGTCAGCGCCGGCTGGTCCGGGGTGGGGCCAGGCGCTCGCGGTGAATCCCTACAGTTTTGGTCAAGGCGGCGGATGCCGCCATCGCGCCGCAGATAAGCGGCGGTTTCAGGAGAGGTCATGCAGGTTTCGGTTGAGAATGTCGGCAAGCTCGGGCGCAAGCTCACGGTGAAGTTCCCGGCTGAGCGTCTGGAGACGCAGGTCTCCGAGCGCATCGCGGAAATGGGCCGCACGGTCCGCCTCAAGGGCTTCCGTCCCGGCAAGGTGCCCACCACGGTGATCAAGCAGCGTTTCGGCGCGCAGGTCCGTGGCGAGGCTCTCTCGGACCTCATCGGCAGCACCCTGCGCGAAGCGGTGAACCAGGAGAAGCTCCAGCCGATCGCCAACCCGTCGGTCGACACCACGGGCAACGCCGTCGACGGCGAGATCGCCTACACCGCCACCTTCGAAGTCATGCCGGAATTCCCGGCGGTCGACGTGGCCGCGCTTGAGATCGCCCGCCCGAAGGCCGAGGTGAAGGATTCCGACATCGACAAGATGATCGAAACCCTGCGCACCCAGCGTCGCAGCTTCGACGAAGTCGCCCGCGCCTCGAAGGAAGGCGATTTCGTGATGTTCGAATACGCCGCCGAAGCCGGCGACTACCGCTTCCCGGCCGAGGGCCTGGAGCGCGCTGGCAGCGTGATCGGCTCGGGCACCCTGTTCAAGGCTCTGGACGACGCCCTGACCGGCCGTAGCGCCGATGAAGACCTGGTCCAGGACGTCGCCTTCCCGGACGATTTCCGTAACCCGGAACTCGCCGGCAAGACCGCCAAGGTCACCTTCAAGATCATCAAGGTCCAGGAGCCGAACCTCCCGGCCGTGGATGCTGAGTTCATCCAGCTGTTCGGCGTGGCCGATGGCGATGTCGAGACCTTCCGCAAGGAAGTCCGCGCCAACCTCGAGCGCGAGCTCAAGGCCACCCTCATGGCCCGCCTGAAGTCGGAAGTGGCCGAGAAGCTCGCCGAGGCGTACCCGGACCTGGACGTGCCGGACCTCATGGCCAATGCCGAGGCGCAGAGCCTGGCGGCCGGCAACCTGCCGCGCGGCCAGCAGCCGTCGCCGGAGATGGTGGCCCAGGCCCTGCCGTTCGCGAAGAAGCGCGTCATCGCCGCCCTCCTCATGGGTGAGATCGCCCGCAAGAACGAGCTGCGCCTGGACCGCAAGCGCATGGGCGAAATGCTCGCCGCGATCGCTTCCACCTATGAAGAACCGGAAAAGGTCATTGAACTGTATAACAGTGACCCCCAACTGATGCAGGGACTGCAGAACCGCGTGATGGAAGACCAGGTGGCCGAATGGGTGGCGGATAACGCCAAGTCCAGCGACCAGGAACTGAGCTTCGACGAGGTAATGCGGCCGATCGGCGCCTGAGGCGCCGGTTTACCAGCACTAACCGGGCCCCATACCTAGGAGAGACCGCATGTCCATGGCTCCGATCCAGAACCTCAACCTGGTGCCCATCGTCGTCGAACAGACCTCGCGCGGCGAGCGTTCGTACGATATTTACTCGCGCCTCCTTAAGGAGCGCGTGATCTTCGCGGTGGGCCCGGTCGACGACTACATGGCCAACGTGATCGTCGCGCAGCTCCTGTTCCTTGAGTCGGAAAACCCGGACAAGGACATCAACCTGTACATCAACAGCCCCGGCGGCTCCGTCACCGCGGGCATGGCGATCTACGACACCATGCAGTTCGTGAAGCCGGATGTCAGCACCATGTGCATCGGCCAGGCCGCCTCCATGGGCGCCCTGTTGCTGGCGGCAGGTGCGGCCGGCAAACGTTACTCGCTGCCGCACTCCCGGATCATGATCCACCAGCCCTGGGCTGGCGGCATTTCCGGCCAGGCCACCGACATCGAGATCCACGCCCGTGAAATTCTCACGATGCGTGAGCGTCTCAATGCCATCCTGGCGAACCACAGCGGCAAGACGGTCGAGGAAATCGCCCGTGACACCGAGCGCGATCGTTTCATGAGCGGCGCGGAAGCGCAGGCTTATGGCCTGATCGATTCGGTGCTCGACAAGCGTACGGTCGACACCGTCAAATCCGCTTGATAGGTATTTTCGCTTGTGAAATCCGGCACTTCGCTCCGACTTCCCGGGGCGGGGTGCTGTGCTATTCTCAAAGCGCATCTGGATTCTCAGTAGGGCCCAAAGCATGAGCGACGAGCGGCAAGGCCGTTCCAACGACGGCAAGATTCTGTACTGCTCCTTCTGCGGCAAGAGCCAGCATGAAGTGCGCAAGCTGATCGCCGGCCCCAGCGTGTTCATCTGCGACGAATGCGTTGAGCTGTGCAATGACATCATTCGCGAGGAACTGGAAGAAAAGGCGGCCTCCGGCCGTACCCAGCTTCCGAAGCCGCGCGAAATCATGGAAGCGCTTGACCAGTATGTGGTCGGCCAGACCCGCGCCAAGAAGGCGCTGTCGGTTGCCGTCTACAACCACTACAAGCGCATGGAATCGCGCCAGAAGAACGACGATGTCGAACTCGGCAAGTCCAACATCCTCCTGATCGGTCCGACCGGTTCGGGCAAGACGCTGCTGGCGGAAACGCTGGCCCGTCTGCTCAACGTGCCGTTCACGATCGCGGATGCCACGACCCTGACCGAAGCCGGTTACGTCGGTGAGGATGTCGAGAACATCATCCAGAAGCTTCTGCAGAAGTGCGACTACGACGTTGAAAAGGCTCAGAGCGGCATCGTCTATATCGATGAGATCGACAAGATTTCGCGCAAGAGCGAAAACCCGTCGATCACCCGCGATGTGTCCGGTGAGGGCGTCCAGCAGGCGCTGCTGAAGCTGATCGAAGGCACGCTGGCCTCCGTTCCGCCGCAGGGTGGCCGCAAGCACCCGCAGCAGGAGTTCCTGCAGGTCGATACGCGCAACATCCTCTTCATCTGCGGCGGCGCGTTCGCCGGCCTGGAGAAGGTGATCCAGCAGCGTTCCGAGACCACCGGTATTGGCTTCGGCGCCGAAGTGCGTTCCAAGGAGCGTACCGAGAACGTCGGCAAGATGCTGTCCGAGGTGGAGCCGGCGGATCTGGTCCGTTTTGGTCTCATCCCGGAGTTCGTGGGCCGCCTGCCGGTCGTCGCCACGCTCGATGAGCTGGACGAAGCCGCGCTGGTGCAGATCCTCACGGAGCCGAAGAACGCCGTCACCAAGCAGTTCCGCAAGCTGTTCGACATGGAAGGCGCCGAGCTCGAGTTCCGTCCGGAAGCCCTTTCGGCGATCGCCAAGCGCGCGCTGAAGCGGAAGACGGGCGCACGCGGCCTTCGCACCATCCTGGAGCAAGTGCTGCTTGACACCATGTTCGAGCTGCCGTCGCTGGAGCACGTCAGCAAGGTGGTAGTGGACGACGCCGTCATCGATGGCCAGGCCGAGCCGTACCTGATCTACCGCGGCAACCTGCAGCAGCGGATCGCGGGCGAGGGCGGCGACGCCGCCTGACGCGTCCCGCCGTAACACTTGAACGGCCCCGGCGCCTTACAGCGCCGGGGCCGTTTTTGTATGTAGGCGTAGCCCTTGATGGTCCCTTCGCGAACCTCCACTTGACTACCATGGTGGCTCCGGCGCAGTGTCGGGGCGAACCCCACATTCTTTGAGGGAAAACCCTTACACATGGCGAAGAATCGCAGAGAAACCACGAGCGGAGCCGCGCTGGACCTGTTGCCGGTCCTCCCCCTGCGCGATGTCGTCGTCTACCCGCACATGGTCATCCCGCTGTTCGTGGGGCGCGACAAATCGATGCGCGCGCTCGAGCAGGCGATGGAAGGCGAACGGCAGATCCTCCTCGTGGCCCAGAAGAGCCCGGACATCGATGATCCGTCCGTGGACGACCTGCACCAGATCGGTACGCTCGCCGGCGTGCTGCAGCTGCTGAAGCTCCCCGATGGCACCGTGAAGGTGCTGGTCGAGGGTCAGTCGCGCGTGCAGATTGAGTCGTTCGAGGACGAGGCCGGCATGATGCGCGGGCGAGCCCGCGTCATTGAGCCGATCTACACCGGAAGCGATCGCGAACTCGATGTCGTTTCGCGTTCGCTGGTCTCGCTGTTCGAACAGCTGGTGAAGCAGAGCCGCAAGCTGCCGCCGGAGATCCTCGCGACCCTGTCGGGCATCGACGATCCTTCGCGCCTCGCCGACTCCATCGCCGCGCACCTGTCGGTGCGCATGGCTGACAAGCAGAAGGTCCTGGAGACGTCGGACGTCGGCCAGCGGCTCGAGCTGCTGATCGGTCTTGTCGATGGCGAGATGGATCTGCAACAGGTCGAGAAGCGCATCCGCGGCCGCGTGAAGTCGCAGATGGAAAAGAGCCAGCGCGAGTACTACCTCAACGAGCAGATGAAGGCCATCCAGAAGGAACTGGGTGAGGGTGAGGAAGGTACGAACGAGATTGAAGAACTCCAGAAGAAGATCGACAACGCGGGCATGCCGAAGGCAGTCCTCGCGAAGGCGCGCCAGGAGTTCAACAAGCTGAAGCAGATGTCGCCGATGTCGGCGGAAGCCACGGTCGTGCGCAACTACCTCGACTGGGTGGTCGGCGTGCCGTGGAAGAAGCGCAGCAAGGTCCTGAAGGATCTCGCCCTCGCACAGGAAACCCTCGACGCCGATCACTTCGGCCTGGAGAAGGTCAAGGAGCGCATCCTTGAATACCTGGCGGTGCAGCAGCGCGTAAACACCATGAAGGGCCCGATCCTCTGCCTCGTCGGTCCGCCCGGCGTGGGCAAGACCTCGCTCGGCCAGTCGATCGCCAAGGCGACGAACCGCAAGTTCGTCCGCATGAGCCTGGGTGGCGTTCGCGACGAGGCCGAGATCCGTGGCCATCGCCGGACCTACATCGGGTCCATGCCGGGCCGCATCGTGCAGAACCTCAACAAGGTCGGCACGAAGAACCCGCTGTTCGTCCTCGATGAAATCGACAAGATGTCGATGGACTTCCGCGGCGACCCGTCGTCGGCCCTGCTCGAGGTACTCGACCCGGAGCAGAACCACGCGTTCAACGACCACTACCTCGAAGTCGATCTCGACCTCTCGGAAGTGATGTGGGTGGCGACGGCAAACTCGCTCAACATCCCGGGCCCGCTGCTCGACCGCATGGAAGTCATCCGCATCCCGGGTTACACCGAGGATGAGAAGCTCAACATCGCGCAGAAGTACCTGCTGCCGAAGCAGCTGAAGGCGAATGGCTTGAAGGCGGATGAGCTGGCGGTGGCCGAAGATGCGCTGCGCGACATCGTGCGCTACTACACCCGGGAATCGGGCGTGCGTAACCTCGAGCGCGAGATCTCCAAGATCTGCCGCAAGGTCGTGAAAGAGCTTGCCCTGGGTACCGTGCCGGCCAATGCGAAGGCCAAGGTCGCCAAGGCACCTGCGAAGGGCGCCAAGGCGAAGGCATCCGCCCCCGGCAAGGTGCTCGTCGATGCGAGCAATCTCGACCATTACCTCGGCGTGCGCCGCTTCGATTTCGGCCGTGCGGAACTGCAGAACGAAGTGGGCCTGGTCACCGGCCTGGCGTGGACGCAGGTCGGCGGCGATCTCCTCAGCATCGAGGCCTCCGTGGTCCCGGGCAAGGGGCGTCTCGTGCACACCGGCCAGCTCGGCGATGTGATGAAGGAATCGATCCAGGCGGCACTCAGCGTCGTCCGCGCTCGCGCGGCTGGCCTGGGCATCGAGCCGGATTTCCACGAGAAGCTCGATATCCACATCCACGTGCCGGAAGGTGCTACGCCGAAGGACGGCCCGAGCGCAGGTATCGCCATGTGCACGGCGCTGGTTTCCGCCTTGACCAAGGTGCCGGTGCGCTCCGAGGTCGCGATGACGGGCGAGATCACGCTGCGTGGTCGCGTGCTGCCGATCGGTGGCCTGAAAGAGAAACTGCTTGCGGCGCATCGCGGTGGCATCACTACCGTGATCATTCCCGATGAGAACCGGAAGGATCTCGTCGACCTGCCGGAAAACATCACCAGCTCGCTGGAGATCCATCCGGTGAAGTGGATCGATGAAGTGCTGGACCTCGCACTGGAACGTCCCCTGGGGCCGTCCAAGGCTGCAGACGGGAAGCCCGTTGAGGTAACGCGCAAATCGGGCAAGAGTGGCAAGGGGAAGAACTCCCCGTCGCTCACGCATTGATTTGACGTAACGTGCCGTCACGGCGGCAAAAGGGCGCACCTTCGGTGCGCCCTTTTTGTTTTCGCTAACCTGTCATTAATCACCCGCGATAATCGTTTTTCATCGTCAGCGCAAGCCTCCCCGAATGATGCACTTGCGCTGAAAACGTTGGTATTGCTCGTGTTGCGGCGGGGGGAGGGCGCTGGTATAAAGGCCACACCGCCATCGCCCGCGCCGCAAGGGCGCCATGCATCGCGGGGTCGCCGATCATGCCTTTGGCAGGTCCGTTGACCTGACGTATTTTCGTCCGGGATCGCCGTCCGGCGTTCCGAATTACCTTTAGGGAGTCACGTAATGAACAAAACCGAACTCGTCGCCGCCATTGCTGAGAAGTCCGAGCTGTCGAAGGCCGATGCCGGCCGCGCGCTCGAGGCTTTCATCGAGGCGGTGAAGGAAGGCCTGAAGAGCGGCGGCGACGTCGCCATCGTGGGCTTCGGCACGTTCAAGGTGCGCAGCCGCGCCGCCCGCACGGGCCGCAACCCGCGCACGAATGAAGAGATCAAGATCCCGGCTTCGAAGGTTCCGGCCTTCACCGCTGGCAAGGCGCTCAAGGATCACGTAAACTAAACGGCTTACCGTAGGGGGTGCTTAGCTCAGCGGTAGAGCGTCGCCTTTACACGGCGCTGGTCGGGGGTTCGATCCCCTCAGCACCCACCAACGGGAAGTGGAGTGGTAGTTCAGTCGGTTAGAATGCTGGCCTGTCACGCCGGAGGTCGCGGGTTCGAGTCCCGTCCACTCCGCCAATGGTCCCGCAAAGGCGCCCGTGTGGCGCCTTTGCTTTATCTACCGCCGGCAACGGTTTGCCGGTGCCACCTGTGCGAGTTGCATCATGCTGCAAGCCCTGCGTAACAAGATCCACGGTTGGCCCGCTGCCATCGTCCTTGGCATCTGCGTCTTCGCCGTCGCCTTCTTCGGCATCGAGTCGTACTTCGTCTCGCATACCGATACGTTCGTGGCGAAGGTCGACGACCACGAGATTTCGCAGCAGGACTTCCAGGCGCGCATCAACGAGCTGCGCCAGCAGTTCATGGCCAACCCCAACTCGCCGTACAAGCCTTCCGATCTCGAGAAGCCCGAGGTCAAGCAGCAGGTCCTGGATGGCATGATCAACCAGGCGCTCCTGCAGAAGGCGAACACCGATCTCGGTCTCGCGGTTTCCGACCTCGCCGTGCGCGATGTGATCGGCACCGACCAGACCTTCCAGGTCGATGGCCGCTTCGAGCCGGGCACCTACCGCGCCGTCCTCGCTGCGCAGGGCATGACCCCGGCGATGTACGAAGCTCGCGTTCGCCAGAGCCTCGCCACGCAGATGCTGCCGGAGGCCATCTCGGCCACGACGCTCGTGAGCGACGCCGACGTCGACAATTTCTTCCGCTTGCACGACCAGCAGCGTGACCTGCGTTTCGTCGACCTGCCGCACCCGTCGCTCACCGATGCGACGGTTGCCGACAGCGAGATCGATGCCTTCTACAAGGCCCATCTCGCCGACTACACCACGCCGGAACAGGTCTCCGTACAGTACCTCGAAGTGAAGCAGGCCGACCTGAAGGTGGGCGAGCCCACCGACGAGCAGCTCCACGAGTACTACGACAAGTTCAAGCAGCGCTACGCCCAGCCCGAGCAGCGCATGGCGTCGCACATCCTGATCAACGTGCCGAAGAACGCGACGCCGGATCAGCAGAAGGCCGCGCTGGAAAAGGCAAAGAAGATCGCCGCCGAAGCCACGCCGGAAAACTTCGCGAAGCTGGCCGCCGAGAACTCGGACGACCTGGGCTCCAAGCGCACGGGCGGCGACCTTGGCTGGCTCGAAAAGGGCGTGACCAACCCGGCATTCGACAGCGCGCTGTTCGCGATGAAGAAGGGCGAGGTCAGCAAGGAGCCGATCCTCTCGCCGGACGAGGGCTATCACATCATCTGGCTGCGCGACGCCCGCGAGGGTGACGCCAAGCCGTTCGCCGAAGTGCGTGGCCAGCTGGCCAGCGACTGGGCGAAGGCCGAAGGCGAGCGCCTGTACAACGAGAAGGCCGGCCAGCTCGCCGACCTTGCCGAGCGCAACCCCGGTTCACTCGACGTCCCCGCCAAGGAACTCGGTCTCGAGGTCAAGACGAGCCCGCTGTTCGGCCGGAACGGTGGCGAGGGCGTCACCCAGGATCCGAAGTTCGTGCAGGCCGCGTTCGCCGAGGATGTCCTGACCCAGGGCAACAACTCGTCGCTGGTGCAGGTCGGCCAGGGCGATGCGATCATCATGCACCTCGCCAAGCACAATGCCTCCGCCCCGCAGGCTATCGCGACCGTTAAGGACGCGATCCGCCAGCGGATCCTGGATGAGCGCGTCAACGCGCTGGCGAAGAAGCAGGCCGACGAACTGGTCGCCGCGCTCAGCAAGGGCGGCGACGTGGCCACGCTGGCCAAGGTGCCGGTGAAGACCGCGACGGGCCTGGTGCGCAGCAAGCTGGCCGAGGCGAAGGACGTTCCGCCCGCGATCCTGCAGGCCGCTTTCTCGCTCCCGCACCCGGTCGATGGCAAGCCGTCCTGGACGGCCGTCGCCGACGGCACGGGCAGCTACGCCGTGGTCGCCGTGGACAAGGTCACCGACGGGGACCCGTCGAAGGTGGAAAAGGCGATGCGTGATGGCCTGCGCGGGCAGATGATGGACGCGATGGCGCATGCCGTCACCGTCCAGTACATCGACGCCCTCAAGGCGAAGGCCAAGATCGTCATTGCCAACGACCGCCTGTAAGCCTCGCGGCCGTCGTACTCCAAAAACCCCGCCGCCGGCGGGGTTTTTTTTGCCCCGCAACATGCGGAAGCGCATGGACCGCGTCCCGATTTAGAATGGCGGTCTTATCGCGTCAAAGGACAACCCGTGATCATTCAACCCAAGGTTCGTGGCTTCATCTGCACCACCGCCCACCCGGTCGGCTGTGCGAAGAATGTCGAAGAGCAGATCGCCATCACCAAGGCCAGTGGCGCGTTCGCCGATGGCCCGAAGAAAGTGCTGGTCATCGGTTCGTCCACCGGCTACGGCCTGGCCTCGCGCATCACGGCTGCCTTCGGCCATGGCGCCGATACCCTTGGCGTGTTCTTCGAAAAGCCCTCCAGCGAAACGAAGACGGGCACGGCTGGCTGGTACAACGCCTACGCGTTCGACAAGCTCGCGCGTGAGGCGGGCCTGTTCGCGAAGTCGATCAACGGCGACGCGTTTGCCAACGAGACCCGTGCGAAGGCCATCGAGATCATCAAGAGCGAGATGGGCGGCAAGGTTGACCTGGTCGTTTATTCGCTCGCTTCCCCGGTGCGCAAGCTGCCGGAAGGCACGACGATGGGCGAGCCGGGCACGGTGGTGCGCTCGGCGCTGAAGACGGTGGGCGAAGTATTCAAGGCGTCCTCGGTCGATACGAACAAGAACGAAGTCGTCGAGGCCACCGTCGAGCCGGCTACCGAGCAGGAAAAGAAGGACACCGTCACCGTCATGGGTGGCGAGGACTGGGCCCTGTGGATCGACGCCCTGGCGAAGGCCGGTGTACTGGCGGACAACGCCACAACCGTCGCCTACAGCTATATCGGCACCGAGACCACCTGGCCGATGTACCGCCGCGGCACGCTGGGCCTCGCGAAGGAGCACCTTGAGCGTACGGCGCACGAACTTGCCAAGCGCCACGCCGGCCTCCACCTTCGCTCGTACGTGGGCGTGCTGAAGTCGGTCGTCACGCAGGCCAGCTCGGCCATCCCGGTGATCCCGCTGTACGTCTCGATGGTCTTCAAGATCATGAAGGCGAAGGGCCTTCACGAAGGCTGCATCGAACAGATCAACCGCCTGTTCCACGATCGTCTCTATCGCACCGATGGCAAGCCGGCCGAGACCGATCCGGAAGGTCGCGTGCGCCTGGATGACTGGGAGCTGCGCGATGACGTGCAGGCCGAGTGCAAGGCGCTCTGGCCGAAGGTGACCACGGCCAACCTGTGGGAAGAAACCGACTACGCCGGTTACAAGCACGAGTTCATCAAGCTCTTCGGCTTCGAGGCCAAGGGCGTGGATTACGATGCCGACACCAGCGCCGACGTGCAGTGGGACGTGGTCCAGCTGCAGTCCTGATGAGAGACCTGTGGGAGCGCGCTTGCGCGCTCCCACAAATCAGCGAGAGGCGGTGAGCTTCAGTACCTGGCCGGGCTTCACCGCCGCGGTGTCCAGGTCGTTCCACTTCATGAGCTGTTCGACGCTCACCTGGTGGCGGCGGGCGATGGTCCACAGCGATTCGCCGTTGTTGACCTTGTAGACGATGAGCTTTGCATCGTCCTTCGGTGCCGCCTTCGCCTTGCCCTTCGTCGCGGTGGCCTTGGCCACCGTCTTCGATTTCTTCGAGGCCTTCGTCGCTTTCGCCGGCGCGGCATCGCCGTCGTCGTCGTCACCGGCGGCCGGCACATCCGCCACGGGATCCACCGGGCCCAGCTTGTACTGGTCCGCGGCCGACTTCGGCAGCAGCAGCGTGTTCGTGATCGTGCCCTTGGTCGTCCGGTAGGCCGGATTGAAGTCGCGCAGATCGTTCATCGACAGGCCCGACTGCTTCGCAGCCTGTGCCAGCGATTGCGGGTTATCGACTTTCACCACCTGCAACGCATCGTCACGATCCTGCTTCGGCAGCTGGACGTTGAAGCGCGCCGGGTCGCGGATGATGCACGCCATGGCCATGAGCTTGACCAGGTGTTCCTTCGTATTCGCCTTCATCGGCACATCCGGCAGGCCATCGTCACCCGACGGCCCACCGTGCTTGTCGATCGTTTTCTTCAGGCCGAACTCACCCGCGTTGTAAGCGACATCCACCAGGCGCCAGTCGCCGAGATCGTCGTAGTAGCGGCGCATCATCGACATGACCGACTCGGTGGACTTGGTGATGTCCAGGCGTTCGTCGTAATTCTTGTCCACGCGCAGGCCAAGCGTGCGTGCGGTCTGCGGCATGATCTGCCACATGCCGGCCGGGCGATTCTTCACGCCGGGCACGTGGCGGTACTGGCTTTCCACCCACGGCAGCAGTGCGAATTCACCTGCCACGCTGTGCTTCATCGCGGATTTGTGCGCGTACACGATGAGCGGCAATACCTCATTGACCTGCTGCTCGAAGCGGTTGGGCATCTTCGTATACGTGCGTGCCCACGCCATGACCTGCGGATCCGCCTCGCAGCCGGGCATCGCGAAGCTGTCGCGCATCTCGCCCCAGAAATCCGCCGGCGGCGCAGGCCGGGCCAGTTTCGGCGACATGTTCACGTCCGGCATCGTATCCACCACGGGCGGTGCGGGCAGCGGCGCGACCGGTGCCACCGGACGGGGTGTCGTGCCAGCGCAGGCGGTCAGCGCCAGCGGGATGAGGGTCGGCAACAGCCGGCGGACCAGTGCGTTCATGCGGCGAAGATGTCCTTGGCCGAGCGGAGCGCAGCAAAGCGCTCCGCCCGCGTGGCGTGTTCCTTGCCATGGGCCTCGGTCCAGCGGGCGATCGCCTCGCTGTCCACGCGCAGGAAGGGGTTGGTGGCGAGCTCGTCGGCGAGGCGGCTGGGCACGCTGGGCTTGCCCTCCTCGCGCAGGCGCGCCACCTCGTCCCGACGGTGGCGCAGGGGGCCGTTATCCGGATCGACGCTCAGCGCGAAGCGGATATTGGCCGCGGTGTATTCATGCGCACAGCAGACCAGGGTCTCCGGCGGCAGGTGGCTGAACTTGTCCATCGCGGCGAGCATCTGCTCGGCGGTGCCCTCGAAAAGGCGACCGCAGCCGACGCTGAAAAGCGTGTCGCCGCAGAAGAGGAAGCCTTCGCCCGCGTAGGCGATGTGGGTCTTCGTATGGCCCGGGACCTCGAGCACCTGGAACGTGGCGCGCGGCAAATCCAGCTGGATGCTGTCGCCTTCGCCCACGATCTGGGTCTTGTAATGAATGCGCGTATCCAGTGGCGCATACACCTCGACATCGTGGTCGCGCACCAGGTCGAACACGCCACCGATGTGGTCGTTGTGGTGGTGCGTGAGCAGGATGGCACGCAGCGTCCAGCCACGCGCTCTTAGCGCGGCTTCGACGGGGGCGGCTTCACCGGGATCCACGACGAAAGCATTGCCCTCGTCATCGGCGACCAGCCAGATGTAGTTGTCGCTCAAGGCCGCGACGGGAACCCAATGCATCGGGCGGACTCCGTGACGTCGATAGGGCGCGAACACCCGTGGTTTGGCCGCCTGCCAGCCAGGGTGGCGGGGCAGGGGCGGCCGGACTATATCAGCCGGGTATTTCCCACTCGTTAGCGACTCGTTAACCCGTGCGGTGGCTGTTCAACCTCACTACACTGACCACCTATGGCTGGCCCGGTCTCCGACATCTATGCGACGCCGCACGTCCGCAAGCTGCTTGCGGACGAGAACCGCCTGCTCACGCCGCTTTTGAACCGGTGCACGGGCGACCACGGACTCCACCTGACCGCCGCGCTGGACGCCGAGACCCCTGCGATTCCGCTGCTGGGCCACTGGGCGACCGTACGCGTCACCGGCGCCCGCCTGGAGGGCGACGTGCTGGCCAGCGGCCTCGAGCCGCTGCCCTTCGCGGATGAGGCTTTCGGGGTGGTGCTCCTTCGCCACGCCCTCGAGACCACGGCTCGCCAGGACAACCTGCTGGACGAAGCCATCCGCGTGCTCGAGCCGGGCGGCATGATCGCCATCGCCGGGATCCATCCGCTGGGCCTCTGGTCGCCCTGGGTGGCCAGGCAGAGCCGCGGCGTGCGGCCGCGACTGACCTGGCCGTGGTGGTGGAGCCAGCGCCTCGTCCGGGACGATTTCGAGCTATCCATGCCGCGCCGACTCGGCAGTGCCTGGCCGCGCGCCGGTGGCACCGCCATAGGTGGGTCACTGATCGGCGGTGGCTATCTGCTTGTGGCGCGCAAAAAACGGCCGGCGGCTGTACCCTTGCGGCCCCGCGCCGCCGTGGTGCCCGCGCCCGTGCCTGGCACCTTCGCCTCCGGCGCACGGCGCCACGCCCGTGAACACATCAGCTGAAGAGTTCCATGACCGATCTTGTTGAAGCCTTTACCGACGGCGCCTGCCTGGGTAACCCCGGACCCGGCGGCTGGGCGGCCCTCCTGCGTGCGAAGGGCATTGAGAAAATGCTCTCCGGCGGCGAAGCCGACACGACGAACAACCGCATGGAGTTGATGGGGGCGATTTCCGCGCTCGAGGCGCTGAACCGGCCGTGCAAGGTGCACCTCATGACCGATTCGAAGTACGTCATGCAGGGCCTGCAGGAGTGGGTGCCCAAGTGGCGCCGCAACGGCTGGATGACCGCCGACAAGAAGCCGGTGAAGAACCAGGACCTGTGGGTTCGCCTCGATGCCGCGACCCAGCCGCACACGGTCACGTGGGAGTGGGTAAAGGGGCATAACGGCCACGAGGAAAACGAGCGGGTCGATGTGGCCGCGCGTGACCAGGCCATCCTGTTCAAGGAAAAGGGGAGGGTGGCATGAGGCAGATCGTCCTCGATACCGAAACCACCGGCCTCGAAGCGCATCTTGGCCATCGCCTGATCGAAATCGGCGCGGTGGAGCTGATCGGCCGCCGCCCGAGCGGCAACCATTTCCATACGTACCTCAACCCGGAGCGTGCGATCGACGAGGGCGCCCGCGCGGTCACCGGCATCGAGGACGCGTTCCTGCTTGATAAGCCGTTCTTCCGCGACAAGGTCGAAGAGTTCCTCGCCTACATCAAGGGCGCGGAGCTGATCATCCATAACGCGGCGTTCGACGTGGGCTTCATCAATGCCGAACTGGCCCGCCTGGGTCCGCAGTACGGCACCGTGACGGATCACGCCACCGTGCTCGATACGCTGGCGATGGCGCGGACGATGTATCCCGGCCAGCGAAACAGCCTCGATGCGCTGTGCAAGCGCCTCGGCATCGACAACACGCATCGTGACCTGCACGGCGGCCTGCTCGACGCCCAGCTGCTGGCGGACGTCTATATCGCGATGACTTCGGGCCAGGTCGGCCTTGATTTCGTCTTCGACGCCGGCGCCGCCAGCGCCGCGACGGACGTGCTCGGCGATATCGTGATCAGCCGCCGCCCCGTCGTGCTGCGCGCATCGGATGATGAGCTCGCACTGCATGCGAAGCGGCTTGATGCGCTGGACAAGGCCGTTGGCGGGCAGAGCATCTGGCGCTCGCTCGAGTCGGAAGAAACGGTCCACTGAGGTCCGCTGGTATCGCGCGCAAGCGCGCTCCCACAGGCGGGGCTATCGCATCGCGCCCTTGTGGGAGCGCGCTTGCGCGCGATCAGCCCCCGGCGCGCACCAGGATCGCGGTGATATTGTCCCGCCCGGTGCCTGCGAGCGCTTCGAGCACAAGGTGATCCACGCATTCCTGCGCCGCGATATCCGTACGCGCGACGATCGCGGCAATGCGCTCATCCGCCACTTCATCCGTCAGGCCGTCCGTACAGAGCAGCAGCCGCGCGCCCGAAGGAAGTTCTCCACGCGCCAGGCCGATGTGTAGCTGGTCGGGCGCCGTGATCCCGAGCGCCTGGGTGAGGACACTCCGCTGGGGATGGTTGCGTGCCTGGGTCTCGGTCAGCTCGCCGGCCTCAACCAGGGCCTCGACGATCGAATGGTCATGCGAAAGCCGCTGCATCTCCCCATCGGCCCAGCGATAGATGCGGCTATCGCCGACCCATGCCGCCTCGTAGGCCCGTCCGGATACGCGGATCGCGGCAATCGTGGTGCCCATCGGCCGCGCATCCTTCAATCCGCCCGAGCGAGCGATCAGTGCCTCGTTCACCCGCTGGATCGCATCGACCAGGGATTGCCCGGCAGTCACCTGCGCCACGACGCCGTCGCGGGCCATGGCCGAGGCCACCTCGCCGTGCTGGTGGCCACCCATGCCATCGACTACGAGGAACAGGCCCAGGCTCGCATCGGCGTAGTAGGTGTCTTCGTTGCGCAGGCGGCGGAGGCCAGTATGCGTGCCGTGTCCGAACTCGATCATGGGGGCCTTGGACTGCTGGAGGAGGGCCGCCGGAAGCGGTCCCTATGCCCCGCGAGCATGCCCCATCAAAAGCCTGTTGTCACGGCGCTGAGGACCCATTATCATTGCCGACTCGGCAGGCCCCACAGCCCGCCGTCGACCCTGCGGAGAGGTGGCAGAGTGGTCGAATGTACCTGACTCGAAATCAGGCGTACGTGCAAGCGTACCGTGGGTTCGAATCCCACCCTCTCCGCCACTTTACGAAAAGGCCCGCTAAAAGCGGGCTTTTTTGTGGGCGGAGAAAAACCGTTGGGTCACAAACCGGGTCACACGAGGACCCGATGCGCCTACCGAATTACCTCCAACGTGCACCCAGTGGGACATGGCATTTTCGCCAGCGGGTGCCCGCCGACCTGCAAGCCCTGTTTGGTTGCCGGTTCTTCAAACGGTCACTTCGCACCAAGGACATGTTGACCGCTCAACGTCTCGCACTGGATTTGGCGGAGGCGTATGCTCGCCTCATCCGACGAGCAAGGGGAATGCACGTGTCAGGCAAGGGAGCGCCGTCCATCCAGGACATCCTCGGGACCACCACCGCAACCGATTACCGCCTCATCCATCACCCCGACGGGCGGGTGGAGATTGAAGCAAACGGGCAGGCCGACCACGACTTGGCCATGAGTGCGGTTGAGCGCATTGGCATCATGGCCAATGAGCCCGCCATCCAGCAGGCCATCCGGGATGCAGCATCGCGCGCGGCCCAGGCCGTGGTGCCGTCCCCGGCTCCAGCCCCCACGTCAAAGATTCCCACCCTGCCGATTGGCAAGGTCGTGGCCCAGTGGTTGGCCGACATCAAACCGAACACGCTCAGAAAAACGCACACCATCAAGGCGGCGGCGGTCGAAGGGTTTGCCCGGCACTATGGGGAAAAGAATCCGCTGCACGAGGCTGGCAGGATTGATGTCGGGCAGTGGATTGAGGCGTTGCGCGCCTCCGGTCTCCAGACACCGACCATCGCCAACAAGGCGGGTTACCTTCGGGGCTTTTTCGACTGGGCCAAGGCGCGCGGGTACTACCCGGCTTTTGCAAAAGACGACAACCCGGCCTCCGGCCAAATTCTCTACAGAACACGGGAAAAAAGGGCGCGGCGGGTGCTCGGGTTCAAAGCCTTTAGCATCGACCAAATCCGCATCCTGTTCTCACCGGAGGCCTTGGAGGGTTTGAGTGAGGCAGCAAGGTGGGGTGCATGGATTGGGTTGTACACCGGCGCCCGTGTCGCCGAGGTCGGCCAACTGGCGCTGTCGGATTTCGTGGAAGAGGAGGGCATCGCGTGCATCCGCATTACCAACGAAGGGGCCGGGCAAAGCGTCAAGAATGATGCATCGTTGAGGACTATTCCGGTCCACCCTGCACTGATTTCCATGGGGCTGCTCGACCGCGTCGCGATGCTAAAAGCATCGGGGGAGACGAGGTTGTTTCCCAGGGGCAAGGTCGATGGCGTCAACGGCGCTGGAAACTGGTTGAGCAAGGCATTCACCCGGCACGTTCACGCAAACCTCAAGTTGCCGGAGAAGGGCAAGTTCGGGTTCCACAGCCTGAGAAAATCGGTCGTGCAGGGGTTGCAAACGGCGGGGGTGTCATCGGAACACCGGGCGGCCTATGTGGGGCACGAGCTGGGGGACGAACACCACGGGACTTACAGCCGACGGCCGAGGATGGAGGAGTTGCTTGGGGAGGTGGCGAAAATGAGGTGGTGGGATTTGCCTTGAAATCCTTGATATTGGCGCTGGATGGTTCGTGTTGACGAAATGAAGGAACGGTATGTCTTACGGGGTCGTTATCGCGCTAGTTGACGTAGTGTTAGGTGGTTTGGCTGTTTTGGGGTTTTATCAGTCAATGACCAACCTTCGGGACAAGGAGAAAGCCGCAAGAAAAGCTGCTCGAAAGGAACTGGCTGGACTGGGGCAGTTCCTTCTCCGCTCCACGGTTATAGGTTATCTGAGCACCATCGCCACCATATTCTTGGGAACAGGTGTTGGATATGCGCTTGTGGGCGGAGATGAGTTCCTCGATTATATGACCTTTGCGCTTCCATGTGTTGCGGGAATGGCTGCTGGAGGTGCCATATTCAGCGATGAGAAGAAAGTGGAAAACGAGTTTTCAAGACCGGAAGTTGCATGGTTTTCTGCTTCTGTTTTCTTCCTAGTAGTCAGCTATATCTGTTACATAATCAAACACTACGACCACAAAGTTCTCAGGTGGTTCGCCTTGTCTTTCGCAGTAGCAGTGGTTTTGTGGCTTGTTTACCTGAATTTGATGTCCTCTGACTCGCAGAAGGTCAGAATTTACAAATGGGTTGGGCTAATGGTTTACGGACTAATATGGCTATGGTTCGCCTTTCAGAGTTTTGTGACCTAACGGTTGTTATGAGTGGCAAGCCACACGACATAACCAATTATGATGAGACCTTGTCCCCAGATGAGCCAAGAGAAGTAGGCTGAAGCGGACCGAAGGTTTGCTTTGTTGTGCGACATGGTTCTAATCCTATTTCAGAGGGCACGTGATTTCTTGTAACGAATAATTCGGGACCGTCAAGAGACTTCAGTCAAGCCAAAGCGCGTATTAACATTGTTCCAATGTTGCGCTCAGAGCCTTCAAGCTAAGGCAAAGGCCTTTAAAAGCCTAAAGCGCCCCGATGTACGGGTCACCTCCAAAAGAGCAAAAGCAAAGGCCGTGGGATTATTCCTGCGGCCTTTTGTCCATTATCGTTTCGGTTATATATGTAAAGGAAGCTTGACATCGGGCGGACCTGTGCTTTGATGCCAGGGTGGCCGGCTCACTCCGGCCCACTTCTTCCCCCCCCCTTGGATGGGCTTATTGGTCACGGAGGACCCTTAATGACATTTACCGCACATGCCCGCCCCGAACTTTCCTCCCACAACCGCAAGGACCATTCAGCGGTCGCGGGTGCCGCGTACCGTCTTGGCCTCCGCCTGTTCGATGAGAGAACCGGTGAGTGGCATGACTACCGCAAGCGCGCCATCGGGGAAGAAATTGTTCGCGCCCTGACGATTGCCCCGCCGAATGCGCCCGCATGGGCCACGGACCCCGCCCAGCTGTGGAACCGCGTCGAGAAAGCCGAAAAAAGGAAAGATGCGCAGGTTGCCCGGGACTACCGGATTCCGATTCCGAAGGGCCTCTCCGATGAGCGTGCCGGTGAATTGGCAGAGCAGATGGCGCGGTACATCTGCAAGCAGCTCCACACCCCCGTCTCTCTTGGCCTGCATCGCGATGCCGCCGTGGACGTCCTCGGCGCCGAGAAGGCAGACATGGACATTGGCTATCACGCGCATTTGTATTTCCCCACGCGGCGCCTCGCTGACATCGGGGAAGGCGGTGAGGAGGGCGGCCACGGGTTCGGTGACAAATTGAGGCACTTGAGCCTGAAAGGGCCGGCCGCCGCCTTTGTCGAGGATCTCAACCGGGAGTGGGCCGCCACCTGCAATGCGTTCATCCAGGCTGACGGTCTCGAAGGCACGTTCGACCACCGGAGCTATGTCCGCATGGGTGTCGACCGGGCTCCCCAGCCCACGGCCGGCCGGGCAGTCAGCGCAATGGAGCGGAAGGGCATCCGGACCGATATTGGCGACGCCATCAGGGCGCACGAGCCCCTGGCCTTGCTCAAGCAACTCGTGGCCGACGACATTGCCGGCCGGGCCATCATTGGGCCCACGCCGTCGGTCCCGGCTCCCGGACCTGCCAATGGCGCCACAAGGGCCTTGCCGGATTCTGGGAAGGGCACGGGCGGTGTCCGGGTCAGGCTGGGGCAGGGAGAGGCACCCGCAAGCGCTCGGAAGCTCATTGGTGGCCGGACGGTGGTCCTCGACAAGGCCCTGTCCCTCTCGAATCTCATCCGGAACACGGGCAGGGCCCCGAAAACGGACGAGGAGCGGGCCGATTTGGAAAAGGCCATGCTGCTGGCCGACATCATCGAATCCCTGTCGATTGCCTTTGAAACCGCGACACAGCAACAGACCCGGTTCCGCCAGCAGCTTGAGCGCGCCCAGAGCGCACAGCAAGACGCCCTCCACCGCGCCGACGAGATGCGCCAGGCGCGGGCCAAGGCCCGGGCCTCATTGCGCCAGTGGGAGAACCAGCACCGGGTCCAAATCAGGGTCGCCGGCTGGACGGGGCTGGATCTCGGAACCGGGGAGAGAACGGGTTTGACCCGGCGGGCAAAGAAAGCCGATGGTTTGGTCCAGACCCTGAAATCGGAAGCCGCGACCCATGGCAATCGGGCCGGGGAGGCCCGGGTGGCCCTGGGACGGGCCGAGCGGAAAGTGTCCGAGGTCGAACCGTTGCTGACTGACCGGGCCCGCACCTTGGTCGGACTTGTCCCGGACATGCTTCCCACCCTCATCGAGCGGTTGCCGGCCGGGATTGTCGAGGCCGCCGGCTTGCGGTCGGACGAGCCCATGGATGCCCCGGCCCCACCGCCGGTTGCGGCTGCCCTCCGCCCCCGGTCGCCTTGAACACGTCAGCTGGGAGACACGAGAAGCAATCCCTTGGCGTGCATCCGCTGGACAGTCGCCACCTGGTCGGCACTCAGGGCAAACATGGGACGGTGGTCGCCAATGAAGGCGGAGACCTTGTTGCCGCCCTTGGACACCAACGGTGGGTCCAGGCGCTCAATCAACGGGTGCTCACCGACGCCGCCATACATCCGCCCGTCCGCCTCAATGACGAGATAGGACAGAGCCGGTCCGTCCGTTGCTTCCCAGACCTCCACCGCAGGCTTGCCGGACGCCAGCCTCTGCTCCCGGCAATACCGGACCAACGCGTCCGTGGTGGCCTGCCAGTCCCGGTTCACACGGTTGGCATCGAGCTCGACGCCCGGGTGCAACCGCAGCCAGCCCACGACATCCCGTGCCGTGTCTTTCCAGACATCGAGCCGGACTACCTCGTGCATGCCCCGCTGCGCGGTTGCGGGGGACAACGAGCCTGCCGCCGGCCACTGACGGATAGACAGCCGGGCCCGCTGCTGCCCGTCGTCTTCGTAATGGGACACGTCGACCACCATGCGGCCCACGGCAACCGGGTGGGCAACGACGTTCCCGCGTGGGGTGACCACGACCCGTCCCGCCGCCCGGTCGAGGGTCAGGGTCAGCTCAGGGGTCACCAGTTCATCCCGGGACAACCGGCGATGCCGAAACAGGCGGATGACACCCATGCCCACAACCCAAACGACGACTACGGCCGCGACCAGCCCGCCGATGGTCGGCCAGAAATCATCGCCCGGTCCGGGCATGGGCGGCGATGAGCGGGCGGGCGGGTCGAAGAGACTGAAAAACGCGAGGCCGAGACACCCGAGCATGGCGATTTGGGAGGCACGGAAAGCCACCTCTGCCCAGTTGTGGTTGGCGATGCGGTCGGTCCCGAACCGGCCGTAGAACATGAGGGCGGCGGCAAGCACAAGCCAAAAGACAGTCATCAGAAACGCTCCTTGTTGGACGGACTCAGTTCCGCTGGAAGCTCGAGTAGTTGGTGAAGAGGCCGCGCTGGTCGAAGTTGACGGCGGTGTATCCGCCCGAGGTCGTCGTGCCTTTCCCGAGGAAGCTGCCAACAACCGGAACCATGGATTTCGGGTCGGTCTGGACATTGGAAAACGAATAGCCAAGCGTCGTGCCGCCATCGAGCCGTTTGGTCACCGACTGCGGTTTGCCCAGCAGTTGTTCCGCATCTGCGACTGTCGAGCGGCCTGGCTTGAGCTGGTCGAGTGCGGTGGTGTCCGTGTGGGTGCCCTGCGCGGCACATCCGGCGAAGAGGAGAAAAGCGGTCGAAATCAAAAATCGCTTCATGCAATGGCCCCTGTTTGAATGACGCCGGGACGGGTGCCGCCCGTTGACCCCGGCGGCCCGGTAAGGGCCGGGCAGGCGCATTAGGACATAAACGATATCCGTATAAATGAAAATCAACTAAACGCAACACGGCTATAGCGTTCAGGGCCCTACACCGGGGCATGGGCGTGAGCGAAAAAACCGACAAGAGCCTCTACCGGGTCGAAAACCGCATCTATGCCGAGTTGCTGCGGGACGTTCGCATGCGCGCGGGTATCAGCCAGATGGCTCTCGTGGCCGCCCTGGGCAAGACACAGACCTATGCCAGCGAGGCGGAGCGGGGTATCCGACGGCTGGATTGGACGCAGATAAGGGACTGGTGCCTGCTGTGCCGCACGACCCTGCCCGCCTTTGCCGAGGAATTCGAGGCTCGGATGGTCGACCCGGCCTTTGCCAAGCCGAGGGAAACCGATGGGCGCAAGCGGGCCGCACGGAAGCGGTAAACTCCCGCCGGCCACAAGGTCAAAATCACACCGCAGGGAAGCAACATGGACAAGGGAAGCCTGGCGCCCGCCGGGGACATCAGCCTCGAACAGGCCAGCGCCGTCATCGAGCTTTTGTCGAACGCTGAGCGCTACCGGTCCGGCCGCAATTCCTTCGACGTGGGCAAGGTCATTGTCACGGTCTACCGGTGGTGTCTTCCACCCGTCTTCGTGTCTGTCGCCATCCTGTTCGGGGTCGACCTCTGGATTGGCCGGTCCCCCACCGAGGAAGCGGACCCCATCCTTTACTGGGTGACGGCCATCGTCTCGATTGTTGCGCTTTTCCTGTGCGTGGGAACCCTGGTGGCCGTGGGCACGATTCTCCTCCGCAACAGGCAATGGTTACGGAAAAACGAGGCCCACCACCTGCGCTCAGGGTATGCCTTGCATGAACAGCAGGTCAGGGGCATCGCGGTCTACCCGCTGCCCGTCTTGCAAAGTGTGGCCCGCTACTTCGAACAGCGCCTATTTTCCGACCGGGGTGTCCACACCTTTTTCTTCGGCAAGGGGGAGGTGAGCCTTGCCACCATTGCCGTCGTGCTGACCTCGGTCAAGGCCCTCAGCGACCTCCACCTCATCGGGGGTTGTCCTGCCAGCCGCCAAGTCCTGTTGTCCGTGCCACTGTCCTTGCTGGGCCTTCTGGCAATGAGTCTGTTCGTGCGCTGGATTCGCAAGAAGGAAGACTATCAACGCGGGCTGCTGGCCGACGCCATTGCCATGGTGACCGAGCGGGAAGGTCAGAAAAGAACCTGACCCACCGTTTCTCGCAGAATCCTGCTCAACACAGCATCGACATCACATCCTCATCGACCGTTTCTGGCGTCCGTTTGGACGGCCGTTTGCCTGCCTCATAACCCGGTGAGGTGACATGCATCAGGTACGCCCGGAACTGGTCGGACTGATACCGGGGCAGGTCAAGCTTCGGGTATGACACCCGCTTGATGTCTTTGAGGCACTCGGGGACTTCCGCTTCATTGATGTAGTGCTCCAGGGTCACGTCACCGCTTGGCGCATGGCCGACGATGCGGGCAATACGGTGGATGGCCACCCTTTTTCGTTCGGCAGCCGTGCAGAACGTGTGGCGCAGGCTGTGGAGGGTTTTCTGTTTGGTGATGATGCCGCAGGCTTTGAGCACCGTTCGGTTGAACCATTGGGCGACCTTTTCACCGGGCCCGTTCTCGCCCCACTTCAACCCCGGAAACAGGTGCTGGGCACCCATCTGCCGGACATCCCGGACGTAGTCGAGAAACCCGAGCTTGATGAGTTCGGGGTGGATGGGCACCAGGCGCCGGCCACTTTTTGTCTTGATGCGCTGGCCGGGTCGCTCATCACTGATGAGGATGGTGGGAATGAGGTCGGTGGTCACATCATCGATGTGCAGCTGGCAGATTTCATTGACCCGCATGCCCATGAACAACCCGATGAGCGGCACCCAGAACTTGTGCGGCTCCCAGTAGCCTTCGAGCCGTGCGCGGTCGAAGATGGACAGAAGGTCGGCGTCATCAAAGGCCTTTTTCCGGATGGATTCGGTGGCGGTCACCGCATTGCGCCGTGCACCGGCGAGGAGGTCAGCGACCAGGTACGACTTGTTTTTGCACCAGCGAAAAAAAGCCCGGGCGTGGTCGATGTGCTTCTGGCACGTCGTCGTCGCGATGACTTTCAGGTTCTTTTCCCGGGCGAATTTGACGATGCCCTTTGGGGAGAGGCCCGACAGACGCTTGTTCTTTCCCGCATGGCTTGGCCAGCTTTTGAGGCCATTGACGAAGGTGCGCATGTCGTCGGTGTCGAACGTATGGACCATCCGGTCGCCGACGAAGTCTTGCAGCAGACGGAGGATGAACCGGCTCTCCTTCATTGTTGCCTTCGACACCCGCGCCTCGATGTCTTCGAGGTAGTAAAACGCGGCCATCGACAGGGTCCGGGGTTCAATCTGCTGGTAGACCCCCAGCGGCGCATTCCCGAACACGTCCCGGTGTGGTGCCTCCGGGGCGGGTGGCCGTGGAGGTGGAGCTGAGGGTGTCGGTTGCCCCTCGGCATACAGGGGCCGTTCCTCAGGCGCCGGGGTCGGGGTGACATCGACCATGGGCGGCAGCTGGGGCCAAGATTGGGCGGTGACGGATGCGGCCGGGCTGACCATGACGGGGGCGCAGGTGAGGGACGAGGGCAGGGCGACACCCCGGGCTTCCTGGCGGGTCAGGAATTCATCGATGGTGTCGAGGGCCAGTTGCTGGTCCTCTCTCGATGTGGCGGCAATGGTGTAGCCACCGGGGAGCTGGACGATGAAGTGCCGGGCCATGGCGGACGCCGTGGCAGCGAGGTTCTGAAGACTGGAAAACACTGGACATCCTTCGATTGGGAGAAACGGGGGCGCAGGTCTGCGCGTTTCCTCCAGTCAAACGGTGATCAAACACCTGTCAAGTTTGGCAAATGTGACCCTCCAGGCATTTTCGGCAATAGCTTTTTTAAGGGGTTTTGCAACTCCGGCGGCGAAGGCTGAGTGGGTATCGATCTGAAACGTGGTACCGAATTCGACAATGAAATCCAGGGGTTGCCTGACTCAAGCTCCCGAATCGTCTCGATTTTTTGGATTGATGGCCCCGCGCCCGTCTTCCCTGTGGTGTGTATTAGTAGGGTTGTAGTGAATACAAAAGACGCTAAGCCCTTATTCCTAAAGCTAAATTAGCCTTGCAAGGGCGGGCGGCTTCCCCTCCACTCTTACCCGATTCGGCCCCTTTGGCGCCGCTCCAGTCTGGGGTCGACAGAATGTCGCTCAGGGATTTTGTAGGCCTCCGCTGACAGACAGGCCGCCCCCCGGCCGCCACCATGTCGGCACCACAAGCAAGGGGGAACCATGAAACTGATTCTGGACATTGAATTGAAGGGCAACGCATTCCACGCCGGCCCTGCGGGGGGCGAGCTGGCACGCATCCTGACGAAACTGGCGGCCAAGCTCGAAGACATGGACTTCGCCGAACTCTCAAGAAGCCAATGGACGATGTATGAACTTGAAGGCCAGCCACTCGGCACGGCAAAAATTGTGGAGTGAACCGTCTTGGATATCCCAGTTTGGAGAGGCTAATTAAGCCCCTCTCTAGGCGGGGCCCAGTTTCCGGGTATCTCTTGGTTATCCCACGCTTGGTGAGGACCTTTGCGTGCGCCTGTATCAGAATTGATACAGGCTTCCTACGCGCGAGCAACCGGCATACAGTCATTGACCTGTCCCGGCCAAACCGGGTCCTTGGCCGCAAGTCATGTCACGCCGCACAGCTCCTGGCAGTGCTGAGACCGCAACCCCGGTTGCGGAGTACGTGCGCATGTCCACGGACCACCAGCGCTACAGCACGGAAAACCAGTCCGAGGCCATCCATGCCTATGCGGCCGCCCACGGCATGTCCATCACCCGGACCTACCGGGACGAGGGCAAGAGCGGGCTCGACATCGGGGGCAGGGCAGCCCTCCAGCAACTGCTCATCGACATCGAAAGCGGCCTTGCCCCCTTTGAGGCGGTGCTGGTCTTTGACGTCTCCCGCTGGGGCCGTTTCCAAAACGCTGACGAGGCCGCCCACTATGAATACCGCTGCATCCAGGCGGGCGTTCGGGTCGTCTATGTGGCCGAACCTTTCGACAACGATGGCAGCCCGCTTGCCACCATCGTCAAGGGCGTCAAGCGCAGCATGGCGGCTGAATACAGCCGGGAACTGTCCGCCAAGGTCTTTGCCGGCCAGTGCCGCCTGGCCGCCATGGGCTTTCGCCAGGCGGGGCCTGCCGGATTTGGTCTGAGACGTGCCCTGATTGATGGGGAGCGCCGGCCAAAGGGCATCCTGGAGGCCGGTGAGCGCAAAAGCATCCAGACCGACCGGGTGATTCTGGTGCCGGGGCCGGAGTCCGAGCTCGACATCGTCCGGGACATCTACAGGGCTTTCGTCGACGAAGACCTCAACGAGTCAGCCATCGCCCAGCGCCTCAACGAACAAGGCGTGCTGACCGACCAGCAGCGGCCCTGGAGCCGTGCCAGTGTCCACCAGGTGCTGACCAACGAGAAATACATCGGGTCGAACATCTACGCCAAGCGCTCCGGCAAGCTCAAGCAACCCTCGCATCCGAACCCACCCGAAAAATGGGTGAGATGCGACGGGGCCTTTGAAGCCATCGTCTCCCGGGACGTGTTCCTCGAGGTGCGCCGGCGCATTGCCCAGCGGTCAGAAAAGCTGTCCGACGCCCGGATGCTCGACCTCTTACGGACACTTCTGGAAAAAACCGGGGAGTTGTCGGGCTTCATCATCGATGAGCAGGAAGGAATGCCATCGAGCACCGCCTACCAGCACCGTTTCGGTGGTCTGGTCCGGGCCTACCGCCTCATCGACTACGACCCCGGGCGCAACTTCGATTACCTCGACATCAACCGCCAACTCCGCGCCTGGCGGCCCGAGGTCATCGACAGCGTGGTCTCGGCCCTGAAAGCCCACGGCCGGGTCGAGCGGCACACGGGCACGGACCTTCTTTGCATCAACCACGAATGGACCCTGTCTGTTGTGCTTGCCCGCTGCACCGAACACCCCGACGGGTCCTTGCGCTGGCGAGTGCATTTCGATGCGGTGCTCCGGCCCGACCTGACGCTGGCCTGCCGGCTTGACCCGTCGCATGCAGCCGTCCACGACTACTACCTCATTCCCCGCCTGGACCTTGGCATGTGGCCACGGCATCTGGGCTTTGAGAACTCTCCCCTCATCGATGGATACCGGCAGGACTCACTCGATGCCCTCGGCCGCCTGGCCGCGCGCGCCCGTTACCCGGAGGCTGCATGAAACCCAACTACCGGAACGATGCCAATGTCCACTCCATCCCCATCGCCAGCATCGACATCCTCAATCCCCGCACCCGCGACCGCGTCCAGCACCGTTCCATCACGGAGAGCATCCGCACAACCGGCCTGCGCCGCCCGGTCACCGTGGCCCCACGCCAGAGCGGTGGGGAGACGCGCTACGGCCTGGTCTGCGGGCAGGGGCGCATCGAGGCTCTGAGTGCACTCGGTCACACCCATGTGCCGGCCTTCTTCATCGATGCCGACGAGGAAGACTGTCTTGTGATGAGCCTTGTGGAGAACATCGCCCGGCGCTCGCCAGCACCGATTGAAATCATGAGGGAGGTCGGGCGCCTTCGTGACCGGGGGCACACCGACAATGAAATCGGTGAGCTCATCGGGACGAGCGGCTCCTGGGTCAACATGGTCGGCACCCTCCTCGACAAGGGGGAGGAGCGCTTGCTGGTCGGTGTGCAGACCGGTGTTGTCAGCCTGTCGATGGCCATCAGCATTGCCAAGGCCACCACACCGGAAATCCAGACGCTGCTCAACGATGCGTACGACCAGGGCATCCGGGGCAAGCGGCTAGGCCGCCTGCGCCGGCTTCTGGAAGCCCGCAGCCAGCACTCCCGCCAGCTCAATCGGGGCTACCACTCCCTGCCCAAGGGCGAGCGCAAGAAGGCCTCGGCGGCGTCCCTCCGGCGCCTTCTGGAGAAGGAGGCCGAACGCCAGCGGCTCATCGCCAAGAAAGCGGAGTACGTCTACGAGCGCATCACCTACTGTGTCCGGGCCCTCAATGAGCTCCTCGCGGTGCCTGAGTTCCGCGCCCTCATCAAGGCCGAGAAGGTCGACACCATGCCGAAGATGCTGGCCGAGCGGATGGGGAAGCTGTCATGAGCGCCCGGCCAGACGACCGCGCCGGCGCCCTCAAGACCTCGTTTGCGCCGGCCACCATCGAGGTCGACATTGACCGCATCCAGGCGTTGAAGATTCTGCCAAAGACCCTGAAAAACACGGCCAAGTGGCAGGAGATTCTCACCTCCATCCGTGAGGAGGGACTGGTGGAATTGCCGGTCATCAAGCGCATGACAGAGACGGCCGGACGCTATTACCTTGTCGATGGCCACGTGCGAATCGAGGCCCTCCGGGAGCTCGGGGCCACGCGGGTCGAGTGTCTGCTGACGGCAGCGGACGACACCTACACCTTCAACACCCTGGTCAACCGCATCTCCGCCGTCCAGGACCACAAGATGGTGCTGCGGGCCATTGAATCGGGCGTGCCCATCGAGCGGCTGGCGGTGGCCCTTGCCCGCACGCCCGGAACCATCCGCAAGCGTGCCCGTTTGCTGGACGGAATTTGCGAGGAGGCCGCCGACCTTCTGGCTGACGCCCATTGTCCGGCGGCGACCGTCGGCGTCCTCAAACTCCTCAAGCCTGTCCGCCAGATTGAGGCCGTTGAGCTCATGCAGGCCAGCCAAAACTTCACGGTGCCCTTCGCCCGGGCCCTCCTTGCCGCGACACCCGAAGAGCAGCTCGCCCCGAAGGCCGAGCGGGGACGGCGCCGAAACGAGACGGCGGCCTCCCTTGCCCGGGTCGAGCGCGAACTGTCGGCACTCCAGATGAAGACCAGCACGGTGTCGGACACGTATGGCCGGGATGTGGTCGACCTCACGCTGCTTCGGGGACATCTGAGCCAGCTCCTGGGGTCGACCGCCGTGGTCAAGTGGCTGGCGAGAAACCGCCCGGAATACCTCCAGGAGTTCCAAAAGGTCGCCGAGATTGAGGACGTGGCAAAACCGTAGGCTGTCGGTCCCCGACTGATGGTGGTGCTCACCCCCTGCTAACCCTGACCTCCCGCCCGCATCACGACGGTCGGCGTCCCATGGAGTCCCAACCGGCGGAGAACGACCATGAGCGATGAAGCCAGAATGAGCGAGACAGGTGTTGTGGACCCGGGCAAGGACCCCGGCCAGCGTGGTGGTGGCCAGCCCAATCAGCCCGACCGCGACCCCGGTCAGGTCCCCCCGGGCTCGGGTGGCGGCCCGGAAGAGGGCGACCCGGACCAGGTGGGCCGGCAGGACCCTGACAAGGGTCTGGACCGCTGACCAAACACCAGGCGCCCGCAAGGACGCTGGCGTCTCCCGCAGGGCGTCTCCCGCAGTAGGAAGTCCTGGAGCGATTGGGCCTAGTCGCCGTCGCCTGGATCCGGCGGTCGGCCGGTAAGCAAGGCCTGGACTGCGACCGCATCGGTGCCGACCTGGTGGACGGCGGCCTGCACGGTGGCAGGGGAGACGTCGAGGACCAGCGCCCATAGGGCGAGATCATACGGGTCCTCCGGATTGATGCGGGTCATGCGGTTGAGGTGGTTCGTCACAGGGCTCGTCCGGTCTTCTGGATGAGCGGAAATCTGCCGGCCGTCCCATCAAGACAGCATGGAAAATGGCTCAATGAGGCCGTGATTGAGGTGAACCACGCACCGGGCGCGCCACAGCGTCGGGTGTTTGCGCGGCGGCCAGCGGCTATGTCCTTCACGCCCGTGACCAAGCGTGTGTGTACAATTGTATGATGCCCGCACATTCCTGCAGTTTCACCATTGAGGCCGCCACTGACGGCCGCTTTCGGGGCAGGTTCGAGGTGGTCGACGCGGCCGGCCGCGAGGTTGCCACCGGTGTGGACCCCGAGGGCCATGCCACGCAGCAGAAGGCATGGGCCAGCATCCGGGTTATCGCCGATGGCATCGTTGCCGGTCTTGGCTAACCCAGTGGCGCTTTGAGTTCCGGCGCAAACAGCCGTTACCTCCCATCTTCCCCCTTGATAAAAAAGAAAGGGCGCCCGGAGGCGCCCGTGCCTTCGGTGGCGGGGGTAACCTTACTTGCCCTTGCGGGCGTCGTCGGCGGCCTTGCCGACTTCCTTCTGGACCTTGCCGGCGTTCTTTTCGATGTTGCCGGCGGCTTCCTTGGCGGAATTGCCGGTGACCTTGCCGGCGACTTCCTTCACGGCGCCCTTGACTTCGTGCTTGGTGCCTTCGGTGCGGTTCTTGTCCATGGTGCAGCCCTCGGTGGTTGGTGCGCGGACTGTGCGCGGCGGCCGTGGGGGAGGTCGTGCAGCGGGTGTGGAGGCCTGCTTCACCCAATGGTTCCGGTAACCATTGTCAGGCGCCCGGTAGTGGACCGGGGGCGGCTTGATAGCCGGACCGCGTTTCAGGGATTTTGCGTCGCTAAATTAGCGTCGCCAGACCTTGCCACGAAACGCGATACGGGCCCTTGACGGCGTGGCCGGTTGCGATAGACAGGGATATCGCCAGGCACTTTGCCGAGCATCGAAGGGCAGGGAGGCCCACACCATGAACCACCAATTGCAACGAGCCCTGGCGGATGCAGCCTGGGACGGCGACCACCTGACCGTGGCTTCCCTCATCGACCATCCGGAGGTCGACCCGGCCGCGCATCACTCCACTGCGCTCCTACACGCGGCTCACCGAGGCCACTGGCGCTGTGTCGAACTGCTTTTGCCCGTCAGTGACCCCAACGCCCGGAACAGTGAGGCCCTGTGGCGTGCGGCCAAGCACCGGCATGTCAGGGTGGTCAGGCTGCTGGCGCCCGTGTCCGACACGTCGAAGTGGGAGGGCTGGATGTGGCAGGAACTGGCGGCGGTGGTTGTCGAGCGCCTGCGCCGCACATCCATTGCCGACCATCTGGGTAGCTCTCACAATGCTGGCACGACATCGGGACATTGACCATGAACTTGGACGACTGCGACCGTATCTTTAACCGCGCGCGCGAATCTTCGACCGAGGCCGAGTTCTGTCACGTCATCGAGCCGTTATTTCAGTACTACGCGGTGCTGTCGATTGAATTGGGTCGGGGTAGCATCTTCTGGCGTGCCCGCATCATCGAAACCGACCCATACAAAAACGTCGGTGAGCTCGACTATCCGCCTGTGGCGTATGCCAAGCGCGGGCGACTGAACGACCAAGGCGTCCCGTGTTTTTACATTTCAAACCGAAAAGAGACGGCATTGGCGGAGGTCCGTCCAGAGGTCGGCCAGCGTGTACAGCTCGCTGGATTCCGGATATTGAACGAAGCCCCAATTTTCCTTGCTGTCATCGGGGAATATGCCAATGTCGAAAAGAGCGGGTACATGCATTTCGTTGGCGCAGACCCGGACCTGACCATCGCGCGGGGCCTCAACAACATGCCTGTCCATGAGGCGCAGCGACAGATATACATCGACCGGTTTTTCTCCACCGTTCTGGCCGACCCTGACGCGTCAAGCAACGGATACATGTTCAGCCGAGCCCTTGGTGCCACGATTCGTGCCCGGAACCACGCAAAGGGTATTGTTTTTCCGAGCGTGCAGGACCTGGGAGGATTCAATGTTGCGGTCGACGCTGACGCCTCAGACGAGTCCTTCCACAACGTGTGTTGCCTTGTTGTTGAAATCGGAAAGAAGCGGCAGTTCGGCTTTTTCGACCATGTTTTTACACAGTCAGCAGAGCGGCTCGATGACGATGGCAATTTCGTATGGAAAGCAGAGGAGCGTTTCTGGCACATGGGTGTTTACAACATGAGCAAGGAAGAGTTCGAGGCAGCTTCTGGAAATCCGGACGACCCGAATGCGCTCCTCGACATGCTTGGCAGGCGAAAGCCGGCGTCTGACGGATAATCCCTTCCTCGGGGCCTCTTGATAACGCCCGCCGTCTTCACTGGTTCGCGTAGAGCTGCGCTTCCCCTCTCTGGTGTCCGTTACGCAGAGTATTCCCGAAACGGCGCCCTATACCGCTGCCTGATTTCCGGATGCCTCTGGTGGTGCCGGGCCTGCACGGCCGACAGTCCTTCAGTACACGTACCCAAACCGCGAGGAGTTGAACATGCAGCACGCAGACGGGCCGGACAGGTTTGCCGAAGTCATGGGCGAGGACCTTGGCGAGGTTATGGCAGTCCTCGACAACAAGCTGGTTGAACTGCAAGTGGTGTGGCTCCAGTACCGGCAACTCTTTGGCACGAACGAAGACACGGTCCATCTCCTGAACCGTGCAGCAGGGCTGTTTTTCCAGATTGTCCAGGACCAGCTATGGGATGGGGTCCTGCTCGGGATTGCCCGGATGACGGACCCGGCCAAAAGCGGAAGCAACAGGAACCTCACCATCCACTCTCTTGGTCCGTTGATTGCCGACATGGCTTTCCGGTCCCGGGTCGATGCCCTGTGTGCGGACGCATTGGAGGAATGTGAATTCGCCAGGGAACACCGGAACAAGCGAATCGCCCACCGGGACCATCGTCACGCAGTAGACCAAAAGGCCCATCCGCTTTCCGGCATCAGTCGGGCTAAAGTGGAACGCATGCTCGATTCACTGCGCAAGGTTCTCAACGCCCTCCATCACCATTACCGGGACACCACAGTCCTTTATGAGGACTTTGTCGACCACTCAGGAGCGGAGCTGCTGGTGCATCGGCTGGAAAAACTGGAGCGGCTGCAAAAGCCGGGCCTGACCGTCTAGGAAAGACTTTCCTTTCTTGGCGTGCCCCTCGTGCCCCTGGACTGGTCATTGGTGTCCAGTCGCTTATGGTTCTGTGGTCCTGCTAACCGTGGTGGGGTCTGGTGGTGTTTCTTACCGGTCATTCCCGTCTCCTCCTAGAAGGAGACTTTTACGCCCGGTCGGAGGAGGCGTGGATGTCTCCTCGCGAATCCTTGTGGCTGCGCCCCGGCGGCCCTAGATTGAAGTCGTGACGCAAGGATACCTCCATGACGACGACCCCGAAAAAGAAAAGACCCGCCCAGGAACCCGAACCGAAGAAGCCTCCCTCGTCCAATTCGGCGGACGCGAAGTGGGGAAAGATGGTCATGGCACGGGGTTTCGTCATCATCCCCTCCATCCTGCTCCGGGCCCAAGGGCGACTTGGCCTCTCCGGCACCCAGCTTGCGATTCTTCTCCAGCTCATCGACTGGTGGATGGATGCAAAAAAGCATCCTTGGTCGAAGAAGGAGACCCTGGCCGACCGCATCGGCATCTCCGAACGGCAACTCCAGCGACAGGTGGCCGAATTGGAGAAGGCGGGGTTGGTCCGGCGGGTGGAAAAAATCACCAACCACGGCAAGCGGCCGAATGGTTACGACCTGTCCGGACTGGTTGCCCGGCTCAAGGCCCTGGCTCCCGAATTCAAGGCAGCGGCAAAGGCGTCGACGGACGTGGAAAAGAAGGGCGGGGCGGGCGCCAAGAAGGTGACGTGATTCATTCAGTTTTCGGTCAGTATCGCAACCCTAGCTTCGTTCTTGTTTTTCGAAGTCCCTTTCAAAACGAGAAAAACAAGAACTAAGTAGCATTTTTTTCGCGAAAAATCAAGTCGCTGTCAAGTCTTTACGGGAGACCTTGGCAGGCATAAGGTTCGTGTGAAGGGAATCGGCCGCCGGCATGGGGCAAAAAAAAGGAGGGTTGAGCCTTGGAACTCAACCCTCCGGCGCGCACCCGGAGGCGCGCGGCGCAGCCAGTCTTGGGGACAGGGTGCATCTGCAAATTATTCCTATTGACCATCAATAGGCAATAGCAGGGCATTCCAGACGGGTTGTTGCTTCATGGATTCCGGGACCTCCATCCCAAAAGGAAAACACCATGCTTAGCTTTACGACCAGCAATCCCCAGGGGCTTCTCGCCGCGATGAAGAAGGCCATCGACCAGGGCCATGTCACGACGTGGAAGTACGACTCGGACGGTGATTTCACCCACGCCCCGGACCAGTGGCGCGGAAAGGCCTGGCTCCGCCCGAAGGTCGTCTCCGGTGAGCTACAGTTCGGAATCCTGTTCCCCAGCGGGCAGCAGCAGACCAGGCTGCTCTATGCCGTCTACCATGGGCGCTTCATCGAGATGGCTATGTCTCACTTCGACAAGTCGTTTGGAGTGGCGGTCGGAACGGCCCTGGCCAAGACGCCCGACGTGATTGCAGCTTGACCCTCTGGCCGTCCCGAAAGGGGCGGCCTTTTCTTTGGCGGCACCCGAGGCCGCCTGTTGTACCCATGCAACCCATCGAGGGCTCCCCATGAAACGGTATGACCTGACGAAGAAAGCGGATGGCTGGGCATTGACCGGCCCAGGGCGCGCAGCGGGCCAGCCTGAAGGCTGACACCAAGGCCGAAGCCATCCACAAGACGCAAGCCTTCATGGCCGACAAGGTCGGCTCGGTCCGTATCCACAAGGAGAACGGCCAAATCCAGGAGGAGCGGACCTACCAGCGGAAGGACGACCCCCGTTCCAGCAAGGGGTGAGTTGACGACGGAGGGCCGGGGCATACCGGCCTTCTTTTGACCCGATGAGGTTAGGCGAGGTATTCGGGCGAAAGGGAGACACGCAGGGTCCCTGTCGCGCAACCGGTGCCCGTTTGCCCGCCACCGACCTTCAGAAAAGCTGTATCCACCAGAGGAGAGTACCGATGGCATTGCGGCGACCCCAGCCACCGCGTCCTCCCCGGCCCCCGAAGCCGCCGGACCGCATCCAGAATATCCAGACCGTTCGCCCCATCGGCAAGACCAAATGGGTCCGGGCCCACTGGCGGTGGGACTACGGGACCCATCGTTGGGAGTGGGTCCTGGGGCACTGGAGTAAATAGGGACCGGTTTGCCTGCGGACCGGGGTAAACTGACCCCGCCGCCGGCTTTGGGCGGTTACAGGGGAAAATCCATGCATCCGAGACTTCGCCAGGGAGCGGCGGTTCTGCTGCCCCTTTTTCTATCGTCCTGCGCCACCGCACCCAGCGGTCCGCCGCCGCCGTCCTCGCTCCTCTTTCCCGGTGGACAGGCGTCCTACATCGCTCCCCGCATGGCCACAGCCTGTGCGGTCGGGGGTGGCCGTCTGGTCACCAACACGGTCACCCTGGTCGAGTGCACCATGCCCATGGGCGACTCCTTCAAGGAAAACATGTACCGGGCGCTGGTGGTCGAGCAGCGGGGCGCGTCCAACCCGGATTTCCACTATCAGTGGACCTTTATCGATTCGCCCGAGGGCACCCTGGCGACCGCCCACACCTGGATTGAGCACCAGAACGCTTTCGGGAAGACCACTCGGGACGATGTCGGCCCCGGCATGGCCGGCAACATCCTCCGGGCAGCCGTAGACGCCTGGAATACCAAGCATCCGCAGGGTGCGGCCGTGGCCGGTCCGGCGACAGGTCAGGGGGCGGGGAGCACGGCCCCGGTGACAGCGGCCCCGGCCGCCGTCTCTGCTCCTCCTGTTCCGGCAGGTCCGGCAGCCGCCCAGACCATGGACGGCGACCCGGCAGAACTGATGAGCGCCAAGACCGTGGCAGCCAAGCAGCAGTGCTCCAACGTCCGCCGGTATGGCACAGGCTACCGGGCCACGTGCAATTCCTTTGACCTTGTCATGGAGTGCGTGGCAGGCAGCTGCCAGCCGGTCCACACCATGAGGTCGGACCAGCCGTGAAGGTTGAACCGGTCACGCCGGCCCCCTCCATTCTGGATCCCGTCTTTGACCGGGCCGGCGACACGCTGAGGTTTGCAGAGCACCTTCTGGTCAAGCGGGTGAAGGTGCAATCTCCCGAAGCCCTCGTGGTCATGGACTCGGTTTGGCATGTGCCGGGTTTCCTGTTCCTGGGGCTTGGTCTCAATGCCAAGCGGTTGGGACTGACCGCCCTCATGGTTCCGGTTTGGTGGCTGATTCTTTCGGCCATCGCGCTCTACGACAGCGCGCTGGGCCGGCCGTCGTCCGGTGGACTGTGGTGGCCTGCGGCCCTGATGGCGATGGGGACAATGGTGTTCCGCCTCCCGGCAGGCGGGGCTCTCGATGGGGTCAAGCGGACCGCCGTCCTGCTGCTTGCGGTCTTTGTCCGGAACCGTTGTCCCACCGAGGAGGGCCTGGCCGGGGTCAAATCGGCCATTGCCGCACTCCAGCCGCTGGCGGCCGCGCGGAATGCCCGGTTACAGGCCGTCGTTGGTCTTCTTTGGGGCGGCCTGACCTGGTGGGTGCTCACCTGGGTGCTGGGAAACGGTGTGGCCCAGACCACGCGAAGTGAGGCCGCCGGGTGGGCCATCGTGGCGGGGGTGTTTTTTGTCCTCGTCGTTCTTGCCTGGACCAGCTACGCGACGGCGTCCCGGGTCTTCTGGCTGACCGTGGACCTGGCGGTGGCCGAGGTCGAGGCCGGGACGGTGCCTTTGGAGATGGCTCTTCCGGAAGGCGTCCGCCTCTAAGTTCTTGAGCCAGCAAGATGCTGGAAAAAATCCCCTATATCTTGTGTTGACCCCGTCACCGCGCCTCGATATGTTGAGGACGGGCACAAAAAAGCCGCCTGGTGGCTAGACCAGACGGCCGGCGTGCCCAAACAGCACCACGGTAAGGTGGCGTTGGTCTGGGACGGTTGAGCATGTCCACGGTACCGATTCCCCCTGCACGCCGTCAACCGGCGGCGGCCGTGGTGTCATCCAACTTCATGGAGACATCCAATGACTCTGAAACGGTATGACATCACCAAGAAGGGCGACAGCTGGGACCTGACGGCCCACGGCGGCCAGCGTGCCACGTTCAAGGCTGACACCAAAGCCGAAATCATGCAGAAAACGCAGGATTTCATGGCGGACAAGCACGCCACGGTCCGCATCCACAAGGAAAATGGCCAGTTCCAGGAGGAGCGGACTTATCAGCGGTCCGACGACCCGAAGTCCAGCAAGGGCTGACGTGATGTGGGAAGGCCGGCATTAGCCGGCCTTCCTTCTTTCGGGAGGTTTGTCGGCAGGCAACGCGAGGGGCGCCGTGCCAGTGCAGCGGGGCCTTCCCGACCCGGCAAGGAAAGCTTTTTGCCGGCCCAGGCCGGCCTTGAATGTCGGAGCCGTGGCTGGTCATGATGCGCCGGCCAACATTAAAAAGGGCGTGGTATGACCGAGACGGCACCCGCCGCCGACCTGATTGAAGAATCTGACCGGGGATGTGTCCTGGTGGGCGCTGCCATGCTCGAAGAAGGGCTTGCGGAGCTTTTCAAGGTCGTTTTCAAGAAAAATGCCATTCCAGGCAAGGTCGAAAAGTCCCTGTTTGACGCCAACGGTCCGTTGTCGACCTTCTCGGCCAAAATCAAAATGGCATACGGGATGGGTTTGATAGACCGGAAGGCGTTCGATGACCTCGAACTCATCCGCCGCATCCGCAACGAGTTCGCCCATTCGCCGGCCAAGGTCGACTTTGCAGATGGCCGATTCAAGCCCTTGGTGGAAAGCCTCAATTCCATCCAGGACATCCTCAACGTCATGCCTACCTATGGCGCGGCGGATGGTGTTCCCCCGGACGAATACGAGCTGAGAAAGGCCGGATACATCAAACGGACAAAAGCACTCTTCGCCTTGGGCGTAAAAAGTCTAGGTGTGACATTGATGCGGGCCCAACTGCACGTGCTCGGCGCTCCTGTGCCGATGCCGCCGGCATCGGTGTTGGCACCCAAGACTTCCCTTATGCCATAAACGGCGGGGTTGACGGTGGTCTTCGCAGACCCAAGAATCCGGGTCACATACCAGTACACCGGTTTGGGCCTGTGAGGTATGGGAGGGAAGGGGAGAACTGTTTCCCACCCTCTCCGCCATTATCTGTATCGTTGAACGCCCAGAGATCGAGAGATCGCTGGGCGTTTTTCGTTTAGGGGACCAGGTCGGTCGCCGCATGGAATGGCACGATGGGGATGGAAGCATGAAGTGGACTCTTGTCTTTTGCCTGTGGGTGGTCTCGAGCGCGGCTGGCGCGGTTATCACCCGGGCGGACGTCGATGACGCGAAGTATCGCGTTCCCGCGTCGTCGTTCCCCGCACTGGCGGACCTGCCCGGGGAGGGCCACGGTGTTCTCATCGCACCGACGTGGGTCGTCACCGCCGCACATGCAGCGCCCATGCAGATGCAGGGCATGGAGACTGACGTCTCGATTGGCGGCGTCGCGCGCAAGATCAAGCGCGTCGTCATTTATCCGGGCTACCAGAAACTGCCCAGCGCCCTGGTCGATGAGGCGCTCAAATCGGGCGACCTTTCCAGGATTTCCGCGTTCCTCGCATCTTCCAACGACATCGCACTGATCGAACTCGTATCGCCGGTGACCGGCATAGCACCGGTGCCGCTTTATCGAGGAGACGCTGAGGTCGGTATGACGGCGGCGCTCATGGGGAAGGGAGCCACCGGCGATGGTGCCAGGGGCCAGGATCCTGGCAGCTCGCACCGCACCGTTCTGCGCCGCGGCTTCAATGTGATCCTGGGGTCCGATGAGCGCTATGTCTGGTATCGCTTCGATGCACCCCCTTCCGCGCTACCACTGGAAGCGATCACCGGAAGTGGCGACAGCGGTGGTCCGTTGTTCGTCGGGGAAGGAAACGCGAAGCAACTGATCGGACTGGCTTCCTGGAGCAGGTATCCGAAGAACCACCCATTCTGGAAGACATGGACGCCGGACCGGCCGTTCGTCGAAGGTCTCTACGGCGTCATCGTGTATGCCGTGCGGATCTCACGATATGTTCCATGGATAGACAGCGTGATGTCGGCATCCGCGAAGAAGCCCGGGCTTAGCGCGCATTAGTGCGGAGGTAACCGCGTACCGCTTGCCTGCACATAGGCTGGCACCTGGATGATCATCGGTGGTATCGCCGATGACGCGGCGGGCGAGGTGCTTGATGCGCGTGATGCAGAATTGACGGCCAGGAAAAGGCCCGAGAAGCCCAGGAACAGACTGATCACCGTCGCGATCATCCAGGCATTGGTCGTTGCGATGGCCTTGTGGAGATCCGCCCGCACTTCGCCGATATCCGCCTTTGTTGCGAGCGTCGGTAGGATGGCTTCGACCTGGGCGATGCGTTCCGAGATGTTGGTGCGTACGTTCACGTCGATGGGAGGCACATGGGCGGCTGGACTTGCTTCCGATCATAGGCACCGTGGCGTTGCGTGCAAGCCAGAGTTTGCCATTAGTCGCTGTCAGCGCTGCGCTTGCCCGCGGTGGATGGCGCGTCGCAAGCAGTCGGTGTCAGCACTGGGCGGGTGCGGCTTACGGAAGATCGGAGTCTTGCGCGAGTACTCAACCCTCATACGTCACCGACGTAACCCCCTCCACACCGCGCATCGCATCGGCGAGCGCGGCAAGCTGCTCCCTTCGTACTGGCTTGGCGAACAGGATCGTGACGCGGTCATCACCATCCGGCTGGCGGCGCAGCACGGTTTTCGAGAACGGAAGATGCTGATCCGCGAGAGCAGTTTCGCATGCGGCTAGCGCGTTGATGCCGCTTAGCGTGGCTACGACGCGCGGACGTCGGCTGCGTTTGCCGGTCAGCCGATGCTCGAGCGGCTTCAGCACGGCAAGGATGACCCAGATAAGCGCTGTCGCGATGATCGCGCCCCAGTAGAGCCCGGCACCAGCGGCGAGCCCCACGGAGGCCACCGCCCATAGGCTGGCCGCGGTCGTCAGTCCGCGCACGATCTGGTCGCGCTCCACGAACAGGATCGTTCCCGCGCCGAGGAAACCAATACCGCTGATCACTTGTGCCGCGATGCGCGATGGGTCCAGCACGACGTGCTCGTTGCCCAGTACGTCGCTGAAGCCGAAGGCGGAGACGATGAGGGCGAGCGCCGCGCCGACGCCAACGAGCATGTGAGTGCGCAGGCCGGCAGTCCATTCGAGGCGGCCGCGGTTGATGCCGATGACTCCGCTCAGGGCGGCTGCCACGGCCAGGCGCAGGAAGATGGCCAGAGGGCTAATCATTCGTGCAGCCTAACCATGGGTAGGTCTAGGAGGCGTGGATCGCGCGCAAGCGCGCTCCTACCGCAGGCGTCAGGCTTCGAGCGGGTCGTCTTCGTGCAGTTCGTCCATCCAACCACGTCGGCGGTGGAGGACCCATTCGACGTGTTCGGAGAAGAGCACGTCGATCGGCGCGCCCTGGTCCATGGCCGCGAGTTTTCCGGCCGTGACATTGCCAAGGTGCTCCGCCTGGTCGGCATAGCCCTCGATCCCCTCGCGCTCGAGCTGGGCGAGGACCTTGCGCAAGTTCTGATGGCGAGCGTGCTGGACCGGCATCGGAGGTGGATTCCCTGACTGTACAGAGCACATCGGCGGAGATGGCGCGGGCTTTAGCGTGCCCGCCAAGAGGGCGCCAGAAACGGACGTGAAGCACATTTTCGGCAATCGGCATGGTGCACTGCGGCGTCATCATGCGAGGCTCCCTGATCCCCACCCCACGACGAAAGCCCCCATGCCCGCCCAGTCCTCCAAGGCTTACGACAGCCAGTCCGTCTATTCGCCCGGCACCCTTGCCATCTACGACACCCTGGTCCTCCGGATCTCCAATCCCCTGGTGTGGCGCTGCCCGACCTCGCGCATCCTCGATCTGTATAACCAGCACGTCTCGGCGTCGCATCTCGACGTCGGCGTGGGCACAGGCTGGTACATGGATCACTGCCGCTTTCCGCCAGAGCCGCGCCTGACCCTGATGGATCTCAACCCGAACTCACTCGCAGCCGCGGCGCGCCGCGTCGAGCGGTATTCGCCTGACACACACGTGGTGGACGTGCTCAGGCCCATCGAAGGACACGACACGACGTACGGTTCGATCGGCGTGACCTACCTGCTGCATTGCCTGGCGGGCGACATTCGCCAGAAGGCCGTGGTCTTCGACCACCTCATCCCGCTGCTGGCGCCGGGTGGCACCCTGTTCGGCGCCACCATCCTCGCCCAGGGCGTGCCGCGCACGAGCACGGCGGTGAAGCTCATGGGGTTCTATAACAAGAAGGGCATCTTCGGTAACGCACGCGATTCGCTGGATGACCTGCGCCTTGCGCTGGCCAGCCGCTTCAACGACGTGCGCGTCGATACCGTGGGTTGCGTCGCGTTGTTCAGTGCGAGAAGCCCTTCGCCCTGAGGCAAGCGCCTCAGGCGGTGCGCTGCCCTTCCATCCAGCCTGGGAGGGCGGCGTTGACGTTGTTCAGCAGAGCGTCGAGGTCGTGGGCCTTCTGCGCCAGGACGCGCGCGCGTTCGACTTCCCGCTCCTGCTCCTCGGCCTCGTCGTGCCCGGCGGCGTTCACCGCTTCAACAATCAGGCGTGCGTATTCCGCCACAAGGTCTTCCGACGGTACGCGGAACCAGATCCGGCCTTCGACCCAGCGGATGTCGGGTGAGGTGTGCCTCGAAAACGTCTCGTCACAGCGACCTGCGAAATGCGCGAGCCAGCGCTCGCCGGGCGCGGTATCCAGCTCGGCCAGGATGCAGAAGCCGATGTCGTCCTGGTGGGCGGCGTGGAACCCGGCGATACGGGGGATATGGCGGGTGATCGTGGTCATGGCGGCTCCTGGCGGACTGCACGTATAAGCCCGGCCGCGTCGATGGCTTGCGAAGCCTCGCCCGTCGGGTAGCGGGCAGGGTTTTCCACGCGCCTTGCACGCTCCCGGGGCTGTAATGCCCGTGAACGCGATGTGCGTATACGCAGGCGACCGGGTGAAACAAGACGTCAGGCAGGCACGCGATGCCAGGGTGATGCAGGAGGTACTGCACGGCCGGCGCCGCGGGCTGGCCGCGCTGGCGCCGTTCGCCGGCCCGGCGATGGTCGTTTCTGTCGCGTATATCGATCCTGGTAACTTCGCGACCAACATCCAGGCCGGTGCCCGGTACGGATACGCCTTGCTGTGGGTGGTCGTCCTGGCCAATCTCGTCGCGATGCTGTTCCAGAGCCTATCCGCCCGGATAGGCATCGTGACCGGTTCCAATCTCGCCCAGTTATGTCGACAGCACCTGCCACGGCCGCTGGTCTGGGTCATGTGGGTCGTCAGTGAGTTGGCCGCCATGGCGACCGATCTGGCGGAATTCCTCGGTGGGGCGATCGGCCTTGCCCTCCTTTTCCACATGCCCCTGCTCGCGGGCATGGTCATCACTGGCATCGTCACGTACCTCCTGCTCCTGCTCGAAGGGCAGGGCGCGCGGCGCCTGGAACTCACCATCGGCGCGCTCGTTGGCGTGGTCGGCCTGTCTTACCTTGTCGAGTTGTTCATCGCGCCGGTCGATTGGGCGGCTGTCGGCCTGCACGTATTCAAGCCCGACCTGCCGGACGGCATGGCGGTGGCGCTGGCCGTGGGCATCATCGGCGCGACCGTGATGCCGCACGCGCTGTTCCTGCATTCGGGCCTGACCGAGCGACGCGTAAGGGCAGGCAACGATGTCGAACGGCAGCGGATCATTCGCCTGTCCAACCTGGAGGTCGTGCTGGCGCTCGCGGTCGCCGGCCTGATCAATCTCGCCATGGTGATCATGGCGGCCAGCGCCTTCCATGGTGGGCACCCCGATGTCGCGAAAATCGAGACCGCTTACCAGACCCTCGTGCCCTTGCTCGGCGGTGCGGCAGCGACGATTTTTCTCATTTCACTGATCGCTTCGGGATTTTCGAGCTCCGTGGTCGGAACCATGGCCGGGCAGATGATCATGCAGGGCTTCGTGGATTTCCGGATCCCGCTGTGGCTGCGCCGGGCGGTCACCATGGTGCCCAGTTTCGCCGTGGTCGCGGCAGGCGTCGATGCGACGCGGGCACTGGTGCTGAGCCAGGTGGCGCTGAGCATCGCCCTCCCGTTCCCGATGATCGCGCTGGTGTGGTTCTCGGCCCGCCGGCGGATCATGGGCGCATTCCGGATAAGCGCGGCGACGACCGTGCTGGCGGTGATCTCGGCGCTGGTCGTGCTCGCGCTCAACGTCGTCCTATTGCTGGATACGTTCGGGCTCGTGTCGCTGTAGCCCAGCCAAAACTGCTAACCTCCCGCGCCTGACCTGACGGAGAGCGCCCCATGAGCCTGATCGAAACCCCGGTGTCTTACGGTGAGCTTATCGACAAGATGACCATCCTTCAGATCAAGCTGCAGGAGATCAAGGACGAGGCCAAGCTGGCCAACGTCCGCAATGAGCTCGAATTGCTTGAGACCACCTGGGCGAACCATGCCGCCTCGAAGACGGACATCAAGGACGAGACCGGCCGGCTGCTGGCGGTGAACAAGCGCCTGTGGGATATCGAAGACCGCATCCGCGTGAAGGAAAAGGCGCAGGAATTCGATAACGATTTCATCCAGCTCGCCCGTTCCGTCTATTTCGAGAACGATGAGCGCGCCGCGGTGAAGCGCGAGATCAACCTGAAGCTCGGCTCCACCCTGGTCGAAGAGAAGTCGTACAAGGACTACGGCGCGAAGCCGAAGTCGTTCTGATCAACCCCGCAAGGGGATCCTGAGGAAATCGGCGCAGGCCTCGAAGCGATCGATCATCTCCGGCACCTCGACGAGATCCATGACACCGGGCTTCTCGATCTTGGTGCCCCAGGGAATCTCAGCGGCAGGCTTGCCGAAGAACTTCCGTGACGCCGCGTCGTACTTGTCCACGCACCAGCGTCGGTCGGAGTACGGCCCCGAGCGATGCGGGTTGCTCGCCGCATGCAGGCCGAGCACCTTGGTGCCGGCCGCATTGGCCATATGCATGGGGCCGGAATCCGGTGTCAGGATCATGCTCGTCCGGCCGAGCAGGGCCATGAAACGCTTCAGCGTGTCCTTGCCGGTAAGGTCCATGGGCGGAGCCTTTACCGCACCGAGGATCTGGTCAGCCAGCTCCCGTTCGGCGGGCGAGGGTCCGCCCACGAGGGCCACGCGCATGCCGCGGGCCATGGCATGGTCGATGACGGCGGCATAGCGGTCGACGCGCCAGTTGCGCACCGTGTGGCTCGACATGGGGCTGACCAGCAAGGTCGGCACATCGCCCGGCAGCTGCTCGGCCGCCCACGCGTGCGCCTCGTCCGGCACGGGGATATCCCAGCGCACCTCGGTCTGCTTCAGGCCGAGCGGCTCGATGAAGCTGGCCATGGCGTCGAGCACGTGCTCACCGGTGCGTGCGGGGATGCGCTCGTTGACGAACAGCCCATGCAGGTCCTTGGACCGGGCCCGGTCGTAGCCGATGCGCCGGTCGGCCTTCACCGAAAGGCTCAGCAGGTTCGAGCGTAGCGCGACCTGCATATGCAGCAGCGCATCGAAGCGCCGGCCGGCCAGGGCCTCGCGCACCGCGCGCACGCCGTCGCGGCCCTTGCCCTTGTCGAACAGGACGAACTCCACGCCGGGCAGGTCGCCCACGAGCTTCTGCTCCAGCTTGCCCACGATCCAGGTGAGCCGGGTCTGCGGCGTCGCCGCCTGCAGGGTGCGGATGATCGGCACCACGTGCGTCACGTCACCGATGGCGGATGTCCGCAGGATGCAGAGGCTGGAATCTCCCGACGGGAGGGGGCGGCTTGCTAGACTGGACACGATCGGGTTACCGGATAGGTGGCCGCCCGGCGGGCGGCCCTTCAGATGACAGACCAACGAGTAATGGAGGCCGCGGGCGGCACGATTCTGTTCGACGCGGCCCGCGCAGCTCAAGTCGATGATGACTGGTTCACGCCGGACGCCTGGGCCAGGCAGGGCGCGCTGCGCGCGCAGGCCGGCGGACGTGGTGGCGTCGCCATTATAGATACGCCGGCGGGCGAGGCGGTGCTGCGCCATTATCGGCGTGGCGGCATGGTGGCCGCGTTGCTCGGCGACAGCTATCTCTTCACGGGTGCCGAACGCACCCGGAGCAGCCGGGAGTTCCGCCTGCTGGCGGAGCTGGCCCGCCGTGGCCTCCCGGTGCCGGCGCCCCTGGCCGCCAGGCACGTGCGGCATGGGCTGGCGTATCGCGCCGATCTGATCACGCTGCGTATCCCCGAGGCGCGAACGTTGGCCGAACGCGTGGCCGATGGCGCTTTCAACGAAGCGCTGGCGCGCCGGGTCGGTGAGCTCGTGGCGCGTTTCCATCGGGAGGGCGCATGGCACGCGGACCTCAACGCCCACAACATCCTCGTGAACGGCGACGGCCTGTACCTGATCGATTTCGATCGCGGCCGCCTGCGCCGGCCATCGGCGCGCTGGCGCCGGGCCAACCTCGCCAGGTTGAAGCGCTCGCTGGTGAAGGTGGGTGCTCGCGAGGGCGGCGACATGTTCGATGAAGTGCTTTGGCCCGCCGTGGTCCTGGCTTACGAGGAGGGATTCCGCGCGTGACCTACGACCTTCGATTCCTCGGGGCGGGTGCGGCACACGCCGTGGAGCTTGGCTCCTCAGCCGTGGTGCTGGAGCGGGATGGCAAGCCCCTGTTACTGGTCGATTGCGGGCCGGACACGCTGGATCGCTACGTGGAAACCTACGGCGCGCCGCCGGCGGCGCTGTACATCACCCACACCCACATGGATCACGTCGCGGGCATGGAGCGGCTGTTCTTCCGCCTGTGGTTCGATGAAGCACTGCGCGGCCGAACGAAGGTGTTCCTCCACGCCGCGCTGCTGCCGTGGCTGCAGGGCAGGGTGGCCGATTATCCGGGCGCCCTGGCGGAGGGCGGTGTGAACTACTGGGAGGCCTTCCACCTGGTCCCGTGCACCCGTGGTTTCTGGCACGAGGGCCTCTGGTTCGACGTTTTCCCCACCCGCCACCACGTGCAGGGCACGTCGTTCGGGCTGGCGCTGCGCGGCAGCTTCGTCTTTACCGGCGATACCCGGCCAGTCCCCGAGGCACTCGCGCTCCACGGTGCCTCCGGCGAGTTGATCGCCCATGACTGCGGCGTGGTCGGCAACCCCTCGCATACGGGCGTCGATGACCTCGAACGTGAATATGCGAGCGAGCTCCGCGCACGCATGGCGCTTTACCACTACGGCAGTGTCGCCGACGGCGAGACGCTGGTGGCGCGAGGCTATCGCGTGGCGCGCCCCGGCGAGCGCCTGCCCCTGCCCGAGCCCGCTCCGGTGCGCCCCACCGCGGGGTAGGCGCTTGTGCGGGGCGGCGCATGCCGTTATCCTTCCGCTTCTTTGCCGGGACGGATGCCGGGAAGAGGAAGTACCCGTGCGGAGAGGTGTCCGAGTGGTTTAAGGAGCACGCCTGGAAAGTGTGTATACGTTAATAGCGTATCGCGGGTTCGAATCCCGCCCTCTCCGCCAGTTTCACGTCTTTATGGTGGCCCTGTCGGTCCCCCCGCGACGATAGTCCGTAAACTCCGCCAGGTCCGGAAGGAAGCAACGGTAGCGGATGATTCGGGTGCCGGGGTGTGGCTGGCAGGGTCATCGCCTTTTCAGGCCGGCGCTTTCGCCCGCCACGTCTCCTTGGCACAATCGACTGTCGCCCCAAGGTAGATCGCATGTCCTATCAGGTTCTCGCACGCAAGTGGCGCCCACGGAAGTTCGCTGAACTCGTGGGCCAGGAACATGTCGTTCGCGCGCTCACCAATGCGCTCGATAGCGGGCGCATGCACCACGCCTACCTGTTCACCGGGACGCGCGGCGTGGGCAAGACCACGATCGCCCGTATCTTCGCCAAGTCGCTCAACTGCGAGCGTGGCGAATCCGCGGATCCCTGCGGCGAATGCGCGGTGTGTACCGCAGTCGATGCCGGCCGCTTCGTCGACCTGCTCGAAATCGATGCCGCCAGCAACACGGGTGTCGACGACGTGCGCGAAGTGATCGAGAACGCGCAGTACGCGCCGTCTCGCGGCCGGTTCAAGGTGTACCTGGTCGACGAGGTGCACATGCTCTCCAAGCCGGCCTTCAACGCATTGCTGAAGACGCTGGAAGAGCCGCCCCCGCATGTGAAGTTCCTGCTCGCGACCACCGACCCGCAGAAGTTGCCGGTCACGGTGCTGTCGCGCTGCCTGAAGTTCAACCTGAAGCGCCTGCTTCCCGACCAGATCTCGGGCCAGATGAAGCACATCCTCGGCGCCGAGGCCATCGAGTACGACGACGAGGCGATCGCTGAACTCGCGCATGGCGCGGATGGTTCGCTCCGCGATGGCCTTTCGCTGCTCGACCAGGCCATCGCCTATGGCGGCGGCGTGCTGCGTGCGGGCGATGTGCGCGCCATGCTGGGTAGCGTCGAACGTGGCCAGGTACTGGGCGTGATCGAGGCGCTCGCAGCGGGCGATGGCGCCGCGCTGATGGCCGAGGCCGATCGCATCGCCTCGTTCTCGCCGGATTTCGGCGGCGTGCTCGATGATCTCGCCACGGTGCTGCACCGTATCCAGCTCCTGCAACTGGTGCCGGGCTACCGCGGCGAGGAAAGCGATGCCGGCCTGGCTGCGCTCGCCGAAACCCTCTCGCCAGAGGACGTGCAGCTTTACTACCAGATCACCACCAACGGCCGCCGCGAGCTGCCGATGGCGCCGGATGCGCGCATCGGTTTCGAGATGGTGCTGCTGCGCATGCACGCGTTCCGCCCGGCGGATGCAGGGCAGGGCGCGCCCGCACCGCGGAGCGTGCCGGCGCAAGCCACCACCCCGGCCGCAACGCGCCAGTCGCCACCGCCGGCTGCAGCGGCACCACGCCAGGCTCCCGCCGCACCGGCCCAGGCACAGGCTGCCCGCGCCCCCGCGCCCACCGCCGCCCCCGCTGCACCGCCGCCGGCGCCCGCCGCGCCGCCGCGTCCCATCAGTACCGATGCCAACGGGCTGCCGGACTGGCACGACATCGTGGAGCGTGCGCACCTGCGCGGCCCCATCGGCCAGCTGGCGCAGAACTGCACGTTGCGCGGGCTCGAGGGTGACGCCATGGTGCTCGCCCTGCAGCCGCAACACATGCATCTTGCCGTCGAGCCGCTTACGAGCCAGATGGAAGAGAAGGTTTCGAATGCCCTGGGTCGCCGGGTGCGCTTCCGCTTCGTCGCGGAAGGCGGCAACCTCGGCACCCCTGCCGAGCGCCGCGCACGGGCCGCGAGCGATGCCCAGGCCAACGCCGAGGCATCGATGGATGCGGATCCCCTCGTGCAGGCGCTCAAGCGCGACTTCGGTGCGCGCGTTATTCCCCAATCGATCAAACCCGTGGAGCCAGGAACATGAAAGGTCAAATCGGTCAGCTGATGCAGCAGGCCCAGCGCATGCAGGACGAAATGAAGCGTGCGCAGGAAGAACTGGCGAAGACGGAAATCACGGGTAGCGCGGGTGGCGGCCTGGTGACCGTCACCATGACCGGCGGCCACGAAGTGCGCAGCGTGCATATCGACCGCCAGACGTTCGCCGACGACCCGGAGATGGCAGAGGATCTCGTTGCCGCTGCGGTAAACGATGCGGTGAACAAGATCGCTGAAGTCAGCCGGAGCCGCCTCGGCGGCGTGACGTCGGGCCTGAACCTGCCGCCCGGCTTCAAGATGCCGTTCTAAGCAGGCGGCACGTCACGATGAGCAACGGTTCCCGCCTGCTCGGCGAACTGATCGATGCCCTGCGCTGCCTGCCGGGCGTCGGTGCCAAGAGCGCGCAGCGCATGGCCTTCCACCTGCTCGAACGCGAGCGGCAGGGAGGCTTGCGCCTTGCTTCCGCGCTGGATTCCGCCATGAGGGACGTCGGCAACTGCACGCGCTGCCGTAACTTCAGCGAGACGCCCGTCTGCACCTTGTGCGCCAGCGCCACGCGGGATCGCCAGGTGCTTTGCGTGGTCGAATCGCCCTCGGACCTCGCGGCCATCGAGCAGGCGACCGGCTTCCGTGGGCACTATTTCGTGCTCCTGGGCAGGCTCTCCCCGCTGGATGGCCTGGGCCCTGAAGAGCTGGGCCTGCCCCTGCTCGTGGAGCGCCTGGGCGAGGGGGAGGTGGAAGAGATGATCATCGCGACCAACCCCACCGTCGAAGGCGAGGCCACCGCGCATTACATCGGCCAGCTGGCCCGGGCGGCCGGCATCCGCGCCACGCGGCTGGCGCACGGCGTGCCCCTCGGTGGCGAACTCGAGTTCGTCGACCGGGGCACGCTGGCCCACGCTTTCGGCAGCCGGCAATCGCTCGGCTGAAACCCTTAGGAGATGGCAGTGACCGATACGATTTTCGCCAAGATCGTCCGCCGGGAGATCCCGGCCGATATCGTCTACGAGGACGACGAGGTACTCGCGTTCCGCGATCTGAATCCGCAGGCGCCGGTGCACGTGCTGTTCATTCCCAAGCGGGCGATTGCCACGCTGGATGATGCTGTCCCCGGTGATGCGGAGCTGCTTGGCAAGCTGTTGCTGGCCGCGGCGGCGTATGCCCGGGCGCAGGGGCTCGGGAAGGACGGCTACCGCACGGTGATCAACACCAACGGCCACGGTGGCCAGACGGTGTTCCATATCCATGTCCATCTGCTGGCGGGCCGCCAGATGCACTGGCCGCCAGGTTGAGGTTCATCGGATAACGAAAAAGCCCGGCGCGAGCCGGGCTTTTTCGTTGGCGGTTACCTGTGCGGGCGCGGCGGCGGCGCCGGGCGCACGATCACCGTGCGCGGGCGGTACCAGAACGGATCACCCCACGGGCCATAGCCATACGGGCCCCAGCCTGGACCCCAACCCGGACCCCAGCCTGGGCCCCAGAACGGGTCGTAGAAGCCTGGCGGGTAGCGGGTCACCGGTACGCGCTTCGGCCACAGGTAGACGACGTCGGCTTCCACGCGCGGGTAGGCGTAATCGAAATCGCCCACCTTCTGCGAGACGGCACCATGCAGGGTGCCGGTGACCGTGATCTCGCGGCCGCGGGTGAAGACTTCCGGATCGTAGAAACCATCGCGGCAGGCGACGAAGCGACCCTGGCTCTCGGCCTTGCTGGCGGTCGGGCGGGCCTCATCATCGAGCGGCTGGGAAAGCACGAAGAAACAGGTCTGCTGCGGGCCCGGCTCGGTCTTGATGATCTCGCCACCCCAGCGCACCTTGGCTCCCGGCGCGCCACCCTGCTGCGCACTGACGGTGCTCACATCGTTGAACTGGCCCTGCAGCGGCTGCGGTACCGTGGCGCACGCGCCCAGCGCGAGGGTGGCAGCGGCGATGGCCAGCGGTTTGTACATGGACATGTCACTCTCCTGGAGGCGACGGACACAGCCGTCGCCATGACCTATTTGACCACGCCGCGCGCCCGGAATTCCCTCACCGCCTGCCGGAATTGCTTGACCAGTTCAGGTGGCGGTTCGTCGTGCGCGTAGCGTGAACTCAAGTAAAGCTCGCTCAACCTTTCCAATGCATTTCGATGCGCAGGCAGTGAGCGAGCCGCCCTTGCCATGAAATGCCTTGGGCCTTCGCCCGTGCGTCGCACCACGCCTGCCCTGGCAAGCTTGCGTTGCAGGCGGCGCATCCACGCGTCCAGCGCATCGCCTTCACGTCGCTGGAACAGGGCCCACCCCAGTGCGGTGGCAATGAGGAGCGTGAAGCCCACGGCGAAGATGATGGCGAGGTCGCCGACATCGGTGCGCCGTATACCGAACGGCTGAAGCATGCCGCGCTGGCGTAGCGCGTCGAAACCGTTAACGGCCTGGTTCCACCATTGGTTGACGACATCCCAGCGGTCCCGCAATGGACGCAGCCATCCCCCGTCGAAGAATGACATGCCCTCGCCGCTGGCCGATGCGGCGGAGGCGGCGCCAAGGCTGACACGCTCGGGGCGCACGGCACCGGTGGGATCGAAGCGTGCCCAGCCCCGACCCGCGATCCATACTTCCGTCCAGGCATGGGCATCGGAACGGCGGACGAGCAGGTACGAGCCGAGCTTGTTCCAGTACCCGCCCTGGTATCCAGTGACCACGCGCGCGGGGACGCCCGCGGCGCGCATCAGGAAGGTGAAGCTCGAGGCGTAGTACTCACAGTAGCCCTCGCGCGTCCCGAACAGGAAGTCGTCGATCCTGTCGGCGCCGAGCGGTGCCGGCGCGAGCGTGTAGCGGTATCCGCCATCACGGAACATGCCGAGGGCCGCTCGGGCGATCGCGATGGGATCATGGTTGAACCGGGTGGCCCAGTCCTGCGCGAGTGCCCTGGCACGCGGGCCTGTCCCCTCGGGCAACTGCAACGCGGCCCGGCGAAGGGCTGGGCTGATCCCGGCGTCGAGTGTGTAGCCCGTCGCGGACACCGCGTCATAGGTCCTGGCGGCCTGCACGCGCTGGTTGGCGACGACGGTGCGGTCGTACTGTAGCGAGGCATCGACAGGCGCCGTGGAGGGCATGTCCAGCATGGGCAGGATCCGTTGCTGGGTGGGCTCCATCGTCACGTGATAGAAAAAGCGTGCGGTGCCTTCGAATGTGCCGCCATTTCGCGAGTAGGCCCCGAAGCCCGGACTCCACTGCCGCCCGTCGAAAGTGAGCATCGTGTAAGCGCGGAAATACCGTGCTTCGGCGACCGGTATCGGGCCATCGAACGCGACGCGCATGGCTGGCGTATCGTCGACCAGTAGTTCAGCCATCTCGCCGGGTGACATGGTGTTGGCAAGGCCGGTCACGGCACGGGGCGGATTGGGTGCGCCCCAAAGCGGTGATTCAAGCCTGGGGATGAAAAGGAACGCGAATGCGGCGAGCGGAATGGCGCATGCAAGCATGAGCAGGGCGGGCGCAAACTCCCCGCGCCAGACATCGCGTGGAGGGGAAAGCTCCTCGATCGCGCGCAGCGTGCCCAGGGCAGGCACCAGTCCGATCGCCACCACGAACGTCGCTACCAGCGACTGATTGAAAAGCAGTGCGCTCATGAGCGCGAAGCCGCCGAACGCGATGCCCACCCGGGCGTCACGGCGATGCTCGGTCTCCAGGGTCTTGAGCACGAGCAGGCCCGTCGCGAAGGCCGCGCCGGGCTCACGGCCGAAGATCGTGCCGTAGGTGGCGATGACCACGGCGAGCAGCAAACCGACGATCGGCAGCTTGATCCACATGGACACGGGGCGGCCGCCATGTTGGCGATGCCACCAGCGCCAGGCGAGCGTCGTGGCCAGCGTCGTGGAAAACCACCACGGCAGGTGCGTGGCGTGCGTTGCCAGGACGAAAGCCATGCTGAGGCAAAGCAGGCTGAACGGGCGTGGGTCGAGCCGTGGCTCTGAGTCCAGCTTCTGCGTCAGCGAAAGACGGAATCGGGTCATGGTCGCAGTGCCAGCGCGGTCATGCAGCGGTGGTAATGCTCGTCGCCGTGCGCCACGTCGAAATAGGCATCCGGCAGCTTCAGGCTCCAGCGCCGGCCGCTCTCGTGGGCTTCATCGATCCAGCGGGCTAGCCGGCTGATCCGTGACTCATCGTCCAGTCCGCGCACGCTGTCCCAATCCAGTCGCCAATCTTCCTGCGGTGAGGGCTGTTCCATGTCCTTCACGAGCAGGCCGTGGTGGCGAGCGCTCAACTTCCATGCGATGTGCCGGCGCGGATCGCCGGGGCGGTAATCGCGCAGCGCGGCAAGTTCGTCGCCGATCCTGGGTCGACCACGGTCGGCATCACCCTGCGGTTCAAACGGCGAGGGCCCCATCGCTTCCGGCATGGGATACACGAGGACGGTGCTGTCGGGGTGGATCCAGCTCCATGCGCGGAACAGCCCCAAAGGCCAGCGCGTGTGGATGCGCATGCGGGGTAGCGGCAGCCAGCCCCGGCGCTCGGCGTGCAGGGCAAACTCCATGGTCGCGTGGCCACCCCCGGGAACGTTGGCGGCGTGTTCGGTTCCCGCGACGTCGACGCGTACCGCGCTGCGCTCACGCTGGTTCGCCGAAAGATCCAGTGACAGGCGGATGCGTTCGCCAGCGCGCGCAGTATCCGCGCGAAGCGTCCCGATGACCAGGCCGTTGAGCACGCGAAATGCGACGAGCATGCTGCCCGCCGTCGCCGCACCGAGCAGGCAGGTCAGCATGAGCGCCGCATTGTTCGCATAGTTCAATGCACCGATCAGCATCACGCCCAACAGCACCGCGAAGCCGACCCCGAAACCCGTGGGCACGATATAGATGCGGCGCCGGTGCAATACGATCGGCAGCGCCTCGCGTGGGCGAAGACGGGTGAGGGCGGGCAGCCTTCGTTCCGCCCAGGCCAGCACGCGAGGCGCCGCGCGTTCCATCAGGGCACCGCGGTCTCGGCCAGGATAGTGCGGGCGATCGCTTCGCGATGGCTCCCGCGGCCCGGGACAAGCCGGTGCGCCGCGGCAGGAATGAAGACAGTCTGTACGTCTTCGGGGATCACATGGTCGCGGCCGCTCAGCATCGCCCACGCCCGCGATGCCGCGAGGATAGCCAGCCCGGCGCGCGGCGAAAGGCCCACGCGGACCTCGCTGTGCTTGCGGCTGGCCGCTAGCAGGGCTTGCAGGTAATCGAGCAGCGTGCCGGTCGCCTTGACGCCCTGCGCCGCCGCGCGCAGGTGCCCGATGGCCTCGACATCAAGGCGAGGACGCAACGACGCCATCATGTCGCGCCGGTCCTCACCGATCAGCAAGGCGCGTTCGGCGGCGGGGTCCGGGTAATCGAGCGACAGCCGCAGCATGAAGCGATCCAGCTGCGAATCCGGGAGCGGGAATGTACCAGCCAGATCTAGCGGGTTCTGCGTGGCGACGACGAAGAAGGGCTTTGGCAGGTCGTGCGTGGTGCCATCGACCGTGGCCTGGCCCTCGGCCATCGCCTCGAGCAAGGCGCTCTGGGTCTTGGGCGTCGCGCGGTTGATTTCATCCGCGAGGAGCAGGCTGGTGAAGATGGGGCCGGGGTGGAAGCGGAACGCGCCGGTCTCGCGCTCGTACACGCTCACCCCGATAATGTCCGAGGGCAGCAGGTCGCTGGTGAACTGGATCCGCTGGAACTCCAGGTCGAAGGTGGCGGCGAGTGCATGGGCGAGGGTGGTCTTGCCCACGCCGGGCACATCTTCCAGCAGGAGGTGGCCGCCGGCCACCAGGCAGGTGAAGGCGAGCTTCACCTGGCGTGGCTTGCCAAGCAGTACGCCGTTGACCTGCGCGAGCGCGGCATCGAGGCGGTGGCGCAGCATTTCGTCGTTGAGTGGAGTAATGGCAGACATGATCGTTGCGTGTGCCCCCCGGCCTGGCCATGCCAATGGATGAGCCGTCGAGTTTAGCGGTGCGCGCGCGGCGCTGGCGAGGCGTATTCCTCGCTCTGTTCGTCCTTGTCACCGTTTGCAAGGTTGTCATAGCGGCCACCCTGTCGCCCTTCGGTGACGAAGCCTTCTATTGGCAGGAGAGCCTGAGGCCTGCGTGGGGCTACAGCGACCTGCCGCCGGTCACGGCCTGGCTCATTGGTGCGTCCGAGGCCGTTTTCGGGCACGGCGTGTTCGCCATGCGCCTGCCGTTCCTCGTGCTTGGCGCCCTGCTGCCGTGGCAGGTCGGCGCGCTGGCGCGCCGCATGGGGGGCGCAGGGGCAGGGTGGCAGGCCGCGACCTTTGCGTTGCTCCTGCCGCTGGTCGGCAGCCTGGGCCTCATGGCACTCCCTGATGTGCCACTGACCTTCGCGATCCTGCTCGCTGCACAGGGCCTGGTGCGAGCACTTGAGACAAATCGTATCCGGGATTGGGTGCTGCTCGGCGCGGGCCTTGCGCTCGCGTGGGCCACGCACTATCGCGCCGCCATGGCGATGCTCGCCGGCCTGGTCTTTCTCGCATGCATGCGGCGCGGGCGTGCGACGTGGCGCAGGTCGGGGCTCTGGGTCGCGTTGCTGGTCGCTGCGTTCGGGCTCGTGCCCATCATCATCTACAACGTGGGGGCGAGTGGTGCCGGTGTCGCCTTCCAGCTGGTGGAACGCAACCCCTGGGCCTTTCACGCGGATGCGCTGGTGCAACCGCTGGAGCAGGCCGTTGCCTGCACGCCACTTATGTATGGCCTGCTGTTGTGGGTGCTGTACAGCGCGTGGCGACGCCGGGCCGAAACACCGTTCGATGTGGTTGCGGCGCTGTCGGGCACGTTCCTGGTCGCGTATTTCGTGCTGGGTCTTTTCGCCGACGACCTGCGTTTCCGCGCCCACTGGCCGCTGCCGGGCTACCTGTTCCTGTGCGCGGCCGTTCCCGCCGTGCTCGCGCGTGCCTCGGTTACGGCCAGGCGCTTTGCCGTGCTCGCGTTGGCCACTTCGGGCCTGGGGCTGATTGCCGGCCTGGCGTATCTCGGTATTGCGGCCTCGCCGCGCGGTGCCCTGGTGCTCGCCAATGCCAAGGCGTTTCCGTCGCACTTCGTCGGGTGGCGCGAAGCGGCTGCGGCGCTGCCGCCGCGTCCCGCAGGCACCGTGCTGGTTGCGGATAATTTCATGCTCGCGGCGGAGCTTCATTTCGTCCTGGGACCGTCAGCAACGGTCTACTCGCTCGACAGCCCGCTCAACACCAAGCACGGGCGTGCGCCGCAGCTGCGCGCGTGGGGGTTGGACGAGGTCGCACTGGATGCGCGGCCCGGCACGCGCATGATCCTTGCCGTCGATGAAACCGCGCTAAGGGACGACGATGCGCGTGCGTGGCTGGGTTCCGTCTGCGCGCGCGTCGATATCGTGCGGCCGCTTGGCCGCGTGGATGCGTTCGCCGGACGTCGGCGCATCGCCTACTACGAAGCGATGGCGCGGGCTGGGATGGCAGCGCCCCGTTTGCCGGACGAGTGCATGGTGTGGATGCGTGCGTGGCGCGCGTCAGGGCAGGGCGATTCCCGCGGCGCGCAGCAGCCGTGACGTCGCGATAAGCGGCAGGCCGATAAGGGCGGTGGGATCGTTGTTGGCGATGCGCTCGAAGAGCGTGATGCCCAGGCCTTCGCATTTGAAACTGCCGGCGCAGTCCAGGGGGCGCTCGCGTTCGACGTAGCGGGTGATGTCTTCGCGGGTCAGCGTACGAAAAACGACGCGGGTCTCGTCCACGTGGCCATGGGCGTCGCCGCGGGCATCGATGACGCACACCGCGGTATGGAAGACCACCTCTTGTCCCGAACTCGCCTCTAGCTGTCGATGCGCCGCGTGTACCGTGCCCGGCTTGTCCAGCACGGACCCATGGAGGTCGGCGACCTGATCGGAGCCGATCACCACGCACCCGGGGTGCAAGGTGGCCACTGCACGTGCCTTGGCTTCCGCCAGGCGTGCGGCACGGGCGGCAGGGCCTTCCTGCGCGAGGGCGGCTTCATCGGTGCCGGGCGCGGCCTGGCTGAAGGCCTCGAGCACGCGGCGGAGCAGGGCGGCCCGGTAGGCCGAGGTCGAGGCGAGGATGACGGCGGGCTGGGACAAGGGTTAACGATCCGGCTGGAAGTGTTCGCGAACGGCCGTATCCAGCGCCGTCTGGGCATCGTCGAGCGCCTGGAGGCGGGGTTCGAGCTGGTGGCGGGCCCTGACCAGGGCGCTCACGGCATCATCCAGTTCGCGCTGGCTGGCGCTGGGTGCCCGGTCGCGGATCCAGAGGCGCTGCTGCAGCAGTGCCCGCAGCCCCGAATCCACCGCCTGCTGGGCCTCGACTTCACCCACGGCCGGCTGGTCCGGACTGAACTGCATGACCGCGTGGGCCTTCTGCAGGCGGTCGCGGCAGTCCTTCAGGTCGGTCTCCAGGCGGTCTGCCTGGTCCATGAGGTCTTGCAGGGCGCCATGCCTCCGTCGGCGGCGGTGGTGAGCCACCAGCCAGCCGCACAGCCCGATGACGATCATCGCCATTGCGGCAAGTGCATAATATGCAAAGGAAAACACGCTGCCTCTTCCCCCTGTTGGGCGTGCTGCGGCAAACTTCCCGCTCAGCGCGAGTCTGCCCGAAACCCGGGCCACTCCGCAAAAATGCCAGGGCGTGTGCATTGCCGTGGCTAACCGGTTGACTTCAGGCAGATTGATGCCTACCATCTCCCGATTATGTCCGTGACTCTGCCATCGTCCGTGGACGCTTGGCGCGAAGTACGTGCGCGGCGTTCGTTCCAGGGCCAGCTCCCACTGTCGGCGTTCAAGCGTCTGGCTGATGTGGTGGCATCGCCCGAAGGCGACGTAACCTACGAACTGGATTTCGGTCGTGATGACCTGGGTGTCGCCTATGTGGCCGTTCGCGCAAAGGCTTCGCCCACGCTGGTCTGCCAGCGTTCCCTGGAGCCGTTCCAGCTCCCGGTGGAGGTCGACACCCGTCTCGGACTGATCGTCGAAGAGCGTGAGGAGGCCTCGCTTCCGCCCGGCTACGAACCGCTCCTCCTGGAGCAGGACGGCAAGCTGGATCCGCTCGCCGCGATCGAGGACGAACTGTTGTTGGCATTGCCCCTTGTTCCGGTCAACCCGGACGCTGAGCTGCCTGAAGACGTAAATGCGCCTGAGGAAGAAGAGCCTTCTCCGCAGGACCCATCCGATAACCCGTTCGCGGCCCTCCGCGGACTTATAAACAAGTAATTTCGCTGGAGATTCGCCATGGCCGTTGCCAAGAGCCGCAAGACCCCGTCCACCCGCGGCATGCGCCGTTCGCACGACGCCCTGAAGGGCGTGCAGCTGTCGACCGACCCGACCAGCGGTGAAGTCCACCTGCGCCACCACGTCACGAAGGATGGCTTCTACCGTGGCAAGAAGGTCATCGACACCCGCGGTGCGGTTGAAGTCGAAGACTGATCCTGCCCGCAGGGCTGGATAAGAAACGGCGCACTCCTGGTGCGCCGTTTTTCATTGTGGGCGCCGTTCTGGCAGTGCCCCTCCAGGCTCCAAACCCTCGCGAATGGTGCATTCGCCCATGGGTTGCTGGCACCATTCGCGGTTTGAACGACCGGAATCGCCTCGCATGACCTCGACCAGTGCCTCGCTCGCCATCGTCTTTCCCGGCCAGGGTTCCCAGGCCATCGGCATGCTTGCCGATCTGGCCGCGGTCCATCCCGAGGTAAAGGCCACCTTCGATGAGGCCTCCGAGGGCGCGGGCGTCGATCTCTGGGACATCAGCCAGAACGGCCCCGAAGAGAAGCTCAACAGCACCGAGAACACGCAGCCGGCCCTGCTGGCCGCCAGCGTTGCCGTATGGCGCGTCTACCTGAAGCAGGGCGGGGCCTTGCCGGCCTACCTTTCCGGCCACAGCCTGGGCGAATACAGCGCCCTGGTCGCCGCCGGCGCCATCTCGCTGAAGGACGCCGCGGGCCTCGTGGCCGAGCGTGGCCGGCTCATGCAGGCGGCCGTGCCGGCCGGCGTGGGTGCCATGGCCGCCGTGCTGGGCGGCGATGATGCCCAGATCGCCCAGGTCTGCGAGGAGGTGGCCCAGGGCCAGATCGTGGCGCCCGCTAACTTCAACTCGCCCGGCCAGCTGGTGATCGCCGGCCATGCCGAGGCCGTGGATCGCGCCCTGGCGCGCCTTGCCGAGCTCGGGGTGAAGAAGGCGGTGAAGCTTGCCGTTTCCGTGCCGTCACACTCCATGCTTATGCGCGACGCCGCCGATAAGCTGGGCGAGAAGATGGCTGCGATCACCTGGCAGCTGCCCTCCATCCCGGTGGTGCAGAACGCCGATGCGAAGGTACATGCCTCGCTCGACGATATCCGGGGCGCCTTGCAGCGCCAGTTGTACCTGCCGGTGCGCTGGACCGAATGCGTCCAGGCGCTGGCCGCGAACGGCGTCACCCATGTGCTCGAATGCGGCCCGGGCAAGGTGCTTGCCGGCCTGATCAAGCGTATCGACAAGTCCATCGACGCGAAGGCCATTGGCCTGCCTGCCGACCTCGACGCGGCCATCCAGGCCTGATCCCTATTTCCCTGTAGCAGGACCACCCCATGACCCACTCCCTGAAGGGCGAGATCGCCCTGGTCACCGGCGCGAGCCGCGGCATTGGTGCCGCCATCGCCGATCTGCTGGCCGAGCAAGGCGCGACCGTTTACGGCACTGCCACGAGCGAAAGCGGCGCGAAGGCCATTGGTGAGCGCCTTTCGGCGCACGGCGGCCACGGCCGCGTGCTCGACGTGACCAACCCGGAAGCCATCGACACCCTGGTTGACGAGATCGCCAAGACCTCGGGCGCGATCAGTGTGCTCGTGAACAATGCGGGCATCACCCGCGACCAGCTCCTCATGCGTATGAAAGAGGATGACTGGAGCGCGATCATGGACACCAACCTGACCTCGGTATTCCGCACTTCCAAGGCCGTGATGCGCGGGATGATGAAGGCGCGCAAGGGCCGCATCATCAGCATCGCCTCGGTGGTCGGCGTGACCGGGAACCCCGGCCAGGCGAACTACGCCGCGGCCAAGGCCGGCATCATTGCCTTCTCCAAGTCCCTGGCCCGGGAAATCGGCTCGCGGGGCATTACCGTGAACGTGGTGGCGCCGGGCTTCATCGACACCGACATGACCCGCGCGCTGCCCGAAGAGCAGCGTGAAGCCCTGCTGGCCGGGATCGCGTTGGGCCACCTGGGCGAGGGCCGCGATATCGCTGAAGCGGTGGCCTTCCTGGCCTCGCCGGCGGCCAAGTACATCACCGGTGAGACCCTTCACGTCAACGGCGGTATGTACATGCCCTGACCGGCCGGCCCCGGCAGTCGCCAGCGGGCCAATTTTGAGAGACAATCACCCTTTCGCGCCCCGGCCATCCGGGGCGCTATCCACGACACGGCCACGTGCTGGCGGGTATGGACCTTAGCCACTACAATGCGCCGGATTTTTCCCCTCGGGAGGTTATAGCGACATGAGCACCATCGAAGAACGCGTCAAGAAGATCGTCGTCGAACAGCTGGGCGTCAAGGAAGATGAAGTCACACCGAACGCTTCGTTCGTGGACGATCTGGGCGCCGATTCGCTGGATACCGTCGAACTCGTGATGGCTCTCGAAGAAGAGTTCGAGTGCGAGATCCCGGACGAAGATGCCGAGAAGATCACGACGGTTCAGCAGGCTGTCGACTACGTCAAGGCCCACGTCAAGGCCTGATCGGGTTGACTGGTCGTCGATCGGGGGTTCGTCCTCCCGTCGATCTCCGAGCGACATGGAAGCTGCGCCGTCATGGCGCAGTTTTCGTTTCCGCATACCGTAACCTGCGCCCGCGTATGGTTTGCACGGGTACAGTGAAGGAACAAATGCATGACTAAGCGACGCGTGGTAGTGACCGGCATGGGGATCATCTCGCCGGTCGGTAATGATCTCGCCACCGCCTGGAAGAACGTCGTCGAAGGCAATACGGGCATCGGCCCGGTCACCGATTTCGACGCAAGCGCCTATGCCACCCGTATCGCGGGTGAGGTGCGCGGTTTTGATGCCGTGGAAGCTTATTTCGCCGGTACCGATACGCCGGACGATGACAAGCGTTCCATCGCGAAAGACTTCAAGCGGATGGACCCGTTCATCCATTACGGCATCGTCGCGGGCACGCATGCGTTCCGCCAGTCCGGCCTCGTCATCACCGATGAGAACGCCGGCCGTGTCGGCGTCGCCGCCGGCGCGGGCATCGGTGGTCTCCACACCATCGAGGCCACGGCCCTCGAACTCGAAGCGAAGGGCCCCCGCAAGGTGTCGCCGTTCTTCGTGCCGAGCTCCATCATCAACATGGTGGCGGGCAACCTTTCCATCTACCACGGCATGAAGGGCCCGAACATCGCCCTCGTGTCGGCCTGCACCACGGCCGCGCACAACATCGGCATGGCCATGCGCCTCATCCAGTACGGCGATGCCGACGCGATGCTGGCCGGCGGCGCCGAGTTCGCCACCACGCCGACGGCGATGGCGGGCTTCTGCTCGGCCAAGGCCATGTCCACGCGCAATGACGATCCGGAGCACGCCAGCCGTCCGTGGGATACCGGCCGCGATGGCTTCCTGCTGTCGAACGGCGCGGGCATGCTCATGCTCGAGGAATACGAGTTCGCGAAGGCGCGTGGCGCCAACATCCTGGCCGAGCTCATCGGCTTCGGCATGAGCGGCGACGCGTACCACATCACCTCGCCGAGCGGCGATGGCGCGGAACTCGCCATGCGTAACGCGCTGCACGATGCCGGCCTCAAGCCGGAAGACGTGCAGTACGTGAATGCGCACGGCACCTCCACGCCCGTGGGCGACCTGGGCGAAGCCAAGGCGATCCGTAACGTGTTTGGCGACCACGCCACGCAGAAGGGCAAGTTCGCCGTCAGCTCCACCAAGTCGGTCACCGGGCACCTGCTCGGTGCCGCCGGCGGCGTGGAAGCGATCTTCTCGGTCCTGGCCCTGCGCGATGGCATCATCCCGCCGACCATGAACCTCGAGAACGTCGATCCGGAAGTCGAGGCGCTGGGCATGGACCTCGTGCCGAACAAGGCCGAAAAGGCCGACCTCCAGGTCGTCATGTCCAACTCGTTCGGTTTCGGCGGCACCAACGGGACGCTCATGTTCCGTCGCGTCTGATCCCTGCGTGGCGTTTTCCACGCGAACCCTGGCCGGCCGGCGCGATCTCCTCGCGCCGGCCGCGCTGTTTCCGGAGCGGTACCCGGCGCTGCTCGCCTCTGCGGTCACCGGCACCGCGCAATCCCGCTTCGACATCCTTTTCGCGAGCGGCGATGCATCGCTGACGTTGCACGCCGACGGTGTCGTGCGCGATTCGGCGGGACAGGTCGTGTCCGGCGCATTCCTCGATGCCTTCGACAAGGCGTGGGCAGCCCGTCGCCGCCCGCGCGTGGATGACGGCCTGCCGTTCCATGGCGGCTGGGTGGTCTATCTCGCCTATGAACTCGTCGCGCAGATCGAGCCATCGCTCCGCCTGCCGGCGCCCCGCGGCGCCGCGCCGGTGGCGTGCGCGTTGCGGGCACCCGCCGCGGCGATCGTCGACCACGTTGAAGGGTGCACGATCCTGATCGCGGAAGAGGGCGCCGAGGACTGGCTGGACGTGCTCGAGGCCGACCTCGTCGCGCCCATGCCTGCCGTGCCGCTCGCCGCGCCGGAGCGCGTGGATGAGGACGAGCCCGAGCGCTTCCTGCAAGGCGTAAACCGCATTCACGAACACCTGCTCGCCGGCGATACCTTCCAGGTCAACCTGTCGCGGCGCTGGCGTGCACGATTTGCCGAAGCGCCGGCACCCGCCGCGCTCATGCAGGCGTTGCGCGCGGCGAATCCCGCGCCGTTCGCCGGCCTGCTGCAACAGCCTGGCTGGGCAATCGTGAGTTCCTCGCCGGAGCGCCTCGTAGAGTCGCGCGAAGGGGTGCTGCAGACGCGGCCGATCGCAGGCACGCGTCCGCGGGTGCCGGGCGACGATGATGCCGAGCGTATCCGTGAACTCACCGCGCACCCGAAGGAGCGCGCCGAGCACGTCATGCTGATCGACCTCGAGCGAAATGACCTGGGGCGCGTATGCGTGCCGGGCAGCGTGCGTGTCGATGAACTGATGGTGGTCGAGAGCTACGCCCACGTGCACCACATCGTGTCCAACGTCCGTGGCCACGCAAGGGAGGGCATCACCCCGGGTGAGGTCATCGCCGCGACGTTCCCCGGTGGCACGATCACCGGCTGCCCCAAGGTGCGTTGCATGCAGATCATTGGCGATATCGAGCAGGAGCCGCGCGGCGCGTACACGGGCGCGCTTGGCTATGTCGACGACAATGGCGACATGGACCTGAACATCCTCATCCGCACGTTGCTGGCCGAAGGGCCGGATGTATCGCTGCGCGCGGGGGCGGGGATCGTCACCGATTCCGTGCCGGAAAAAGAACTGGACGAGACGCGGGCCAAGGCCCGTGGGCTGCTGCGGATCTTCGGCGCCGCATGAGCGCGCGCTTCTCGGTGGATTTTCGCGACGGAGGCAGCGTGTCCGCGGCCGATCGCGGTTTCACCTATGGCGATGGACTGTTTGAAACGCTCCGTGTCGTGGATGGCGTGGTGCCGCTGTGGGCGCGTCATGCGGCACGCCTGCTGGAGGGCTGCGAGCGCCTGCAACTGCAACCGCCTGCGTTGGCTGCCGTGCGCGATGAGATCCTGCGATTGTGCACGAGCCTGCCTGATGCCGTAGTGCGCGTCACACTAAGTCGCGGCGTGGGTGAACGCGGCTACGCGCTTCCGCAGCGGCAGCATCCGACATTGGTGGTCTCAGCCGCGCCGCTCGCGCTCGATCGCGACGCGACGCATGATGGGTTGGCCGTTCGCGTGTGTACCACGCGCCTGGCCGTGCAGCCCGCCCTTGCCGGGCTCAAGCACCTCAATCGCCTGGAGCAGGTGCTGGCGCGCGCAGAGTGGAACGATCCCGCGATCGGCGAGGGGCTGCTGTGCGATATGGAAGGTAACCTGGCCTGTGCAACGGCCGCCAACCTCTTCGTCGTCATCGATGGCGAGCTCGTCACACCGCCCGTCGATCGCTGTGGCGTGGCCGGCGTGGCGCGTGCCGAAGTCATGGCCGTCCGGCCGGTCACGGTCGCCTCGTTCAGTGTGGCGGACCTGCTGCGGGCGTCGGAGGTCTTCCTCACCTCGGCGGTTCGCGGCATTCTCCCTGTCCGGGCGCTCGGCGCCCGGACGTGGCAACCCGGCCCCGTGGCGCGTGCCCTGCAGGCGCACTGGGTTTCGCTGGGCCTGCCGTTACCGAACCGTGCCAAGGATCCCGATCGATGAAAGTGCGTGGCGCCGCCGTGTGGCGCGCTATCTTGCTACTGGTGCTGCTCGCGGTCATCGCGGCAGGCACCTGGCTCTGGTTCGACTGGGCGCGTTTCGCCCGTACGCCCCTCTCCGTGCCCACGGCGGGGCAGAGCATCGATGTAGCCCGTGGCTCGTCGTTCAAGGACATCGTGAGCGACCTGCGCGCCCGTGGCGTGACGCAAGCCTCGCCCCTGTACTGGCGCGTCCTGGCGATGGAGATGCACGCTTCCGGGCGCCTGCATGCCGGTGAATTCGCCCTGCGCCAGGGCATGACGCCGCGCGAGCTCATCGCCGATATGGCGGCCGGTAAGGTCATGCAGCGGAACTTCACCATCGTCGATGGCTGGACGTTCGCCGACCTGCGCCGGGCACTCGCCGCGGTGGATACGCTGACCCACGATACGGCCGCCGTTGACGATGCGGAGATCATGAAGCGGGTGGGTGCGGAGGGCGATAACCCGGAAGGGTGGTTCCTGCCGGAGACCTACGCGTACGTGAAGGGCGATACCGACACCAGCATCCTCAAGCGCGCCCACGCCGCGATGACGAAAACCCTGGATGCCGCGTGGCCGGCGCGCGCCACGGACCTGCCGCTGGCCAGCCCGTACGAGGCGCTGATCCTCGCGTCCATCGTGGAGAAGGAGACGGGCAGGGCGGATGAGCGCCCGCGCATCGCGGGGGTCTTCGTGCGCCGCCTCGAGCAGCATGTCCTGCTGCAGACGGATCCGACCGTGATCTACGGGATGGGTGCCGCTTACGCTGGCAACATCCACAAGAGCGACCTCACCACCGACACCCCGTACAATACGTACACACGCGCCGGCCTGCCTCCCACGCCCATCGCCCTCCCGGGCCGGGCCGCCATCCAGGCCGCGCTGCACCCGGCCGAAGGCAAGGAGCTGTATTTCGTCGCGCGCGGCGATGGCAGCCACGTTTTCTCGGCCACCCTCGAAGAACACAACAAGGCCGTGGCCTGCTACCAGTTGAAACGATGCCAGTGAACCAGGGACAGCGCGGACGGCTTATTACCCTCGAAGGCGGCGAAGGCGCCGGCAAGAGCACCTTGTTGCGCGGGCTGGAAGCCCACCTGCGTGGCCAGGGCATCGACCTGGTCGTGACGCGCGAGCCCGGTGGCACCGTGGTGGGCGAGTCGGTGCGCGGCGTGGTCCTTGCCGCCGCCAACAACGATCTCTGCGCCGAGGCCGAGCTGCTGCTGATGTTCGCATCGCGCGCGCAACTCGTGCGCCAGGTCATCGAGCCGGCGCTCGCCGCGGGTCGGTGGGTGCTGTGCGATCGTTTCACCGATGCCAGCTACGCCTACCAGGGCGGTGGCCGCGGCCAGCCCGTCGAGCGCATCGCGGAACTCGAGCGCTGGGCGGCGCTCGGCCTGCGTCCCGATATCACCCTGTTGCTCGATCTCCCGGTAAGCCAGGGGCGCGCGCGCGCCGCAGGCCGCGGCGACGCCGACCGCATCGAGGTCGAGGGCGATGCCTTCTTCGAACGGATCCGCGGCGCTTACCGCGAACGTGCAGCCGCCGATCCCGCGCGTTTTCGCGTGCTGGACGCCAGTGCCATGCCGGATGCCGTCCTCGCCCAGGCGATCGACGGCGTCGCCGGCTTGTTCGGGCAGGGTGCGACGTGACGGCGCGGCCGTGGCATGCCGATGCGTGGGCCCGCCTCCAGGCGCGGCGGGAGCGCGACGCGCTGCCCCACGCCCTCCTGCTGGCCGGCCCGGCTGGGCTCGGCAAGCGAGATTTCCTGGCGGGCTTCGTCAACGGGCTGCTCTGCCAGCAGCCAGACCATGGCGTTGCATGCGGGGTCTGCCGCAGCTGCCTGCTGCTCGCGGCGGGCACGCACCCGGATGTGACCTCGCTGACCTTTGGCCTGCGCAAGGATGGCGGTACGCGTACCGAGATCGTGGTCGACCAGGTGCGTGACCTGTCGCAGCGCCTCGCCATGTCCAGCCAGTTCGGTGGCTGGCAGGTGGCGACGATCGATCCGGCCGACGCCATGAACGCCGCGGCGGCCAATGCCTTGCTCAAGACCCTGGAAGAGCCGACGCCATCGACGATCCTCATCCTGGTCGCCGATGAGCCGGCACGGCTGCCGGCGACGATCCGCAGCCGCTGCCAGCGGATCGACTTCCTGGTGCCTTCGCGCGAGGTGTCGCTCGAATGGCTCCGTGTGCAGGGCGTGCCCGACGCGGCAGCCGCCCTAGATGCAGCGGGCGGGAACCCCGGCCTGGCGCGTGACTGGGCCACCGATGGCGCGCTGAAGCAGCGCGCTGAGGTGCGCAACGACCTCAAGGGCCTGGCGGCCGGCCGTAGTGATCCCATGGAAGTGGTGAAGCGCTGGCAGGCGACCGACCCCACCCGGTACGTGTGGTTCGCCGCACAGGCCGCGACCGATGAGCTGCGTGCCCGCGCGGCGGGCCGTGCCGCACCCCTTGAAAGCCAGCTGGACGATGAGTCGCTGGATGCGTGGTACAGCCGCGCCAACCGTGCGCGCGATGCCTTGCGTGGCCCGCTGCGAGCCGACCTGGTCCTGCTCGAACTCATCGCCGCCTGGCGTTGACGTGGCCTTTTCGCCCGATCGGCCCTAATCGAATCCCCACTGCGCCCCGGTATCGCCGTGCCCCACGCCCCCTGTATCGATGCGTCGACGCGCCTCCTCGTGGTTGCGCCGCATCCGGACGATGAATCGCTGGCGGCGGGCATGCTCATCCAGCGCTGCCTGGCTGCGGGCGGCTCGGTCGATGTCGTCCTGTTGACCGATGGTGATGACAATCCCTGGCCGCAGCGCTGGCTGGAGAAGCGTGTCTTCATCGGTGCGGAAGGGCGCAGGCGGTGGGGTGCGCGGCGCCGGCTGGAGGTGGCTGCAGCGTTGGGTCGGCTGGGCGTGGCGGCGGACCGCCTGCACGCCCAGGGCTGGCACGACATGCAGGTCACGTCCCAGCTCCGCCACCAGCACGGGCCGGCCGTGGGCGCCCTGCGGCGCGTGATCGAAAGGGTGCGGCCTACCGTACTGGTGATCCCCGACCTCGGCGACCGCCACCCGGACCACGGCGCGGCCCACGTACTCGCCCGGCTCGCGTTGCATGCGGCAGGGTCAACGGCGGACGTCCTGACATACATGGTCCACGGCACTGAGGCCAGCGCGCCGGAGGACCTGTTGGTTCCCGACCAGGATGAGGGCCGGCAGGCCACGAAGATTGCCGCGGTGCTCGAGCACGCCACCCAGATGGCCTTGAGTCGCGAGCGGATGCTCGGCATCGCCGCGCGGCCCGAGCGTTACGACCGACCGCCCCCGGCGCCGGTGGGCGACACCCTGCGCCTGCCGTGGCACCCCGGGCCGCTAGCCCGCGCCCGCCTGAGGGTCTTGCTGGCGGACGGGCAGGGCGCCCGCCACTGGGCCTGGCGCAGCGCACCCCTGGAACGGGATGGCGAAGACTGGCTCCTCGCCCTGCGGCCGGTGCCCGGCCCTGCCTTCGTCAAGCTGACCGCCGACCTGTCGACCCCGTGGATCTTCGACCGTTACGGCTGGGTATCGCAGGATCCCGAGCCCGTCGGGCTTGTGGCCCGCCCCGTGGGCTAGCTAGGATGGCCGCCAGTCAAGGGAATCCATAGCCTCCATGAATGCCACCAGCCCGTCGCCCCGCCAGGGCATCCTGTCGCTGAAAATCAAGGACGTGAATTCCCTGTACATCTCGTACATGCCGTTCCTGAAGACCGGCGGGCTGTTCGCCCCTACCGCCCAGCGCTACAACCTGGGCGACGAAGTGGCCCTCCTGGTGACCCTGATCGACGATAGCGAGCGCCTGTCGGTTGCCGGAAAGGTGGTATGGATCACCCCCGTGGGGGCGCAGGGTAACCGTACCGCGGGCGTGGGCATCCAGTTCAACGAATCGCCCGAGAGCGAGGCCGCCCGCCAGCGTATCGAGGCCCTCCTGGCCGGCACCCTCAATTCCGAGCGGCCCACCCAGACCATGTAACCGGCAGGCCGGCGTGAAAAACGGGTATTGCACCATCGTGGACCGGTTTTTCCTTCATTAAGACTTGTCGGCATACCTGCACGCACTGGTACAATAGATCGGTTCCCCAACGTGAGATTGTGGATCTCCGGAGTCGTTGGCGCGCCTGGCGCGTCGTCGCGGACCGGTCCATTTGGATCGATTCGAAAAAAGCTCCGGCGCCCCTAGCCGGACCGCTCGTCCCCGTCGACGGTCACTGATGCGCCCAGCGAGGCGCGGAGGTACGCAGCATCGTGCTCGCCCAATATTGGCCCGTCCTGTTGTTCATAGCCGTGGCCGTCGGCCTAGGCGTCGTCCTCATGGTGCTCGGCATGCTCGCCGGCCCGAAGCGTCCCGATGCGGAAAAGCTCTCGCCTTATGAGTGCGGCTTCGAGGCCTTCGAGGATGCGCGCATGAAGTTCGACGTGCGCTATTACCTCATCGCGATCCTCTTCATTATTTTCGACCTCGAAATCGCCTTCCTTTTCCCGTGGGCCGTGGTGTTCGACAAGATCGGCATCGTCGCCCTGGTGGAAATGGCGCTGTTCCTGGCGCTGCTCGTGGTCGGTTTCGCTTATGTCTGGAAGAAGGGAGCGCTCGAATGGGAGTGATGACCACCATCGACCGGGTGATGCACAACCCGGAACCGCTCAACCTCGTCGACGACATCATCCGTCCGAATGGCGACGCGCCGCTGCCGCAGCGCGGCTTTGGCGTGACCAGTGTCGACGCGCTGATGAACTGGGCACGCACCGGCTCCATGTGGCCGATGACGTTCGGCCTGGCGTGCTGCGCGGTTGAGATGATGCACGCGGGCGCGGCCCGCCTCGATCTCGACCGCTTCGGCGTCGTGTTCCGCCCCAGCCCGCGCCAGTCCGACGTGATGATCGTGGCCGGTACCCTGGTCAACAAGATGGCCCCCGCGCTGCGCAAGGTCTACGACCAGATGCCCGAGCCGAAGTGGGTCATCTCCATGGGTTCGTGCGCCAACGGCGGCGGCTATTACCACTATTCGTATTCGGTCGTGCGTGGTTGCGATCGCATCGTGCCGGTCGACATCTACGTGCCGGGTTGCCCGCCGACGGCCGAAGCGCTGATCCACGGCATCCTGCAGCTGCAGAAGAAGATCCGCCGCACCCACACGATCGCGCGCTAACAGGGCCTGCACATGAGCGTTAATAACGAGACCTCGCTGGTCGAACGCCTCGCCGCGCGCTTCGGCGACATGCTGACGGTGAAGGTCGAACGCAACGAAGTCACCGCCGAGGTCGCCCCGCGCGACCTGCTCGCCGTGGCCACCGCGCTGCGTGACGAAGCCGGCTTCCGCTTCACCGTCTTCATCGACGTGTGCGGCGTGGACTACCTCAGCTACGGCAAGACCGAGTGGGACACCGACACCGCGCAGGGCGAGAGCTTCTCGCGTGGCGTGGAAGGCCAGGCCGTCGGCCGCTTCACCTGGGCCGAGCGCCCGCGCCCGGCCGAGCTGCCGCGCCGCTTCGCCTCGGTGTACCAGCTGCTGTCGATCGAGCACAACCAGCGTATCCGCCTGCGCAGTTTCTGCGAAGACGACAACTTCCCGGTCGTGCCGTCCGTGACGGGCATCTGGCCGGGCGCCGACTGGTTCGAGCGCGAGTCGTTCGACCTGTACGGCATCATTTACGACGGTCATCCGGACCTTCGCCGCATCCTTACCGACTACGGTTTCGTCGGCCATCCGTTCCGCAAGGACTTCCCGCTCATCGGTAACGTCGAGGTCCGCTACGACGCCGAGCAGAAGCGTGTCGTCTACGAACCGGTCTCGATCGAGCCGCGCGTGCTTGTGCCGCGCACGATCCGCAACGATGCCGACCTCGATCAGGCCAGGGCGGAAGCCGCCGACCGCTGGCGGGAGAATTAAGCCGTGGAAGAAATCCGCAATTACACGATGAACTTCGGCCCGCAGCATCCTGCTGCGCACGGCGTGCTGCGCCTGGTGCTGGAAATGGACGGCGAGACCATCGTCCGTGCCGATCCGCACATCGGCCTGCTGCACCGTGGCACCGAAAAGCTTGCCGAATCGAAGCCGTTCAACCAGTCCATCGGTTACATGGATCGCCTCGATTACGTCTCGATGATGTGCAACGAGCACGCCTACGTGCGCGCCATCGAGAACCTCATGGGCATCGAGGCCCCCATCCGTGCGCAGTACATCCGCACGATGTTCGACGAGATCACCCGCATCCTGAACCACCTCATGTGGGTGGGTTCGAACGCGCTCGATCTGGGCGCCATGGCCGTGTTCCTCTACGCGTTCCGCGAGCGCGAAGAGCTCATGGACGTGTACGAGGCCGTGTCGGGCGCGCGCATGCACGCCACGTACTACCGCCCGGGCGGTGTGTACCGCGACCTGCCGGAGCAGATGCCGCAGTACCGCGAGTCGCCGTGGCACAAGGGTGGTGACCTCAAGCGCCTGAACCAGTGGCGCGAAGGCTCGATGCTGGACTACCTCACGGAGTTCACCAACGACTTCCCGAAGCGCGTCGACGAATACGAACTGCTGCTCACCAACAACCGTATCTGGAAGCAGCGTACGGTCGGTATCGGCGTGGTCGACCCCGAGAAGGCCCAGGCCTGGGGCATGACCGGCGCCATGCTGCGCGGTTCGGGTATCGCATGGGACCTGCGCAAGAAGCAGCCGTATGCCGCCTATGACCAGATGGATTTCGATATCCCGGTCGGCGTCAATGGCGATTGCTACGACCGCTACCTGGTGCGCGTGGAAGAAATGCGCCAGTCGAACCGCATCATCCGCCAGTGCGTGGAGTGGCTGAAGGCCAACCCGGGCCCGGTCATGGTGCAGAACTACAAGGTCGCCCCGCCCAGCCGTGTCGAGATGAAGAACGACATGGAAGCGCTGATCCACCACTTCAAGCTCTTCACCGAGGGCTATGGCGTACCGGCCGGCGAAACCTACGCCGCCGTGGAAGCGCCGAAGGGTGAGTTCGGCTGCTACCTCATGTCGGATGGCGCGAACAAGCCGTTCCGCGTGCACCTGCGCGCGCCGGGCTTCGCCCACCTTTCTTCGATGGACGCGTTCGTGCGTGGCCACATGCTCGCCGACGTCGTCGCGATGATCGGCACCTACGATCTCGTCTTCGGCGAAGTCGACCGCTAAGTCGACGGAGTACACAGAATCATGAAAGCCACCGGTCATTTCGAGCAGGTGAAGGACGTCGATCCGATCGCCGTGCTCAACGATCACACCCGGGAGCATATCGACCACTGGGTCGGCAAGTTCCCGCCGGACCGCAAGCGCTCGGCGCTCATCCAGTCGCTGATGGCCGCCCAGGAGCAGAACCAGGGCTACCTCACCGACGAGCTGATCACCGCCGTCGCCAAGTACCTCGACCTGCCGCCGATCTGGGCGTACGAAGTCGCGAGCTTCTATTCGATGTTCGAGACCACGCCGGTCGGTCGCAACAACGTCGCCATCTGCACCAACATCTCGTGCTGGCTCAACGGTGCCGAAGGCCTCGTGCGCCATTGCGAGAAGAAGCTGGGCATCAAGACCGGCGAGAGCACCGCCGACGGCCGCATCTACCTCAAGCAGGAAGAGGAATGCCTGGCCGCCTGTGCCGGCGCGCCGATGATGGTCGTCAACGGTCATTACCACGAGAAGCTGACGACCGAATCGGTCGACGCGATCCTCGACGGTCTCAAGTGAGGTAAGGGCAATGGCTAGCACCACTGGTCCGGTCGGACCCGCACCCAAGGAACACCAGGTCGTCTACACGACCCTGCATTTCGAGAAGCCCTGGTCGCTCGAGAGCTACGAGAAGGTCGACGGCTGGAAGGCGTGGCGCAAGATCCTGGCTGAAAAGCCGGATCCGGCTGCGCTGATCGAAGAAATCAAGAAGAGCTCGCTGCGCGGCCGCGGCGGCGCCGGCTTCCCCACCGGCCTGAAGTGGTCGTTCATGCCGCGCAATGCGCCGGGCCAGAAGTACATCCTGTGCAACTCGGATGAATCCGAGCCGGGCACCTGCAAGGATCGCGACATCCTGCGCTTCAACCCGCACTCCGTGCTGGAAGGCCTGGCGATCGCGTGCTACTGCACTGGTTCCACCGTGGCCTACAACTACCTGCGCGGTGAGTTCCACCACGAGCCGTTCGAGCACATCGAGGAAGCCCTGAAGGAAGCGTACGCCGCTGGCCTGCTCGGCAAGGATATCGATGGCTCCGGCATCGACGTGGATATCTACAACGCCCTCGGCGCCGGCGCGTACATCTGCGGCGAAGAAACCGCGCTGATGGAATCGCTGGAAGGCAAGAAGGGCCAGCCGCGCTTCAAGCCGCCGTTCCCGGCCGGTTTCGGCCTGTACGGCCGCCCGACCACGATCAACAACACCGAGACCTACGCCTCGGTGCCGGCGATCCTGCGCAACGGCGCGGAGTGGTTCCTCAACATCGGCAAGCCGAACAACGGCGGCCCGAAGATCTTCTCGGTCTCCGGCCACGTGAACAACCCGGGCAACTTTGAAATCAAGCTCGGCACGCCGTTCTCCGAACTGCTGGAGATGGCGGGCGGTGTCCGCACGGGAAACAAGCTCAAGGCGGTCATCCCGGGCGGCTCCTCGATGAAGGTGCTGCCGGCCGACAAGATGATGGAATGCACCATGGACTACGACTCGCTGCAGAAGGCGGGTTCGGGCCTGGGTTCGGGTGCCGTCATCGTGATGGACGACAAGACCTGCATGGTCCGCGCCTGCCACCGCATCTCGCGCTTCTATATGGCTGAGTCGTGCGGCCAGTGCACCCCGTGCCGCGAAGGCACCGGCTGGATGCACCGCGTGCTGTCGCGCATCGTCGAAGGCAAGGGCACGCAGGATGACCTGCACCGCCTGAAGGCCGTCGCCGGCCAGATCGAAGGCCACACCATCTGCGCCTTCGGTGAAGCCGCGGCGTGGCCGGTGCAGGGCTTCCTGTACCACTTCTGGCACGAATTCGAATACTACGTGCAGCATGGCCGTTCCATCGTGGATGGCCCGGCTGACACGGCCACCACTGGAGTCGCTGCATGAGTGCGCAGCCCGTAGCCAATGCCGCGCCGGATCTCGTCAATATCGAGATCGATGGCGTTCCGGTGCAGGTAGCCAAGGGGTCGATGATCATCCAGGCGGCGGACGCCGTCGGTATCGCCATTCCGCGCTTCTGCTACCACCGCAAGCTCCCGATCGCCGCCAACTGCCGCATGTGCCTGGTGGAGATCGAGAAGATGCCGAAGCCGGCACCGGCATGCGCCACGCCGGTGGGCGAGGGCATGAAGGTCTTCACCCGCTCGGACAAGGCACTCAAGTCACAGCGCAACGTGATGGAGTTCCTGCTGATCAACCACCCGCTGGATTGCCCGATCTGCGACCAGGGCGGTGAGTGCGAACTGCAGGACGTCTCGCTCGGCTACGGCCGGTCGGTGTCGCGTTACGTCGAGCGCAAGCGCACGGTGGCCGATGAGAACCTCGGCCCGCTGATCGCGACCGAGATGACCCGTTGCATCCAGTGCACGCGCTGCGTCCGCTTCACCAGCGAGATCGCCGGCACGTACGAGCTGGGTGGCATGAGCCGTGGTGAAAACCTCGAGATCGGCACCTACATCGGCAAGACGATCGAGAGCGAACTGTCGGGCAACATCATCGACGTTTGCCCGGTCGGCGCGCTGACCAACAAGCCGTTCCAGTTCCAGGCGCGCGCCTGGGAGCTGGTCGCCCGTCCGTCTGTGGCCTACCACGACGCGCTGGGTTCGAACCTGTGGCTGCACACGCGCCGCGGCGAAGTGCTGCGCACGGTGCCGCGCGATAACGAATCGATCAACGAGTGCTGGCTGTCCGACCGTGACCGCTACAGCCACCAGGGCCTGTACGCGGCGGATCGTGTCAAGGCGCCGATGGTCAAGCGCAACGGCCAGTGGGCGACCACCACGTGGGACGACGCCCTGTCGGTCGCCCGCGAGGCGCTGAAGAGCGTTTCGGGTGCCGACCTCGGCATCCTGGTGAACCCGGCGACCACGAACGAGGAGGGCGAGCTGCTCGTCCGCCTGGCGCGTGGCCTGGGCAGCGCCCATGTCGATCACCGCCTGCGCCAGCTCGACTTCGCCGACAACGCCTTCGCGCGTCCGTTCGCGTCGCCGATCGCCTCGCTCGACAAGGTCAAGTCGGCGCTCATCGTCGGCTCCGACCTGCGTTACGAAGTGCCGCTGCTCAACCACCGCATCCGCCAGGCGGCGAAGAAGGGCGCGAAGGTGTTTGCCGTGAATCCGGCGCACTTCAACTTCAACTTCGATCTCGCCGGTGAAGCCGTTGCGCCGCCGCACGAGCTCGTCGCCGAGCTGCTGCAGTTCGCCAAGGTCGCCGCTGAAAACGGTGCGGCCGTGCCGGAGTCGATCGCCAGCGTGGTGAACGCCGCGACGACCACCGACGACCACCGCGCCGCGTACGCGGAGTTCGCGGTCGAAGGCGCCGTGGTGATCTTCGGCCATGCCGCCGCCAACCACCCGGAAGCCTCGTGGCTGCGTGCCATCGCGCGTTTCATCGCGCAGGCCGCGGGTGCGGCGTTCAACGAAATCCCGGCAGGTGCCAACGCCGTCGGTCTCTCCACGGTGGGCGTCCTGCCGACCGCGGGTGGCCTCGATGTGCGCGCCATGCTTGCGCAGCCGCGCAAGGGTTACGTGCTGTACAACGTCGAGCCGCCGTACGACTTCGCCGATGGTGCCCAGGCCGTGCAGGCCATGCACTCGGCGCAGACCGTCGTCGCGTTCGCCGCTTACGCTTCGGATGCCCTTAAGGATTCGGCCGACGTGATCCTCCCGATCGCGCTCACGCCGGAGCTGGAAGGCACGCTGGTGAACGCCGAAGGTACGGCCCAGGCCGTGCTCGCCGGTGCGAAGGCGCCGGGCGAAGCCCGCGAAGGCTGGAAGGTGCTGCGCGCGCTGGGCGGTTCGCTCAACGTCGCCGGCTTCGAGTTCGATGACCTGGCGGGCCTGCGTGATGGCATGGTCGAGCGCACGGCGGATGTCCGCCCGGTGCTTGGCCAGCGTGCCGCGGCCGCTACGCTCTCGCGTATCGCCACGGTGCCGGTCTATCGCGGTGACGCCGTGCTGCGCCGCGCCGGTGCGCTGAACTCGCATCCGCTTAACCGCGCCGCCGCCATCCGCGTCAGCGCGGACGACGCCGGCAAGCTCGGCCTGGCTGATGGCGGCAACGGCCGCATCGGTGACAGCGTGCTTCCGGTGGTCGTCGATGCCGCGGTGCCTGCCGGTGCCGTGTGGATCGATGCCGCGCTTCCCGAAACCGCGATGCTGCCGCCGTACGGCGCCGCCATCACCCTGAGCAAGGCGTAAACCATGGCCGATCAACTCTTCGACCACCTCTTGCTGCCGGTGCTGTTCATCCTGGCTGTCGTGCTGCCGCTCGTGATCACCGTCGCGCTTTACGTGTGGTGGGAGCGCAAGGTGCTCGGCTGGATGCACGTCCGCATGGGGCCCAACAAGGTCGGCCCCGCCGGCCTCCTGCAGGCCTTCGCCGACGTCGTCAAGCTGCTCATCAAGGAAGTGGTGCTGCCGACCAACGCGAACCGGTTCCTGTACTTCCTGGCGCCGATGCTGGCCCTGGTACCGGCACTGGCGGCGTGGGCCGTGGTGCCGTTCGCCCCGGGCGTGGTGCTCGCCAACGTCAACGCGGGCGTGCTCTACCTGCTGGCGATGACCTCGATGGGCGTCTACGGCATCATCCTCGCCGGTTGGGCTTCCAACTCGCGCTACGCGATGCTCGGCGCCATGCGCGCCGCGGCGCAGGTGATCTCGTACGAACTGTCGATGGGCATGTCCATCGTCTGCGTACTGGTGCTGACCGGTAGCCTGAACCTCACCGCGATCGTCGATGCACAGCACGGCGGCCTGCTCAGCTGGTACTGGATTCCGCTGCTGCCGGTGTTCGTCATCTACTTCGTCTCGGGCGTGGCGGAAACCAACCGCGCACCGTTCGACGTGGCGGAAGGCGAATCGGAAATCGTCGCCGGTTTCCACGTGGAATACTCCGGTTCGCCGTTCGCGCTGTTCTTCCTGGCCGAATACGCCAACATGATCCTGGTCTCGTTCCTGACCTCGATCCTGTTCATGGGTGGCTGGCTGTCGCCGTTCCCGGAGAGCTTCGGCATCCTGGGCCACGCCAGCATCCTCTGGCTGTTCGCCAAGGTCTTCCTCTTCGCCTTCCTGTTCCTGTGGTTCCGCGCCAGCTTCCCGCGCTACCGCTATGACCAGATCATGCGCCTCGGCTGGAAGGTCTTCATTCCCATCACCATCGTCTGGGTCCTCGTCGCCGGCTGCATGAAGTATTTCGGCTGGGTCCACATCGGCACGGGAGCCTAAAGAGCCATGTCCCGCGTAACCCATTATTTCAAGAGCCTCCTGCTGCTCGAGCTGTTCAAGGGCATGGGCCTGACCATGCGCTACATGTTCAGCCCGAAGTACACGATGCGCTATCCGTTCGAGCACATCCCCAAGTCGAACCGCTTCCGCGGCCTGCACGCCCTGCGCCGTTACGCCAACGGTGAAGAGCGTTGCATCGCCTGCAAGCTGTGCGAGGCGGTGTGCCCGGCGCTCGCGATCACCATCGACTCGGCCCCGCGCCCGGAAGATGGCCAGCGCCGCACCACGCGCTACGACATCGACCTGTTCAAGTGCATCTTCTGCGGTTTCTGCGAAGAGAGCTGCCCGGTCGATTCCATCGTCGAGACGCACGTGCACGAGTACCACATGGAACATCGCGGCGAGAACGTGGTGACCAAGGCCCAGCTGCTGGCCATCGGTGACCGCTTCGAGCAGGACATCGCTGCCGCCCGCGCCCAGGACGCGGCTTACCGCTAAGGGGCCCGGGAATACGATGAATACCGATCTGCTTCAACTCATCTGTTTTTACCTCTTCGGTGGCGTAGCCGTCATCGCCGGCCTGATGGTCATCACCGTGCGCAACTCGGTCCATGCCGTGCTGTCGCTGGTGCTTACCTTCTTCAGCATGGCCTGCGTCTGGCTGCTGGCCGAAGCGGAGTTCCTCGCCATCGCACTGGTCGTCGTTTACGTCGGCGCGGTGATGGTGCTGTTCCTGTTCGTGGTCATGATGCTGGACATCAAGCAGGAGGTCGTCCGCGAGGGCTTCATCCGCTACCTGCCGGTGGGCATCATCGTCGCCCTGGTCATGCTGGTCGAAATGCTGGCCATGATCGGCGTCAAGGCCATGCACGCCCACACGCTTGGCCCGAACCCGGCCGGCAACTCGAACGTCGCGTGGCTGGGCCAGGCCCTGTACACCGACTTCCTGCTGCCGTTCGAGATCGCCGCGCTGATCCTCACCGTCGGCGTGGTCGCCGCCGTGGCCCTGACCCTGCGCCAGCGCCTTGGCGTGCGCCACCAGTCGGCCGCCCAGCAGGTGGCCGTGCAGGCGACCGACCGCGTGCGTGTCGTGAAGATGGCCCCGAGCCAGGTGGCTTCGGTGGTACCGCCGCCGGCACCGCCGGCTGCCGAACCGACGCAGGAGAACAGCAAGTGATCACGCTTTCCCATTACATCGTGCTCGGCGCGATCCTGTTCTGCATCGCGGTGGCTGGCCTGTTCATCAACCGCAAGAACGTGATCGTGCTGCTCATGGCGATCGAGCTCATGCTCCTCGCGGTGAATACCAACTTCGTGGCCTTCTCGCGCTTCTTTGGCGATGTGCAGGGCCAGGTGTTCGTGTTCTTCATCCTCACCGTGGCCGCGGCGGAATCCGCCATTGGCCTGGCGATCCTGGTCCTGCTGTTCCGTAACCGCAGCACGATCAATGTCGCCGAAATCGACAGCATGAAGGGTTGATCCGATGAGTCTCTCGCTTTCAATCCTGCTTACGATCGCCCTGGCCCCGCTGGCCGGTGCGATCCTGGCGGGCCTCTTCGGCAAGGTGATCGGCCGGGCGGGGGCGCACTGCGCCACCATCCTCGGCGTCGCCATCGCCTGCGGCCTGTCGTTCTACGTGCTCTACCAGCTGGTGTGGGGTGGGGCGGATAACTTCAACCAGGATGTCTACACCTGGTTCGAAATTGGCCGCTTCCATGCCTCCGTCGGCTTCATGGTCGATCGCCTCACCGCCATGATGATGGTGGTGGTCACCTTCGTGTCGCTGCTGGTGCACCTGTACACCATCGGCTACATGGCGGAAGACCCGGGCTACCAGCGCTTCTTCAGCTACATCTCCCTGTTCACCTTCTCGATGTTGATGCTCGTCATGAGCAACAACTTCATGCAGCTGTTCTTCGGCTGGGAAGCGGTGGGCCTGGTGTCGTACCTGCTGATCGGCTTCTGGTACAAGCGCCCGACCGCGATCTTCGCGAACCTCAAGGCCTTCCTGGTCAACCGCGTGGGTGACTTCGGCTTCCTGCTCGGTATCTCGGCGATCCTGTTCTTCCTGGGCACCCTGGATTACCAGACCGCCTTCGACCATGCGCCGGAACTGGTCGGCAAGACCCTGCAGATCACCCAGAACCATGCGTGGGATGCGGCTACCGTGATCGGCATCCTGCTGTTCATCGGTGCCATGGGTAAGTCGGCCCAGGTGCCGCTGCACGTGTGGCTGCCGGATTCGATGGAAGGCCCGACCCCCATCTCGGCGCTGATCCACGCGGCCACGATGGTGACCGCGGGCATCTTCATGGTCGCCCGCATGTCGCCGCTGTTCGAGCTGTCCGAGGGCGCGCTCTCGTTCATCCTCGTCATCGGTTCGACCACGGCGCTGTTCACCGGCCTGATCGGTATCGTCCAGAACGATATCAAGCGCGTCATCGCGTACTCCACGCTCTCGCAGCTCGGCTACATGACCGTGGCGCTCGGCGTCTCCGCTTACAGCGGCGCAGTGTTCCACCTGATGACCCACGCGTTCTTCAAGGCCCTGCTGTTCCTGGGCGCCGGTTCGGTCATCATGGGCATGCACCATGAGCAGGACATGCGCTACATGGGCGGCCTGCGCAAGTACATGCCGATCACCTGGATCACCATGTGGATCGGTTCGCTGGCCCTCGCCGGTACGCCGTTCTTCTCGGGCTTCTACTCGAAGGACGCGATCATCGAGGCCGTTGGTGAATCGCACCGCTGGGGCGCTTCCTACGCACACTTCTGCGTCCTCGCCGGCGTGTTCGTGACCTCGCTCTACAGCTTCCGCCTCCTGTACATGACCTTCCATGGCAAGGAGCGCTTTACGGTGGAGCACAAGGCGCATGGCCACCACGGCCACGATGCCCATGCCGACCACCACGATGATGCGCACCACGATGACGACCACGGCCACGGTACGCCGGGCGTGCTCGAGCATGCGCCGCATGAGTCGCCGTGGGTGGTGACGGTGCCGCTGGTGCTGCTGGCGATCCCCTCGATCCTGGTCGGCCTGTTCACCGTCAAGCCGATGCTGTTCGATGGCTGGTTCGGCAAGGCCATCCACGTGAACGAAGAAAACAACGTGCTGGGCGAACTCGCGCATGAGTTCCACGGCGCGGTGGCCGCGGGCTTCCATGGCTTCACGCAGGCTCCGTTCTGGATCGCCTTCGCGGGCTTCGCCGTCGCGACCTACGTGTACCTCTTCAACCCGTCCGTCGCTGACAAGGCGAAGAACGCGCTGAAGCCGGTCTACAACCTGCTCAACAATAAGTACTGGATCGACGAACTGTACTTCGCGGTGTTCGCGAAGGGCGGCGTCAAGCTGGGCGAAGGTCTTTCGAAGGTGGGCGACCAGGCCCTCATCGACGGCGCCATCGTCAACGGCTCGGCCGGCCTCGTGCAGCGCATCGCGGGTGGCGCACGCCGCCTGCAGTCCGGATTCCTCTTCCATTACGCGTTCGCCATGATCCTCGGCCTCATCCTGCTCCTGGGCGGGTACTGGCTGATCGGGCAATAAGGGAAACGAGCTCTATGTCGAATCACTTGCTCAGCCTGCTGATCTGGCTCCCGGTCGTCGGCGCCATCCCGGTGCTGTTGGCCGGCGCCGGTCGCCCAGGCCTCGCCCGCTGGATCTCGCTGCTGGTCGCGGTTGCCACCTTCGCCGCCAGCCTGGCCCTCCTGCCTGCCTACGATGCCGCGACCGGCACGATGCAGCTGTCCGAATCGTTCAGCTGGATCCCGTCGCTGGGTATCAACTACTCGCTGGCGGTCGACGGCATCTCCGTCGCGCTGATCATCCTTACCTCGTTCACCCAGATCCTCGTAATCGTGGGTGCGTGGGAAGTGATCCAGAACAAGCCGCACCAGTACATGGCTGCCATGCTCGTCCTCGAGGGCTGCATGATCGGCGTGTTCTGCGCGACGGACGCGTTGCTGTTCTACGTGTTCTTCGAAGCCATGCTGATCCCGATGTTCGTCATCATCGGTATCTGGGGTGGCCCGCGCCGCGTCTACGCCACGCTGAAGTTCTTCATCTACACGTTCTTCGGCTCGATCTTCATGCTGATCGGCCTGATCTACCTGTACCACAAGACCGGCGGCAGCTTTGCCCTGGCCGACATGGCCAAGGTGCCGCTCACCCTGACCGAGCAGAGCTGGCTGTTCTTCGCCTTCCTGCTGGGCTTCGCCATCAAGGTCCCGATGGTGCCGGTGCACACCTGGCTGCCGGACGCCCACGTGGAAGCGCCGACCGGCGGTTCCGTGGTGCTGGCGGCGGTCATGCTGAAGATCGGTGGCTACGGCTTCCTGCGCTTCTCGCTGCCGATCGTGCCGGATGCTTCCGAGCATTTCGCCGGCCTGATCATCGTGCTGTCGCTGATCGCGGTGTGCTACATCGGCTACGTGGCCCTGGTCCAGGGCGACATGAAGAAGCTTGTGGCGTACTCGTCCATCGCGCACATGGGTTTCGTGACCCTGGGTATCTTCATCGCGTTCATGCTGGTGCGTGAAGCCAACAACCCGGATGCCGCCCGCCTGGGCATGCAGGGTGCGATGGTGCAGATGATCTCGCACGGCTTCATCTCGGGTGCGATGTTCAGCTGCATCGGCGTCCTGTACGACCGCCTGCACTCGCGCCAGATCAAGGACTACGGCGGCGTCATCAACGTGATGCCGATCTTCGCCCCGTTCTACGTGCTGTTCGCCATGGCCAACAGCGGCCTGCCGGGCACCAGCGGTTTCGTCGGTGAGTTCATGGTCATCCTGGCCGCCTTCAGCGCCAACCCCTGGATCGCGCTGTTCGCCGCCTTCACGCTGATCATCGGCGCGGCTTACACGCTGTGGATGGTCAAGCGCGTGCTGTGGGGTGACATCACCAACCCGCACGTGAAGGAACTGACCGACGTCAACGGCCGCGAGATCTTCATGCTCTCCGCGTTCGCCGCCGGTGTGCTGCTCTTCGGTATCTGGCCGGAGCCGCTGGTCCACCTCATGGATGCGTCGGTGTCTCGCCTCGTCGAGCAGCTGGCCATTACGAAAGTCTGAGCGGGAAATAGTCCATGCCTGGTATCAATGACATCCTTATCCTGCTCCCCGAGGTTTACCTCACGGTCGCGGCCTGCGTCCTGCTCCTGCTGGATGCCTGCCTGAAGCCGGACCAGAAGGGCGCGGTGCACTGGCTCTCCGTGCTGGTGCTGCTGATCGGCGCCTACCTCGTCGTGAGCGGCCAGCCGGACGGCAGCGCCACGGCGTTCGGCGGCATGTTCGTCCGCGACGGCGTGGCCGAAGTGCTGAAGCTGTTCTCGCTGCTGCTCATGGCGGTGATCTTCATCTACGCGCGGCCGTACCTGAAAGAGCGGGCCATTCCGTTCGGCGAGTTCTACACGCTGTCGATCTTCGCCACGATCGGCATCATGTTCCTCGTCGCCGCGGGCAGCCTGGTCACGGTGTACCTGGGCCTCGAGCTGCTGACGCTGTCGTCGTATGCGCTGGTCGCCCTGAACCGTGATTCGCGCCTGTCCTCCGAAGCGGCGATCAAGTACTTCGTGCTGGGCGCGCTGGCCTCGGGCATGCTGCTGTACGGCATGTCGATGGTCTACGGTGCTACGCACACGCTGGACCTGCACGGCATCCATGCCGCCATCGTCGGTACGGAGTGGCACACGCTGCTGCTGTTCGGCCTGGTGTTCATGATCGTGGGCATCGGCTTCAAGCTCGGCGCCGCCCCGTTCCATATGTGGATCCCGGACGTGTACCAGGGTTCGCCGACCGCCGTGACCATCTTCATCGGTTCCGCGCAGAAGCTCGCCGCGTTCGGCATGGCGTATCGCCTGCTGTCGACCGGCATGGGCGACATCGCCGGTGGCGCTTCGGGCCTTGCCGCGCAGTGGCAGCTCATGGTCGCCGTGCTGGCCGTGCTCTCGCTGGCCATCGGTAACCTGGTCGCGATCGTGCAGACCAACCTGAAGCGCCTGCTGGCCTATTCGACCATCTCGCACATGGGTTACCTGCTGGTCGGCCTGGTCAACGCCGGTCCGGAAGGCTATTCGGCCTCGATGTTCTATGCGGTCAGCTACGCGCTCACCAGCGCCGCTGCCTTCGGCATGATCCTCGTGCTGTCGCGCGCCGGCTTCGAGTGCGAAGAGATCGACGACCTGAAGGGCCTGAACCAGCGTTCGCCGTGGTTCGCCTTCATGATGCTGCTGGTGATGTTCTCGCTGGCCGGCGTGCCGCCGCTGTTCGGTTTCTTCGGCAAGCTGCTCGTGCTGAAGGCCGCGATGGATGCGGGTTACCTCTGGCTGGCCCTCGCCGGCGCGGTGTTCGCCATCATCGGCCTGTACTACTACCTGCGCGTGGTGAAGGTCATGTACTTCGATACGCCGAACGAAGGTACCGATGTGCGTGCTACCTCGGACGTCGCTTCGCGCTGGATGCTCTCGATCAACGCACTCGCGCTGCTCGTGCTGGGCTTCACCTGGGCCCCGCTGTTCGCGTGGTGCCAGAGGGCGTTCGGCGGCTAAAGGATGTTTTGCAGCCCTTTCTTCATGAATGTGTAAGAAAGGGCTTGCAAGAATCCGGCCACGTCGCTATACTTTTTTTCTCTGATGCGGGGTGGAGCAGTCTGGCAGCTCGTCGGGCTCATAACCCGAAGGTCGTAGGTTCGAATCCTACCCCCGCTACCAGTTTCAATAAAAAGGCGCTGACTTTGGTCAGCGCCTTTTTTCTTGCCTGGACTACACGGATTATCGCCCTGGGCTGACATCGGTTTTTTTGGCATGCGCTTACAGTGGGCGTCCCTTTGCGGAGGTCTGCCCATGAGTGTTCTATCCGATGCCCCCTTTGTTCCCGCGCATGTCGACGTCGAGATGCTCGTGGGCATCGCATCCTCTATCGCGCGCCTGGAGGCGAAGTTCGATGCTGTCGACGCGCGCATCGGCTCCCTCGAGACAAGGATGGGGTCCGTCGAAGTTTCAATCGCTGAGCTCCGCTCCAAGGTAGGCACGATCGAAACCGACGTTCGGAAACTGCTCGACTGGAAGCAGCGGCTGTGGGGCATGTTCCTCCTCATCAGCCTTGCCGCAGCGGTCGCGCCATCGGCCTGGCGGTCAGTGGCTGGCGTCCTTCCCGCCGGTTTGTCGAACGGCAACCCGGCGGCTACTGATTAAATTCGCTGTCATGTTGGCCTTTTGGCCTTGACGTGCTGTCGCCGCATGTCGTTTATGAGGAATCCAACGCAGAAAGGATTCCCATGCGCGTTTCGCATGCTGTTGTGGTGGGTTGGCTCTGCCTTGCGCCTGCTTGCGCGCTGGCGACCGACACATGGATGAGCGTCATGCTCGACGGCCAGAAGGTCGGCAAGGTGCACGTCGAGCGGGATGTGCAGGGCGACCAGGTGGTGACGACGCAGACACTGGATCTTCGTGTCGCGCGGTTCAAGACACCGCTGATAACGCACAGCGATGCGCGGCTGGTGGAGTCGCTGGATGGAAATCCGCTCGCGTTTTCCACAAAATCAGGGCAGGGTGCCGAGGCCACCGAAGTCCTGGGCGAGCCGCACGGCGACAAGGTGTTCCAGGTGACATCCACACTTGCCGGCCAGACCAAGGTCAGCCTGATGACGTGGCCCGATGGCGCAACGCTGTCGGAGGGTCAGCGGATCGCGATGAAAGCGCACGGGTTCGCTCCGGGTACCAAGTACACCATGCGTACGTTCCAGGCCGACCGCCAGCAGGTCGCTAACCTGGACGTGACCGTCGTGGGCGATGAACTCGTCGACCTGCCCGGGGGCAGGGAGCAGCTGCACCACCTGCGCGAGGAGCTGGTGGGGTCGAACGGCTCACAGTGGACCGACATCTGGGTGAATGACGACGGCGCCATTCGCCGGTCGGTCGCGCCGATGTTCGCTTATCGCATCGAGATGGCGGCATGTGACGAAGCCTGCGCATCGGCACCCGATGCCGATGTGGATGTCCTCCGCACGGCCATGTCGCCTTCACCACGGTTGATCCCCGGGGCGCTGCGCGTCGCGCCGATCCGTTACCGCATTTCCGTGAAGGGCAATCATCCTTTGCCATTCATCGACACGGACGAGCAGCGCGTCAGCGACATCAGCGAAGGGGTGTACCAGCTGGACGTGGGCAAGCCCATGCCCCACGGGGATGAGCCGGGCCCGACGAAGGACGATCTGGAATCGAACCCATGGGTGCAATCGGATGACCCGGCGATCCAGGCCGCGGCCCGGAAGATCGTCGGTGATTCGTCCTCGGATCTTGCTCGTATGCGCCGGCTCCGCACCTACCTGACCGATAGCATCGATACCAAGGGCATGGATATTGGCTATGCCTCGGCCCTGGATACCCTGCATACGCTCAAGGGCGATTGCACCGAACATGCGGTACTCCTGACGGCCATGGCGAGGTCCCTGGGCATTCCCGCGCGCGTCGTTACCGGGCTCGTCTATGTCGATCGATTCGCCGGCGCGAATCGCGTTTTCATTCCCCACGCGTGGATGCAAGCGTGGATCAAGGGGCGCTGGGTCAGCTTCGACTCGGCGCAGGGCCGTTACGACTCCACCCACATCGCGCTCGCCGTGGGCGATGGCACGCCGTGGCGTTTCTTCGACGCCATGGCGGCCCTGGGGTCCATCCATGTGGAGCGCGCCACGCCCAGCTCGGACCTGATGGGCATGCCGCCCGAGTCGTTCCGCCCCGAACCCGCGCAGCCTCCGATGGCGATGCCGACGACGAATACGTCATCCCGGCGCTGAGTCGCTTGACAGGCGGATCAGGCGTGCGACTTACAGTGCCTTCAGGCCAGGGAGGGGGCTTGGATGTTCGGTTCAGTCGTTTGGCCACGCCCATGGCCACGCATCAGCCGTGCTCCTGACCGTACTAGCGCGGAATCTAGTGCCTGGGAACCAGGGGGGATAGAATCGCAGCATGTTGCGAGGGGTGGGGTATGGAAGCGAATAGGCGGCGGGAGGCGCTGCAAAGCAGTGCGAGGGTGGTATCGCGGCCGCATGTCCCGGCGTTGATCTGGTACGGCATGGGTGCGCTGATTTTCGGCTTGCTGGTGTTCTCGGTGTTTCGCATCATTGAATGGGATGGAACCGTGATGGTTCTCGTCCCGGTCGCCGTCATGGTGGCCTTCGGCTTGCCACTCGTCTTGTCCCTGCGGCAGCTCACGGCCGCTGCCGTCGTAGAAGACGACTCGCTGGTCTTCCGCCGTTTCTTCATCGAGATGTGGCGGGTCAAAAGGAGCGATGTATATTCGGCCATTCCGACGAAAGGGATCATCGAGGGCCCGCTCTGCCTGATCACGCTCGGGGGGACGGATCGTGTGCTGCCCGGGACGCTTGTCCGTGGTCTTCGCGGTACCTGGGTCGAGGCGTTGCGCAACGAGGTTCGAAATAGCCCGTTCGATTCGATGTCGCCTGATGAAGTCAGGGCCTTCTCCGATGTGCTCGAGCGCTCCGCGGCGCAGCGAAACCGGGCCTACGGTGAGTCGCCCGATGAGCGGCTCACAAACTGGCACCGCAGCAAGCTCATCGAGCGGATCATCGTCGGGGGCACTGGGCTACTTTCCGTCTATGTCCTGCTGGCTCCAGCACACACGTTCGCCTGGGCGCTGGCCATCGCTAATGTCGTTGTCGCGACCGCACTCGTGCTCATCCGCCGTCTTCTGGTGCTGACTTCCTGCGGTGCAGCTGAAGCTATCCACGGCATCGTCCTCGTGCTGATCAGCTTGCTGCCGGGCGTGGTATTCACGCGAGCGATGTATGGCTGGCAGACGCTTGCGCCGGGCTTCGCCACCGCCGGATGGTCGGTAGCAGCGGTCGTCTGGATCATCGCGGGGATCCCGCCCTGGCGCGGGCTTGCGCCGAAACACTTATTTGGAAGCGCTCTGTTTTCAGCCATCCTCTTCGTCGGCACCGCGTACTGGTCCGTGCAGATGATCTCGTATGCGAACAGGCATTTCGATTCTCCGCGTGGGACGCGGGCTGAGGTAGCAAGCGTACTCTCCATTTCCGAGAGCGCCGCTTCGCGTTCAAGCCCCGCAAGCCTTGCCGTCGAACTTGGTAGTTCAACGAGCTTTACTTTCGGTTTGTCGGCGCGATTTGCTCTCGACCGGCTTCCGGATGGTGACGTCGCTGTGGGTGGTCAGTGCGTCCTCTTGTTGCATCCAGGATGGCTGCACGTGCGCTGGGTTGAGGTTGCTACCTGCCGCCGTCCGGGTTGAGCTTTTTCCGGATCGCTGCGGCACATGCGCAAGATCGGTCATGCGTAGCTTCGCGGCAGCGGCTACGCTTTGCCCATGAATGACGACCGCTTCCGCCAGTTGCTTGGTTACATCGATAGCCACCTCGATGAGGTGCTGTCGCTTGACGTTCTCGCCGGCAAGGCAGCCTATTCGCCGTTCCATTTCCACCGCCGCTTCGCGGCGCTCACGGGTATGGGCGTGCACCGCTATGTGCAGCTCTCGCGATTCAAACGGGCGGCATGGCAGGCGGCATTCCGCCCCGATGTGTCAGTCACCGAGATGGCACTGCAGGCCGGGTATGAAAGTGCGGAGGGGTTCTCACGCGCGTTTCGCCAACGGTTGGGCGCGTCGCCTGCTGCGTTTCGCGAACAACCGGACTGGGCGCGCTGGGCGCGCGCCTGGCAGGATCTTGACCAGGTGAGGAGGTTCGCCATGCCGCTAACGCACGACCATGACGATGTGCGCATTATCGATTTCCCCGAAACCGCCGTGGCGTGCCTGCCGCATCGGGGTGCGCCGGAGCTGATCGGCGAAACGATCCGCCGGTTTATCGCGTGGCGTAAGGAGAACCGCCTGCCGCCATCGCGTTCGTCCACTTGGAACATTGCCTACGACGACCCGGATGAGACCCCGCCGGACGCGTACCGCATGGACCTCTGTTGCACCTGCGCGGAGGTCGCGCCGAACGAGCAAGGCGTCGTGGCGGCGACGATCGGGGCTGGGCGTTGTGCCGTTCTTCGCCATACCGGTTCGGATGCGCAGCTGGGTGACAGCGTGCGCTTCCTCTATGGGGAGTGGCTTAGTGCCAGCGGTGAGACCCCGCGCGACGCGCCGCTGTTCTTCAAGCGCGTGACGTTTTTCCCTGATGTACCGGAGCACGAAGCGGTGACGGAGATTTACCTGCCGCTTGCGGACGTCTCGTAGCCGCGGCTCTCCGCGCAAGAACTTGCGCATGCGTTAGCTCCAACGTTTCTCCGCCCTAGCAGACGCGTTGCCGATTTCACCTGGCGTGCACGAACGCCGTCACAAGACCGCGTCCACCGTCAACCTGTTCGACTTTCGGGAAAGGTTGGCGAAAGTTTCAACCGTGCCTGCTCGATCGACAGGGGGAAGTCGGCGTGCCGGCTCGGGGGATCGCAAATTCCTGCGCTGGAGCGCCCTGCAGTGACAACGCCGCCACGCAATGTGCGCGGCATTCCTACGGGCAAACGAAGGAACACTACGCAATGAAGATCGATGCTTTTCGCGTCACCAGGAAGACAGCATTGACGGTCGCGATCACCCTCGCGATGACCTCACTGGGGAGCCATGCACAAGACGCATGGGTATCAACGAACACGCAGGCGGCCCTGTTGCCGGCCGCGACCACGCAGGTCCTGGCGGCCAGCTCCACGGCGGCTACTCCAGTCTCCGCGGGTTACCGGATCAACATGACCGGCCAGCCGTCGATCGAAGGCACGGCGGTGACCGCCATGGCTGCGGATCATCCGCTGCATGTCGTTATCGCCATGAAGCTACGCAACCCCGACCAGCTGCAGACGTTCCTGCACAATGTCACCACGCCGGGCAGCGCGGGTTACGGCAAATTCCTTACGCCTGACCAGTTCAAGGCCCAGTACGGCCCCACCCAGGCGCAGGTGCAGGCCGTCGTCGCGCACCTTAAGCAGGCCGGCTTCACCAACATCGAGGTCGCGCCGAACAACCTGCTGATCTCGGCCGACGGTAATGCCAACGCCGCCACCACGGGCTTCCATACATCGATCAAGCGCTTTGAATCCGGCGGCCGCGAGTTCTTCGCGAACGACACGCCTGCCCTGGTGCCCGCCGCGCTGGGCGAGTCGGTCGGTTCGGTGCTCGGCCTGCAGAACGTGAGCGTGAAGCACACGCTGCACCACGTGTATCACCCGGAGCGCGTGACCGTGCCCGGCCCGGCATCGAGCACGCAGGCCGCCGCGTCAGTGGCAGCCCATCATCCGCAGGACTTCGCTGCCATCTACGGCGGCAGCGGCGTGCCGGCAGCCTCGAACACCGCGGTGGGCATCATCACCTGGGGTTCGATCACGCAGACCGTCACCGACCTCAACAGCTTCACTGCGAGCGCCGGCCTCGGTACGGTCAACAGCACGATCACCAAGGTGGGTAGCGGCACGTTCGCCAACGATCCGGATTCGAACGGCGAATGGTCGCTGGACAGCCAGGACATCGTCGGTATCGCCGGCGGCGTGAAACAGCTGATTTTCTACACGTCGGCCAACGGCAACTCGAGCTCCTCCGGCATCACCGATGCCGGCATTACCGCTACGTACAACAAGGCCGTCACGGACAACATCGCGAAGCTGATCAATGTGTCGCTCGGTGAAGATGAAACCGCCGCGCAGCAGTCCGGTACGCAGGCCGCTGATGACGCGATCTTCCAGCAGGCAGTGGCGCAGGGCCAGATCTTCTCGATCGCCTCCGGCGATGCCGGCGTCTACCAGTGGTCGACGGATCCGCTCTCGGGCTCGCCGGGCTACGTGGCGAACTCGGCTGGCACGGTGAAGATCGACCTCACCCATTACTCCGTCAGCGAGCCCGCCAGCTCGCCGTATGTCATCCAGGTGGGTGGCACGACGCTGTCGACCAGCGGTACATCGTGGTCGGGCGAAACGGTGTGGAACGAAGGGCTTTCCGCGATCGCCCCGAGCCAGGGCGACAACAACCAGCGCCTGTGGGCGACCGGTGGTGGCACCAGCCTGTACGAGGCTGCGCCGTCGTGGCAGTCGTCGGTCTCCAGCAGCACGAAGCGCGTGGGCCCCGATGTGGCGTTCGACGCGGCGTCCTCGTCAGGTGCGCTCATCGTCGTCAACGGTTCGACGGAGCAGGTGGGCGGAACGTCGCTGGCCTCGCCGCTGTTCGTGGGCGCGTTCGCTCGCATCGAGTCCGCCGCGAACAACGCCATCGGCTTCCCGGCCTCGAAGTTCTACGCCGCGTTCCCGACCCAGGCCTCGCTGCTGCACGACGTGACCTCGGGCAACAATGGCTACCAGAACCACGGCTACACGGCTGCCTCGGGTTTCGATGAAGCGACCGGCTTCGGCAGCTTCGATATCGGTAAGCTCAACACGTACGCCCAGGCGAATTGGGTAAGCGGCGGTGGCGGGACCACCAATGCGCCACCGGTCGCCAACTTCAGCTTCACCACCAGCGGGCTCACCGCGACCTTCACCGATAGTTCGTCCGACAGCGATGGCAGCGTGACCGGCCACTCGTGGAACTTCGGCGATGGCGCGACGTCGACGACGACCAGCCCGAGCCATACGTACGCGGCTGCGGGCACGTATAGCGTGAGCGAAACGGTGACCGATAACGCCGGTGCGACCAACACCAAGACGTCATCGGTAACGGTGAGCTCGTCGGGCGGTGGCGGCGGGAACGTGCTGCAGAACGGTGTGGCCGTGACGGGTCTTTCGGCGGCCAAGAACGGCAAGCTCAACTACACGGTGGCGGTGCCCGCAGGTGCTACCAACCTGAAGATCGCGATCTCGGGTGGTTCGGGCGATGCGGACCTCTACGTGAAACTTGGCTCGGCGCCGACCACGTCGAGCTATGACTGCCGTCCGTACGTCACCGGCAACACGGAATCCTGCACGGCGACCTCGCCGACCGCAGGCACCTACTACGTAATGCTCAACGCTTACGCGGCATTCTCGGGCGTGACGTTGAAGGCGACCTGGACCAACTAAGTGCGAGCGTAAAGAGTTGCCCGCCCCGCATGGGGCGGGCACTCATCGTCAGGGCGACGGCGCGGCCCTGGCAGGGCCGTGATCGTCGCGGCCGACATGGCGTGAAATGTCCGGACCAGGACCGCTTTGGGCCTGTCGCCCGGCCGGCGGGCGGCGCAGACTGCATGTCATCGCCACCACCCATGGAACCGCCATGCTCGCCGATACCGCGCTTCTTGTCATCGATGTCCAGGAATCGTTTCGCCACCGGCCGTATTGGCGAGAGGAGGGCGTTTCGGAGTACGTCGTCCGCCAGCAGGCCCTGATTGACGGTGCGAGGGGACGAGGCATTCCCGTGGTCCGGATTTTCCATGTCGAGGAGGACGGGCCGTTTTCTGAGGGCTCTGGCTTCGTCGCGACGCTCGCGCCGCTACGCATCGATCCCGCGGCAACATTCCGCAAGCGCCGTCATTCTGCCTTGGTCGGCTCGGGCCTGGACGTTTGGCTGACGGAGCATGGCGTCCGGCGGGTCATCATTTCAGGGATCCGAACCGAGCAGTGCTGCGAAACCACCGCGCGTCATGCATCCGACCTCGGTTACCAGGTCGATTACGTGGGCGAGGCGACCCTGACGTTCCCGATGACTGACGCCACCGGGCGCGTGTGGAGTGCCGCGGAGATTCGCGCCCGCACCGAACTGGTCCTGGCGGATCGTTTTGCGCGCATCGCTACGGTCGAGGAGGCCCTGGCACAGGGGCTCGACAGGGCTGCGTAACAATGAATGTGCTCCCTATCTGTGTCGTCGTGCCCCCGCGGGTGCTCTTGCTGGACCTCGCCGGGCCGGTCGAAGTGCTGCGCAAGGCTAACCTCGTCCAGTCGGAGCTGCGTTTCGACGTGAGCTTCGTGGGGCCGCGGCGAAAGGTCGGGAGTTCCATCGGCCTTGGTATCGATGGCGTGATGCCGCTGCCTGCGCGCATAGCACCGGGAACCATGCTGGTGGTTCCGGGCTCCGCTGATGAGCCGATGGATGAGCGCCGCCTCTCGCCGGACGACGACGCCGAATCGGAGGAGGCCATCGTGGACTGGCTGGCTACGGTGGTGCGACCCGGGATCAGGGTCATGTCGATTTGCTCCGGCGCGATGCTGGTCGGGCGGGCGGGCCTGCTTGATGGCTTCGAGTGCACGACACACCACGCGAACACGGCCGAGCTTGCTGCTGCGGTGCCCGCCGCGAAAGTGCGCGAGAACCGCCTCTATGTGGAAGATGGCGAGCGTCTTAGCAGCGCGGGAATCACCTCGGGCATCGACCTCATGCTGCACATGGTTGCGCAGACGGTTGGGCCCGCTATCGCGGTGGCCGTCGCGCGCTATCTCGTGGTCTACCTGCGCCGTGCCGGTGCGGATCCCCAACTGTCGCCATGGCTGGAAGGACGCAACCACATGCACGCGGCGATCCACCGCGCACAGGATGCGGTAGCGGCCAATCCCGCCCGGGAGTGGCCGGTCGATGCGCTGGCCCGGGTGGCTGCCACCAGTCCGCGGCACCTCTCGCGCCTGTTCAATGAACACGCCGGCATGAGCGTGAGTGAATACGTTGGCCGCATGCGCCTGGCCCTGGCCCGTGAATTGTTGGCCGAATCGTGCCTGGATATAGAGGCGGTGGCCGAGCGCGCCGGGTTCGGATCTTCGCGCCAGCTCCGGCGCGCCTGGGCGAGGAATTATCCCGGCCCCCCCAGCCAGTTCCGGAACAACATCGCGGGCTGATGAATTGGTGCGATGCCAGACAAAGATCGAAGGGCAGGGCATGCTCGACGAGCCGCCCTGGCACTGGCTCGAGGATCGCTAGGCGTCGAGGCGCTACCATGGTGCGTAAAGCACAAGGGAGGGCACCATGCAGATCAGCGGCTCCTGCCATTGCGGCAACCTGGCGTTCGAACTGAGCTGGCCCGCCGGAGTCGCGGTAGCGCCACGTGCGTGCGCCTGTGCGTTCTGTCAGAAGCATGGCGCGGAATGGACGGCGCATCCCCATGCCTCGATACGCGTGCGCGTCGAGGATGGCCGCCTCGTATCGAAGTATCGCTTTGGCACGAACACGGCCGACTTCCACGTCTGCGCACGCTGTGGCGTGGTCGTCCTGTGCACCAGCGAGATCGACGGGAGCGTTTATGCCGTCGTCAACACACGTGCGTTCGAGGACCGCAGCATCCTTTCCGCGCCGGTCGCCGTAGACTTCGATGGCGAGGAAGAAGATGCCCGGCTCGGTCGCCGCGCACGGAACTGGATTGGTAACGTCGTGATCGAGGCCGTGTGAGCCGGACACTCCTCGCGTTGCTGGTGCCTGATGCGGAATCGCTCGTGGGTGATCTGCGTTCGCGGTTGGATCCAGCGGCGAAGCTCGGTCTTGGTGCGCACTTCACCGTTCTCTACCCGTTCTACGATTCGGAAGAAGTAACGAAGGCGCATCTCGAGACACTCGACGCTGTCGCAGCGATGCATCGTCCGCTGGTGTTCTCCCTTGATCGTGTCGGTACATTCCCTTCTACCGTCTGGCTCGCGCCGGCGCCTGACGCCGCCATCGTCGAACTCGCGCACGCTCTTGAGCACGCATTCCCTGGCAGGCCGGCAACGGGCCGCACCTTCGAGCGTTTTGTGCCCCACCTGTCCGTCGCTCGCAATCTGCGCCGGGCGGCTGAGCGCGAGGTGGTGGTGAGTGAACTCGAGCGGCGCCTGGAGCGAAGCAGTTCAAGGTGCACTTGCGAATCCGTTCACGTCATGGTGCGCGAAGCCACGCGGTGGCGCTCAGTCCATCAGAGTGAACTAGGTCCGGTTGATCGCTAGCCGCGGTCGCAGGTAGGGCTTTGTGGGCCACCGCCTACGCAAAGCGGGATGACGCCGTAGCGCACGGTCGGCCGTGCCCGATACCGCGTTCTCATCGAAGACGACATGATCGCTTATCGACAATCGATAAGTGATCTGGCATGATTGTTTCGTTCGCGGACAAAGACACCGGGGCCTTGTTTCAGGGTCGCTGCTCACGCCGCTGGGCTTCCATCGGGCGTATTGCTCGACGAAAACTGGCTCAACTGCACGCCGCGGCGACCCTTTCGTTCCTGGCTGCGCCGCCCGGGAACCGGCTGGAATTGCTGAAAGGCGACAGGGCGGGACAGTTCAGCATTCGAATCAACGATCAGTTCCGCATCTGCTTTCGTTGGGACGACGGCCATGCCCACGCCGTCGAAATCGTCGACTATCACTGAAGGGTCTGCCATGAGCCATCCACTTCCGCCCGTGCATCCCGGGGAAGTCCTCCGCGAGGATTACATGAAGCCGTTTGGCCTCTCCTCCAACGCACTTGCCCTGGCCATTGGGGTGACAGCCGCGCGCGTTAACGAGTTGGTTTCCGGCAAGCGTGGGATCACCGCTGACACTGCGCTGCGTCTGGCCCGGTACTTTGGCACTGACCCGCATAGCTGGATGAACCTGCAGCTGCATTATGAGCTGGAACTCGCGGAGCGCCGCATCGGCGATGCATTGGCCCGTATCCAGCCGCGCGCGGCCTGAGCAAATCAGTCAGCCACCCCAGCAGTGGCAAAAGCTGTATTCCCCTGCTTCACGGCGGGCTCCGAAACCATCGCCTCGACACGATCGCGGCCGGTGCGCTTAGCCTGGTAGAGGGCGGTGTCGGCGGTATCGATCAGGCTCTGGATGTGGGTGCCCGTACCGGTGGCTACGCCCACGCTCGTGGTGAAAAGGATCGGCTCGCCGCCGTAGGTGGCGGGCGAGGACTCGACCAGGGCGCGCAGGGACTCTGCCAGGGCCACGGCCACGTTCGCGCTGGTGCACGGCACGAGCAGCAGGAATTCTTCGCCGCCATAGCGCGAGAGAAGGGCGCGGCGGGGGATCCCGCCTTCGCGCAGGGTCCGGGTGAAGTGCTTCAGCACCGCATCGCCACCGGCGTGGCCCCACCGGTCGTTGATCGCCTTGAAATGGTCGAGGTCGAACAGGAGCACCGCGTGCGTCTGGTCGCGGTTGGCCTGGAACACGGGCGCCGCAGCCTTGAGCAGGGCGGTGCGGTTGAGCAGCCCGGTGAGGCCGTCGACGTCAGCAGCGACCCGCAGGTCATGGACCAGTCGCTGCGAGAGCATCAGGGTGAAGCCCGTGCTCAGCAGGAAGGTACAGAGGATGCCGAACAGGTAGTTCGAGGTCGTCAGCAGCGAGGCCAGCTCCGGCGTTTCAATCTCGGGATGGATTGAGACCAGGCCTCGAGCGAGGTAGAAGAGGATGTCGATGGTGAACACCAGCGCCGTGAAGAGGCTGCCCGCCCTTATCTCGCGCGGGGCACGCATCAGCAGCACGATCATCCAGGTGTCCCAGAGGATGCTCTTCAGCCCGAAAACGGCACTCTCGAGCGGCTGGCTGGGCGGCCAGGCCATGAAAGCCACCTGGATGAGCAGGAACACGCCGATGACCAGGGCCGGCCAGCGCCAGGGCAGGCGGTGGCCCAGGTGCATGGCGATGCCGACCAGCATCGCCGCGTTGGCCAGCGCGATCAGGGCGCTGCCGATGATGGCGGAAAGGAAACTGCCATTTTCATCGTAACCCTGGGCCAGGCCGGCGAAGGTCAGCAGCCAGAAGGCGGCCGCCCACACGTGCAGCGCCGCCATGCCGCGGAGCACCAGGCTCATCAGCGAGAAGCTCAACGCGATGGCGATGCCAACCGCCAGGCCGATAATGCCTAGCGTGTGGACATCCAGCCCGGTCACCCCATCCATCCGTCCGTATCCCCCCGATCGGCCATGGTTCCATTCTAGGGGCATTAACGCGCCGGATGGCGCGGGGTTACATCCGTCAGCGCAACCCTGGCGAACTTGCGCGTAGCGGGGGATTTGCGATAGAATTCCTGAATCTTAAGCGCCGTTAACCATCGATCGCGTATCGCGGGCCAACGTCGCTTCAGGACCTTTCTTTTTACAAGAAAGCCTCCTCGTGAGGCTTTTTTGTTGGGCGCAGGGAGCGCGTCCCGCGACACTCGTGAGCGCCGTCAGGCTTCTCGCAGGCGCTGTGGAGGGAAGTGTCGGGATACATCGGCGACGAAAGGAATGGGCCGTTCGAGCCCTTTTTTTGTTTCTGGCGACCAGAAAACCGTAGGTAACGTGGACACCAACGCACTAACACAACGCTTCTCGGAGATCGTGGCCGACCTCGGCCTCGAGGTGCTGGGCATCGAATTCCTTCCTGCCGGTGGCGGGCAGAGCACCCTGCGCGTCTTCCTGGATGTGCCGGAAGAGCTTCGCGAGGGCCGCGAGTCGCCGGAAGTCACCGTGGACGACTGCGAATCGGCCAGCCGCGAGTTCTCGGCGTGGCTGGACGTTGAAGATCCGATCCCCGGCAACTATGTACTGGAGGTCTCCTCCCCCGGCATCGACAGGCCCCTGTTCAGCGCCGCGCAGTTCGCGCGCGTCACGGGCCAGGAAGTGAAGGTGCTGCTGAAGGCTCCGATCGAGGGCCGCCGCCGTCTGAAAGGCAACGTCGTTGAAGTAAACGGCGAGCACATTGTGCTGGAAGGTGAGGCGGGCAAGTTCGAATTCGAACACGCGGACGTCGAGAGCGCCCGCGTGGTGCCGGATTGGGTGGCGCTGGGCTATGCCCCGCAGCCGAAGCCCAAGCCGGGCGAAAAGAAGAAATCCAAATAACGAAACGACGGGATGCCGCGGGGCATCCTCATGGGAGTAGCGGCAATGAGCAAAGAACTTTTGCTGGTAGTCGACGCGGTCGCCAACGAGAAGGGCGTGCCGCGCGATGTCATTTTTGAAGCCATGGAAGCGGCGCTCGCCTCGGCCGCCAAGAAGCGCTACCCCGAAGAGGATCCGGACATCTACGTCGAGATCGATTCCGACTCGGGCGATTACAAGACGTACCGTCGCTGGGAAGTCATCGCGGACGATGGCGAGATGGAGGATCCGTCCTTCCAGATCCGCCAGATGGACGTGGAAGACGAAGTCGCCGACGGTGGTGAGCTGATCGAGACCGCCGACGAGGGCCGCCTCTACATCCTGCGCCAGATCGAGAACGCCGAGTTCGGCCGCATCGCCGCGCAGGCCGCGAAGCAGGTCATCGTCCAGCGCGTCCGCGAAGCCGAGCGCCAGCAGGTCGTCGATGCCTTCATCGATCGCGTCGGCGAGCTGGTCACCGGCATCGTCAAGCGCGTCGAGCGTGGCAACGTCTACCTCGACCTGGGCAGCAACGCCGAGGCGTTCATTCCGCGCGACAAGACGATTCCCCGCGAATCGCACCGCGTGGGCGACCGCGTCCGCGGCTACCTCTACGAAGTGAAGTCGGAAATCCGTGGCCCGCAGCTGTTCGTCTCGCGCAGCGCACCGGAATTCATGATGGAGCTGTTCAAGCTCGAAGTGCCGGAAGTCGGCCAGGGCCTCGTCGAGATCAAGGGCTGCGCCCGTGATCCGGGCGATCGCGCCAAGATCGCCGTGGTCGCGCACGATACCCGCACCGATCCCATCGGCGCGTGCATCGGCATGCGTGGTTCGCGCGTGCAGGCGGTGTCCAACGAGCTCAATGGCGAGCGCGTCGACATCATCCTGTGGCACGACAACCAGGCCCAGTACGTCATCAACGCCATGGCACCGGCGGAAGTGCAGTCCATCATCATGGATGAAGAAAAGCACTCCATGGACATCGCGGTGGCCGAGGACAAGCTGTCCCAGGCTATCGGCCGCGGTGGCCAGAACGTGCGCCTTGCCAGCAAGCTCACCGGCTGGCAGCTCAACGTGATGACCCAGGACCAGGTCACCGCCAAGAGCGAAGCCGAACAGCAGGCCGCGCTGGCGCTGTTCCAGGACAAGCTCGAGGTCGACGCGGAAATCGCCGGCATCCTCGTGCAGGAAGGCTTCTCGTCGGTGGAAGAAATCGCCTACGTGCCGAGCGCCGAGCTGCTCGCCATCGAAGGTTTCGACGAAGACATCGTTGAAGAGCTCCGTGCCCGCGCCCGCGACGCACTGCTCACCCAGGCGCTGGCCGTCGAAGAGAACGTGGAAGGCCCGGACCAGGAACTCCTGGATCTGGAAGGTATGGATGAGGGTACGGCTTACGCGCTCGTCGAGCGCGGCATCCGCACGCTGGACGACCTGGGCGACCTGGCCGTCGATGAACTCATCGATATCGAAGGCATGACCGAGGAGCGCGCTTCGCAGCTGATCATGGCTGCGCGCGCCCCGATGATCGCCCGACTGGAGAAGGGCGGCTAAGCGCGTCACCGGAAGCGCCCCGGAGGGGCGCCCCGAGGGAGGCCACGCGGCTTCCCACCAGGGACGGAGGCAGCCTGAGATCGCATCGATGGCACGGGTTACGCGCGGGAACGGCGGAGAATGAAGAACGATGTCGGACGTCACTATTAAACAACTCGCCCAGGTACTGGGTATGCCGGTCGACAAGCTGCTTTCGCAGCTTGGCGAGGCCGGAATGAATTTCTCCACGGCGGAGCAGATCATCAGCAGCACCGAGAAGGTGAAGCTGCTGGGCTTCCTGCGCCGTACGCACGGCAAGAACGAACCCGCTCCCGAAGCGGAAGACAGCTCGCCGCGCCAGATCACGCTGAAGCGCCGCACCGTGGGTGAGCTGAAGGTCAGCTCCGGCTCCGGCCGTGGTGCGGGCCCGGCGAAGACGGTGAACGTGGAAGTGCGCGCCAAGCGCACCTACGTGAAGCGCAGCGCCATCGCCGACGAGGCACCGGTCGATAACGAGCGGGATGAAGCCGCGCGCCGGCTGGCCGAGTCGCAGGCCCAGCGGGAGCACGACGAAAACCAGCGCCGGGAAGAAGCCGAGCGTCGCGAGCAGGCCGAAGCCGAGCGTCGCGAAGCCGAGGCCGAGGCACGCCGCCAGGAAGAGGCTGCCATCGAGGCGCGCCGCCAGGCCGAGGAGCATGCCGCGGCTGAACGCGCACGCGCCGAGGAAGCCTCGCGCGCCGCGGCTGCGGCCGCCGACCAGGCAGCACCCGTGGCCGCCGCCCCGGCGGCACCGGCTGACGTGGCGGAGGCCGTGCCGGCCGCCGCTGGCGATGAGCCGGGTCACCAGACCGCCAAGCTCGATACGCGCTCGCTCGGCATGATCCTGCCGCGCATCCATGAGCCGCGTAAGCGTGAGCGCATTGTTTCCAAGCCGACGCCGCCGCCGGCGCCCGCACCGGCCCCGGCACCTGCCGCGGCCCGTCCGGCTGCGCCTGCCGCCCGTCCGGCCACGCCGGCCGCCGGTGCCGCACGTCCGGCGCCTGGCGCCGTCGCCGCTGCCAACGATACGCGCGGCAACGCGCGTCCGAAGCACGGTGGTGGCGGCGGTGCAGGCGCGGGCAACGGTCGCGGTGGTGATCGCGAGCCGGGTGGCAAGCGCTTCGCCGCTGGCGAAATGCACCTCTCCGACGCCGATCGTGCCCGCCGTTCCAGCGGCAAGGGTGGTCGCGGCAAGCCAGCGCGTGGTGGTCGTTCGGAGCCGTCGCGTGGCGCCGGCGCATCGAGCGGTCCGCACGGCTTCACCCGCCCGACGGCGGCTGTCGTTCGTGACGTGATCATCGGCGATAACAACCTCGTCGCCGATCTCGCCCAGAAGATGGCGGTGAAGGGCGCCGAGGTGGTGAAGGCCCTGTTCAAGATGGGCGTCATGGCCACGATCAACCAGACGATCGACCAGGACACCGCGACGCTCGTCATCGAAGAGCTGGGCCACAACCCGGTTCGCGCGACGGACAACAACGCCGAAGCGGCTCTCGCCTCGCACACCAGCGCAGCGGAACTCGAAGGCGACAAGGTCACGCGTCCGCCGGTCGTCACCATCATGGGCCATGTCGACCACGGCAAGACCTCGCTGCTCGACTACATCCGTCGCACCAAGGTCGCGTCGGGCGAAGCCGGTGGCATCACGCAGCACATCGGCGCGTACCACGTCGAAACCAGTCGCGGCGTCATCACGTTCCTGGATACCCCGGGCCACGCGGCGTTCACCGCCATGCGTGCGCGCGGTGCGCAGTCCACCGATATCGTGGTGCTGGTCGTGGCCGGCGATGACGGCGTCATGCCGCAGACCGTCGAAGCGGTGAAGCATGCGCGCGCCGCCAAGGTGCCGCTGATCGTCGCGCTGACCAAGATGGACAAGTCGGACACCAACGTCGACCACGTCAAGCAGGGCCTCGGCAACCTCGAGGTCATCCCGGAAGAGTGGGGTGGCGATACGCCGTTCGTGCCGGTGTCCGCGAAGACGGGCATGGGCATCGACGACCTGCTCGACGCGATCTCGATCCAGGCCGAAGTGATGGAGCTCAAGGCCGTGGCCGATGGCCGCGCCTCGGGTGTCGTCATCGAATCCAGCCTCGATCGTGGCCGCGGTCCGGTCGCCACCGTGCTGGTCCAGCAGGGCACGCTGAAGAAGGGCGACTTCGTCGTCTGCGGCGTGGAATACGGCCGCATGCGTGCGCTGATCGACGAAACCGGCAAGCAGGTCAACGAAGCCGGCCCGTCGATCCCCGTGCAGGTGCTGGGCCTTTCCGGCGTGCCGGAATCGGGTGACGACTTCGTCGCTGTCGAAGACGAGCGCCTGGCCCGCCAGGTGGCCGCCGAGCGCCAGCAGAAGCGTCGCGAGACCCGCCTGGTCACCAAGTCGAACCGCCTCGAAGACATCATGGCCCAGATGGGCCAGGGCGAAGGCCAGCAGACCCTCAACATCCTGGTCAAGGCCGATGTGCAGGGTTCGGTCGAAGCCCTGCGCGATTCGCTGACCCAGATCGGCAACGACCGGGTCAAGGTCAACGTCATCTCGTCCGGCGTCGGTGGCATCACCGAATCGGAAGCCCAGCTGGCCGCCGCCTCGAAGGCGCTGGTCATCGGCTTCAACGTCCGTGCCGATGCCTCGGCGCGCAAGGTGATCGATACGGCGGGCCTCGATGTCCGTTACTTCTCGATCATCTACGACGTCATCGACCAGGTGAAGCAGGCCGCGTCGGGTCTCCTCGGCATGGAAGTGCGCGAAGAGATCATCGGCGTTGCCCAGGTCCGCGACGTGTTCCGTTCGTCGAAGTTCGGCGCGGTGGCCGGCTGCATGGTCATCGAAGGCATCGTCAAGCGTTCCAAGCCGATCCGCGTGCTGCGCGACAACGTTGTCGTGTTCCAGGGTGAACTGGAATCGCTGCGCCGCTTCAAGGAGCTGGTGGACGAAGTCCGCAACGGCACCGAATGCGGTATCGCGGTGAAGCAGTACAACGATGTGAAGGTGGGCGACCAGATCGAGTGCTTCGAGCGCATCGAAGTGGCCCGCACGCTGTAATTGGAAGACCCTGCCTCCCCGGTTCGCCGGGGAGGCTTTTCTCGTTTATAGGAGGCGGATATGCCGTCCCGTGATTTCAAGCGAACCGACCGCGTCTCCGCCGAGCTGCGCCGTGAAATCGGCCTGCTGGTGCACGCCGCCGTGCGCGAGCATGCGCTGCCCTCGGTCAGTGTCTCCGACGTGGAGACCACCAAGGACCTGGACGTGGCGACCGTATGGGTCACCGCGCTCATGCCGGAGAAGTCGGCCGAGGCCGTGAAGGCGCTCAAGGAGCTTGCCAAGGAATTCCGCCGCGAGCTCTCGCGCTCCATGCGTTTGCGTCGCGTGCCCGAGCTGCGCTTCAAGTACGACGAGTCGGTCGACCGCGCCGAGCGCATCGAAACGCTGCTGCGCGAGAACCCGGTCCCGCCGGCCCCGGCCGACGACGAAGCTGCCGACTCCTGATCTGATCCTGAGCCTATCTTGTGGGAGCGCGCTTGCGCGCGATCGCGCGCAAGCGCGCTCCCACATATCTTTGATATGAACCGTCGCTCATTCCGTGACATCCACGGCATCCTCCTGCTCGACAAGCCGCTCGGCCTGAGTTCCAACCAGGCCTTGCAGACGGCGCGTCGACTGGTGGGCGCGGCCAAGGGCGGGCACACCGGCAGCCTCGATCCGCTGGCCACCGGCCTGCTACCGCTTTGCTTTGGCGAAGCCACCAAGATCGCCGGCTGGCTGCTGGGTTCGCGCAAGGCCTACGAGGCCGAGGTGAAACTGGGTGCCACCACGACCACGGCCGACCTGGAAGGCGAGGTCGTGGAAGCCCGACCGGTACCGGTCCTCGACGATGCCCTGGTCGAAGCGGCGCTCGCGCCCCTGCGCGGCCGCATCACCCAGGTCCCACCGGCCTATTCGGCCATCAAGCAGGATGGCGTGCCTCTGTATGTGCGCGCCCGGCGCGGCGAGGCGGTCGACGTGCCGTCGCGTGAGGTCGAGGTTTACCGGCTCGAGGTGATCGAGCGGGCAGGGGACACCCTGCGCCTGCACGTCGAGTGCGGTTCGGGTACCTATGTCCGCAGCCTGGCGGTCGACCTGGGAGCCAACCTCGGTTGTGGCGCCCACCTCACGGGCCTGCGCCGGTTGTGGGTCGAGCCGTTCATGGCGCCGGCCATGGTCACGCTGGACGAACTGCGCGCGGCCGCTGAAACCGGGCCGGACCCGCTCGAAGCCTGCCTGCTTCCCGTCGATGCCGGGCTCGCCCATATTCCCCGGGTGGAACTCGATATGGAACAGACCCGTGTGCTCGGCTTCGGCCAGCCGGTACCCCTCGGCGCCGGTGCCGCCACCGGCCGGTGCGGCGTCTGGGGTGCCGACGGGCGCCTGATGGCGCTCGGCGAGGTCGGTGAAGACGGTATTTTGAAGGTTCTCAGGGGCTTCAACCTCCCAACCCCCTGACCGGGCTTGTTGCCGCTACGCGCAGGACGTTACAATTACGTGCTCGTTTAACAGCTTTCATCAAAGCGAGGCTTGCGCAACTTCATCGGTGGCCGTTGAGGTTGCGCAAGTCTCGCATCCGCTTTTTTAAGGAATCGATACACATGTCGCTCACCGTCGAACAGACCAGCCAGATCATCAAGGACTACGGTCGCAAGGATAACGACACCGGCTCGACCGAAGTCCAGGTCGCGCTGCTGTCCGCGAACATCACCGCGCTGCAGGATCACTTCCAGGCGCACAAGCAGGACCACCACTCGCGTCGCGGTCTGCTGAAGATGGTCAACAAGCGCAAGACGCTGCTGGCCTACCTCAAGAAGAGCGACCTCGCTCGCTACCAGACCCTCATCGAACGCCTTGGCCTGCGCCGCTAAACCACCGGATCAGGACGAGGAGACAACGAAGTGGCGAAAGTAACCAAGTCATTCCAGTACGGTAGTCACGAAGTCACGCTGGAGACGGGCGAAATCGCCCGCCAGGCGTCCGGTGCGGTCATGGTCAGCATGGGCGGCACCGTCGTCCTGGTGACCGTTGTCGCCGCTCCGAAGGCCCGCGAAGGCCAGGACTTCTTCCCGCTCACGGTCGACTACATGGAGAAGTTCTACTCCGCGGGTCGCATCCCGGGTGGCTTCTTCAAGCGCGAAGGCCGCCCGACCGAGAAGGAGACGCTGACCTCGCGCCTCATCGATCGTCCGCTTCGTCCGCTGTTCCCGGAAGAGTTCCGCAACGAAATCCAGGTCATCGCGCAGGTTGTCTCGCTGAACCCGGAAGTCGATGGTGACATCCCGGCGCTCATCGGCGCCTCGGCCGCCATGTCGCTCGCCGGCGTGCCCTTCAAGGGCCCGATCGGTGCCGCGCGCGTCGGTTACGCCAACGGCCAGTACATCCTCAACCCGACCGCCACCCAGCTGAAGACCTCGGACCTCGACCTCGTCGTGGCCGGTACCTCCAGCGCGGTGATGATGGTCGAGTCGGAAGCCAAGCTGCTCAGCGAAGACGTCATGCTGGGTTCGGTGGTGTTCGGTCACCAGCAGATGCAGGTCGCGATCGACACGATCAACGCCTTCGTCGCTGAAGCCGGCGCCAAGAACTTCAAGTGGGAAGCCCCGGCGGCCAAGACGGCCCTGTACGACGCGGTCAAGGCCGCCGTCGGCAACCGTTTCGCCGAAGCCTTCCAGATCCGCGACAAGCTGGCTCGCCGCGACGTCATCAGCGCGCTCAAGAGCGACGTGAAGACGGCCATCGCCGCCGACGCCGAAGCCAACGGCTGGACCGATGGCGACATCGGCGCCGCCTTCGGTGAAGTCGAGTACCGCACCCTGCGTGACGGCGTGCTCAGCACGAAGGTCCGCATCGACGGCCGCCAGCTCGACGACGTCCGCCCGATCACCGTCCGCGTCGGCGTCCTGCCGCGCACCCACGGTTCGGCGCTGTTCACCCGCGGCGAAACCCAGGCGCTGGTCGTTGCCACGCTCGGCACCACCCGCGATTCGCAGATCATCGATGCGCCGGAAGGCGAGTGGAAGGACACGTTCCTGTTCCACTACAACTTCCCCCCGTTCTCGGTGGGCGAAACCGGCCGCGTCGGCAGCCCGAAGCGTCGCGAAGTCGGCCATGGCCGCCTCGCCAAGCGCGGCGTGCAGGCCGTCAAGCCGACGATCGAAGAGTTCCCGTACGTCGTCCGCGTCGTCTCGGAAATCACCGAGTCGAACGGTTCCTCGTCGATGGCCTCGGTCTGCGGTTCCTCGCTGGCCATGATGGACGCTGGCGTCCCGCTCAAGGCGCCGGTCGCGGGTATCGCGATGGGCCTGGTGAAGGAAGGCAACGACTTCGTCGTGCTCTCCGACATCCTGGGTGACGAAGACCACCTCGGCGACATGGACTTCAAGGTGGCCGGTACCGCCGATGGCGTCTCCGCGCTGCAGATGGACATCAAGGTCGACGGCATCACCGAAGAGATCATGCGCACGGCGCTGGCCCAGGCCAAGCGTGGTCGCCTGCACATCCTCGGCGAGATGGCCAAGGTCATCACCGAAGCCCGTTCGGAGATGAGCGAGTACGCCCCGCGCCTGCTCACCATCAAGATCCACCCGGACAAGATCCGCGAAGTCATCGGCAAGGGCGGCGCCACCATCCGCTCGATCACCGACGAGACCGGCACCACCATCGACATCACGGACGACGGCAACGTCGTGATCGCCTCGGTCAACCGTGAAGCCGCCGAAGCCGCCCGTAAGCGCATCGAGCAGATCGTCTCCGACGTCGAGCCGGGCCGCATCTACGAAGGCAAGGTCGCGAAGCTGATGGATTTCGGCGCGTTCGTCACCATCATGCCGGGCAAGGACGGCCTCGTGCACGTCTCGCAGATCTCCAGCGAGCGTGTCGAGAAGGTCTCCGACAAGCTGAAGGAAGGCGACATCGTCAAGGTGAAGGTCCTCGAAGTCGATAAGCAGGGCCGTATCCGCCTGTCGATGAAGGCCGTGACCGAAGAAGAAAACGCCGCGGGCTGATCACCGCCCCGGTAACGACAAAAAGCCCGGCCCCGAAAGGTGCCGGGCTTTTTGTTTTCTGCCTCTTGTGGGAGCGCGCTTGCGCGCGATGGGTGCTCGCCAGTACGTCCATCGCGCGCAAGCGCGCTCCCACGACGCTGGTGTCGTTGGTCGTTCGGTGCCGTACCATACCCCCATGGCTGATAAACCGAACGATTTCATCGACCAGTACCAGGCTTTCGTGCGCCAGGGCGTTGAATCCTGGGCGCGGCAGTTCGATCCGGGCGCCACGCCGGCCGAGGCGCCTTCCGCCGACATCGTGGGCCGCCTTTTCGCGGGCCTCGGTGGCTACGGCGACTGGATGCGCGCCTTCACCTCGGGTGAGCCGCCGGCCTCGCCGTTCGCCCACGGCACGCCGCCCTTTGGGCAGCCCGGGCCGGGCGCGGGTTTCGCTCCATTCGGCTATGGGCCGCCTCCAGGCGCCCAACCGGGCTCGGAGGGCTTCGATGACTGGGCGCGCGTGGCGCGCGAGACCTTGTCGATGCCCGCGCTTGGGCTCACCCGTGAGCAGCAGGAGGAGCAGCAGGCGTTACTGCTCGCATGGATCGAATACGCCCAGCATTACGCGCGTTACCAGGCATTACTGCAGCGCGTGCAGGAGCGCGCCGGCGAGACGCTGCGCTCGCACGGCACGCCTGCCGATGCCGATAGCCTGCGTGCGATCTACGACCGCTGGGTGAACTTCTCCGAAGAGAGCTACGCCGATGCAGCAATGTCGGCGGAGTTCCAGGAGGTGTACGCCGCGCTCGTGAATGCGCAGATGCGCCTGAAGGTGCTGCAGCAGCGGCAGGTAGAGCGGGTCGCGGCGCAGGTCGGCCTGCCGACACGTCGCGAGGTCGATAGCCTCGGCGAGCGCCTGCAGGCGGTGCGCCGTGAGTTGCGGCAGATGCATGGCCTGAAGGCTGAGGTTGAAGCGCTGCGTGCGGAGGTTGCCGCGTTGCGTGGTGCGGGTGGCGGTATCGCGGCCAAGGCCGCTCCCACAAAAGCCGCTGATGCCGCCAAGGTCGCTAAGGCTGCCAAAGTCACCAAGGTCACTAAGGCCACTAAGGCTACGAAGGCTACGAAGGCTACGAAGGCTACGAAGGCCGCTAAGTCCAGGGCTCGCGCACGATGAGCGCGAATCCGTTCCACATCGATCCCGAGCGCGCACGCGAGGAAGTCGAGGCCTTTCGCCGCAAGGTGGAGGCGGGGATGCAGACGCTGAAGAACGTCGGCCCCATCGAGCTCGGCACCACCCCGCGCGAAGCGGTCTACACCGAAGACAAGCTGACGCTCTGGCACTTCAAGGGGACGAAGAAGCCCACCGCGAAGGTACCGCTGCTGATCTGCTACGCGCTGGTCAACACGCCGTGGATGGTCGACCTCCAGGAAGATCGCTCGATGGTGCGCAACCTGCTGGAGCAGGGTGAAGACGTGTACCTCATCGATTGGGGTTATCCCGACGGTGCCGACCGATGGCTCACGCTCGAGGATTACATCGACGGCTACCTCGACCGCTGCGTCGATGTGATCCGTCGCCGCCACGCGCTCGATGCGATCAACCTGCTCGGGATCTGCCAGGGCGGTGTGTTCTCGTTGTGCTACACGGCGCTGCACGGCGACAAGGTGAAGAACCTCGTCACCATGGTGACACCCGTGGATTTCCACACGCCCGATAACATGCTTTCGCATTGGGCGCGCAACGTCGATATCGATCTGTTCGTCGATACGATCGGCAATATCCCCGCCGACCTGATGAACTTCGCGTACCTCACGCTGAAGCCGCTGCGCCTCAACCAGCAGAAGTACGTCGCGATGGTCGATATCCTCGATAACCCGAAGGAAGTGGAAAACTTCCTGCGGATGGAGAAGTGGATCTTCGATTCCCCGGACCAGGCGGGTGAGACCTTCCGCCAGTTCGCGCGCGATTTCTTCCAGAAGAACCTGTTGATCAAGGGCAAGGCCACGATTGGTGGCCATACCATCGACCTCGGTACGATCACCCAGCCCGTGCTGAACATCTACGCGGAGCAGGATCACCTGGTGCCGCCGGCTGCCTCCATTCCGCTCAAGGATGCGGTGGGCAGCAAAGACTACACCGCGCTCCCGTTCCCCGGCGGCCACATCGGCATCTACGTCTCCGGCCGCGCGCAGAAACTGGTCCCCCCGGCCATCCACGACTGGCTGAAAAACCGCTAACTGGCTGTGGGAGCGCGCTTGCGCGCGATGTACCTGCCGCAAGCCCCATCGCGCGCAAGCGCGCTCCCACAAGAGTCCGCCCGACACAGCGTTTTAGCGGCAGGGATGCGATAATCCCGGCATGAATACGACCACCTCCCACGACTCCATTCGCGCCGTCCAGTGGCACGGCGATCGCCTCCGTCTGCTCGACCAGCGCCGTCTGCCGGCGGAGGAAATCTGGTTCGACAGCGTGAACTCCGACGACGTCACCCGGGCCATCCGCGACCTGGCCGTGCGCGGTGCGCCGGCCATCGGCATCGCGGCGGCATGGGGCGTGGTCCTGGCCGCGCAGGGCGGGGAAGATCTCGCGAAAGCCATGGCGACGCTGCGCGCGGCGCGGCCCACGGCGGTGAATCTCATGTGGGCGCTCGATCGCATGAAGGCGCGCGTGGACGCGGGCGCCGACGCCGCGGCGCTGGAGGCGGAAGCCCAGGCGATCCAGGAGGAGGACCTCGCCGCCAACCGGCACATGGGTGAACTCGGCGCCGCGCTGATCGAACCGGGCTCGCAGGTGATGACCCACTGCAACACCGGTTCGCTGGCGACGGCGGGCTATGGCACGGCACTGGGCGTCATCCGCGCGGGCGTGGAGGCGGGCCGCATCGAGCAGGTCTTCGCTGGCGAAACCCGCCCGTGGCAGCAGGGTGCGCGCCTCACCATGTGGGAGCTCGTGCGCGATGGCATCCCGGCGCGGCTCATCGCCGACTCCGCGGCGTCACACCTGATGAAGGACGGCAAGGTGAAGTGGGTGATCGTCGGTGCCGACCGTATCGCGGCCAACGGCGACACCGCGAACAAGATCGGTACCTACCAGCTCGCCATCGCCGCACGCCACCACGGCGTGAAGTTCATGGTGGTCGCACCGTCCACCACGGTGGACATGGCGACGGCCAGTGGCGACGACATCGAGATCGAACTGCGCGACGCCACCGAGCTGCTTTCGGTCGGCGGAACCCGCACGGTGATCGAGGGCGCGGAGGCCTGGAACCCGGTCTTCGACGTCACCCCGGCCGAGCTGATCGATGCCATCGTGACCGAGCGCGGCGTCATCCTGAAGCCGGATGAAGAACAGATGCGGATCATGTTTCCGTAAGCGCCAAAACACCCCTGTAACTCATTGAATTTACGGCTTTTTTAGCTGTCATTTCAACACCCGTTGTGTTATCATCGACGGGTTGAGCCGACCGTGCCGCCTTGAGGGCGATCGCCACGGCCGGCGGGGGCATTCACACGGACACCCAGGAAGCCGATTGATGGCAGAACTCGCCAAAGAAGTCATCCGCGTCAACATCGAAGACGAGATGCGCCAGAGCTATCTCGACTACGCGATGAGCGTCATTGTCGGACGCGCACTGCCCGATGTACGCGATGGCCTGAAGCCCGTGCACCGCCGCGTCCTGTTCGCCATGAACGAACTGGGCAACTCGTGGAACAAGGCATACAAGAAGTCCGCGCGCGTCGTCGGTGACGTCATCGGTAAATACCACCCGCACGGCGATGCGTCGGTTTACGACACCATCGTCCGCATGGCCCAGCCGTTCTCGCTGCGCTACATGCTGGTGGATGGCCAGGGTAACTTCGGCTCGGTCGATGGCGACAACGCCGCGGCCATGCGATACACCGAAGTGCGCATGGCGAAGCTCACCCATGAGCTGCTCGCCGATATCGACAAGGAAACCGTCGACTTCGGGCCGAACTACGACGAAAGCGAAAGCGAGCCGCTGGTCCTCCCGACCCGCGTGCCGAACCTGCTCGTCAACGGTTCAGCGGGCATCGCGGTGGGCATGGCCACCAACATCCCGCCGCACAACATGACCGAGGTCATCAACGCCGTGCTGGCGCTGATCGAAGATCCCTCGCTGGGCGTCGACGACCTGATGACCCATATCCCGGGTCCCGATTTCCCGACCGCGGGCATCATCAACGGCTCGTCCGGTATCGTCGAGGCGTACCGCACCGGCCGCGGCCGCATCCTTGTCCGTGCCCGTACCGAGATCGAAACCGAGGCCAACGGCCGCGAGACCATCCTGGTCCACGAGCTGCCGTACCAGGTGAACAAGGCCCGCCTAATCGAGAAGATCGCCGAGCTGGTCAAGGAAAAGAAGATCGAGGGCATCTCGGAGCTGCGCGACGAGTCCGACAAGGACGGCATGCGCGTAGTCATCGAGATCCGCCGCGATGCCATGGCCGATGTCGTGCTGAACAACCTGTTCCAGCAGACCCAGCTGCAGGTTACCTTCGGCATCAACATGGTGGCCCTGCTCGATGGCCAGCCGAAGCTGCTGAACCTCAAGGACATCCTCGAGGCGTTCATCCGCCATCGCCGCGAAGTCGTCACCCGCCGCACCATCTTCGAACTGCGCAAGGCCCGTTCGCGCGCCCATATCCTCGAAGGCCTCACGGTCGCGCTCGCCAACATCGATGAGATGATCGAGCTGATCCGTACCTCGGCGTCTTCGCAGGAAGCGCGTGAGCGCATGGTCGCCCGCAAGTGGGAGCCGGGCCTCGTCAAGGCGCTGCTCTCCGCCGCCGGTGCCGAAGCGTCGCGCCCGGAAGACATGGATCCGCGTGATGGCCTGCGTGACGACGGTTATCAGCTGTCCGAAGCCCAGGCCACCGAAATCCTGCAGATGCGCCTGCACCGCCTCACCGGCCTGGAGCAGGACAAGCTCAGCGACGAGTACCGCGAGATCCTCGAGACCATCCGTGGCCTCATCGAGATCCTGGAAAACCCGACCCGCCTGCTGGAAGTCATCCGCGGCGAGCTGGAGCAGATCCGCACGGATTACGGCGACAACCGTCGCACCGAGATCCAGCACTCGCAGGAAGACCTGAACGTCCTCGACCTCATCGCGCCGGAAGACGTGGTGGTCACGCTTTCGCACACGGGTTACGTGAAGCGCCAGGCCGCCAGCCTGTACCGCGCGCAGAAGCGTGGCGGCAAGGGTCGCTCGGCATCCGCGCTGAAGGATGAGGATGTCGTGCAGCAGCTGTGGGTGGTGAACACCCATGACACGCTGCTCACCTTCACCAGCACCGGTCGCGTGTACTGGCTCAAGGTGTACCAGATGCCGGAAGCCGGCCCGGGTGCGCGTGGCAAGCCCATCGTGAACCTGCTGCCGCTGGGCGAGGGCGAGAAGGTCCAGGCCGTCCTGCCGATCCGCGATTACGACCCGAACTGCTACGTGTTCTTCGCCACCCGCAAGGGTACGGTGAAGAAGACCCCGCTCACCGAGTTCGCGTTCCAGCTGCAGAAGGGCAAGGCCGCGATCAACCTCGAAGAGGGCGATGCGCTGGTCGACGTGGCCATGACCAACGGCGAGAGCGACGTGCTGCTGTTCGCGTCGAACGGCAAGGTCGTGCGCTTCGACGAGAACAAGGTGCGCTCCATGGGCCGTACCGCGACCGGCGTGCGCGGCATGCTGCTCGCCGACGACGCCACGGTGGTCTCGCTCATCGTCGCCCACGGCGACGGCGACATCCTCACCGCCACGGCGCGTGGCTTCGGCAAGCGCACCGTGCTCGAAGAGTTCCCGAAGAAGGGTCGTGGCACGCAGGGCGTCATCGGCATCCAGTGCTCCGAGCGCAACGGCAACCTCGTTGCCGCCACGCAGGTCACCGAGACCCAGCAGCTCATGCTGATCTCGGACCAGGGCACGCTCGTGCGCACCCGCGTCTCGGAAGTCGCCCAGGTCGGCCGCAACACCCAGGGTGTCACCCTGATCAAGCTGCCGAAGGAAGAGACGCTCATCGGCGTCGTCCGCCTGGAAGCCGAGGAGGAATCCGAGGTGGAAGGCGAAGGCGACCTGCCGGGCGCCGGCGAAACCCCGAACGGTGAAGCCGCGGCCGACATGCCGCCGGTGGAATCCGGGCCGGTCGACGGCGACAGCGAGTAAAACGAAAAACCCGCCGAAAGGCGGGTTTTTTTCTGATCGCTGTGGGAGCGTGCTTGCACGCGATGGGCGCTTGCGGCAGCGCCCATCGCGCGCAAGCGCGCTCCCACAACAGGAGTGGCGCCGCTTAGCCGTCGATCGCCTCGAGCATCGCCTCAGCCGCCGACACCTTGAACTCGCCCGGCGCCTCGACGTTCAGCACCTTCACCACGCCATCCTCCAGGTACATGGCGAAGCGCTTGGCGCGGATGCCCATGCCGTTCTTGGTGCCATCCAGCTCCAGGCCCAGTGCCTTGGTGAACGCGGCATTGCCGTCGGCCAGCAGGTGCAGGTTGGCGGGGATGCCACGCTCCTTGCCCCATGCATCCATCACGAACGCGTCGTTCACCGACACGCAGAACACCTTCACGCCGCGCTGGTCAAAGTCGTCGATGTGCTGGATATAGCCCGGCAGGTGCTTGTTGGAGCAGGTGGGCGTGAACGCGCCCGGCACGGCGAAGAGCACCACCTTGCCGGTGCCCATGAGGTCGAGCGTCGAGGCGGTCTGGATGCCGTCTTCGAAGTACGTGACGGTGGATTCGGGGATCTTGTCGCCGACAGCAATGGTCATGGGGCCTGCCTCGTGGTGGGTTAATTGTCCCAGTGTAGTTGTAGGAGCGCGCTCCCACAAGGCTTCGTCATAGACCCCTTGAATCAGCCCGGGGCGAACCTATCTTTGTTTCCAGACGGCCTCGGGGCCGAAAAACCTTATTGGAGTCAGACAGATGAACCAGGTTCGTCATGTAGCGTTTCGTCGTGCGCCGGTGTTTGGAAATGAACTGCGCCATGTGTTCGATCACTTCTTCGCGGGCGAAGCCGCCGCTCCGGTAGCCGCCAGCGAGAACGCCTGGGCGCCGCGCGTCGATATCCGTGAAGAGGCCGGCCGGTTCCTGATCCTGGCCGACGTCCCGGGCGTCGCGCTGGATAGCATCGAGATCCAGATGGACAAGAACGTCCTGTCGCTCAAGGGCGAGCGCAAGGCCTACGCCAGCGAGACCGAAGGCAAGTACGCCCGCGTCGAGCGCGTGGCCGGTGCCTTCAAGCGCAGCTTCACGCTGCCGGAAAGCGCCGATGCCGAGGGCATTACCGCTTCCGGTGCGAATGGCGTGCTGGAAATCAGCATTCCGAAGAAGGCGGAAAGCGCGCCGCGTCGCATTACGGTCAACGCCGCGGGCTGATTCGGTCTAAGCTTGGCTATCTGGCCCGCGGTGGATTGGACCACCGCGGGCCTTTTCCATTTCATATTTCGACACAAGCCCGGCGGGAGAGCCTGTGGAGTTCAAGGATTACTACGAGATTCTTGGGGTAAAACCCGAAGCGACCGACGCCGAGATCAAGGCGGCGTATCGCAAGCTGGCGCGCAAGTACCACCCGGACAAGAACAAGGAAGCGGGTGCGGAAGAGAAGTTCAAGGCCGTCAACGAGGCCAACGAGGCACTGAAGGATCCCGAGAAGCGCCGCCAGTACGACCAGTTCCGCGCCGGCGGTTATCGCCAGGGCGAGCAGTTCCGGCCGCCGCCGGGCTGGGGCCAGGGCGGTGGTGGCTTCGATTTCGGCGACATGGGCGGCGGCGCCGGCCGTGGCGATTTCAGCGATTTCTTCGAAAGCCTGTTCGGCGGTGGCGGTGCCCGTGGCCGGTCACAGCAGGCGCAGGCGCGCCGCGGACGCGATATCAACGCGAAGATCGATACCGACCTGCAGACCGCCTACAACGGTGGCAAGACCCGCGTGGTGCTGAACGATTCGTCGGGCGGCGAGCGCGTGCTCGAGGTGAAGATCCCGGCCGGGATCAGCAGCGGCCAGACCATCCGTCTTGGCGGGCAGGGTCATCCGGGTAGCGGTGGCGGCCCGTCGGGCGACCTGCTGCTGGAGATCAACATCCGCGACGACGCCCGGTTCCGCCTCGATGGCCGCACGGTAACGCATACGTTGCCGATTTCGCCGTGGGAAGCCGCACTGGGCGCCACGGTGGCCGTGCCCACGCTGGGCGGCGCGGTGGACCTGCGCATCCCGGCCGGCTCGCAGTCGGGCCGCAAGTTGCGCCTCAAGGGGCGCGGCCTGCCGGGCAGCGAGCCGGGCGACCAGATCGTGGTGCTGGAAATCCGCGTTCCGGTCCCGGAAACGCACGAAGAACAAGCGGCTTACGCGGAATTCAAAGACGCTTTCAAGGATTTCGACCCGCGCCGCTGAGGCCTTGCGCGGGGCTGGACCGCCTAAAAACACTGTGGGAGCGGGGGTGGGGGGGGGGGGGGGGGGCTAACACCCCACGCCCGCCAGCGCGCGCCCCCAGGGGCTTTCGGCCCCGTGGGGGCGGGGGGGGGGGGGCACCCCAAAAAACCCGTGGCGGGCCCGGGGGGGGGGGGGGGGGGTGCCCCCCCCCCCCCCCCGCGCCCCCCCCCGCTCCCACCGTTGTATTGGGCGTTCCTCAGCCCACCCGCGAGCCCTTACGCCGGCAGGTGGGTCTTCAGCGCCTTGACCAGCTCTTCTTCCTTGATCGGCTTGACCACGTAATCCTTCGCGCCCTGGCGCAGGCCCCACACCTTGTCGGTGTCCTGGTCCTTCGTGGTGACCAGGATGATGGGGATGTGCTTGGTGGTTTCTTCCTTGCTGATGGTGCGGGTGGCCTGGAACCCGTTGAGGTTCGGCATGACCACGTCCATCAGGATCAGGTCCGGCAGCTCGCGCTTGGCGGCTTCAACGCCGGCCGCGCCGTCTTCCGCCGTAAGCGCCTCATGGCCCAGCTTCTCGACGATGCGCTTGATGCCCAGGAGCTGCGACGGCGAATCGTCGACGATCAGGATACGAGCCATTCAGTGATTCCCCCGGGCCATGCCCGATTATTTTCTTTGAAGCGACCGCGCTCCGGCGGCCGCCGCGTGTCTTCCGGCGACGATAATCCGTCGCGCGTGTAGCCTTTGGCGATGGCCCATTCTACCGGCCCTCCGCCTTGTATCAATGGTGTAACGGCCGAAACCTGCCTGCGCAGGCAGTTAGCCCCCGATCTTTACCACGGTGCGGCCGAAAGACCCGCCGGAAAGCATGGTCTCGAACACGCTGGCCACGTCCTCCAATGCCACTTCCTTCGTGCAGATCGTGTCCAGGTGCCGCGGCTTCCACTCGCCGGCCAGGCGGCGCCACACCTCTTCGCGGATATCCCGGGCCGTGCCGGCGGATGCCACCCCCAACACGCTCACGCCGCGGATGATGAAGGGCATGACGGTGGTGGGCAGCTCCGGGCTGCCCGCCAGGCCGCAGATGGCCGCATTGCCGTAGGGTGCGATCATGGGCAGGAAGCCGGCCAGCATGCTGCCGCCGACGTTATCCAGCATGCCGCCGTACCTGGCGGAATCCATGGGCTTGCCGCTGAAGGCCAGCTGGTGGCGATCGATGCACTCCACCGCGCCGATATGGCGCAGGAAGTCGAACTGAGCCGGCTTGCCGCTGACCGCATGCACCTGGAAACCGGCGCGCGTGAAGATATCGACGCCGAGCATGCCCACGCCGCCGGTGGCGCCCGTGATGGCGATCGGACCCATCTCCGGCCGCTGGCGGTTATCCAGCATGCGTAGCAGGGCGAGGGCCGCGGTGAACCCGGCCGTGCCCAGGATCATGGCCTCACGCGTGCTGAGCGTGCCGGGCAGGGGGATGGTCACCGCCGCCGGCAGGCGGGCGTATTCGCCATAGCCGCCATCGCGTGTTTCGGAAAGGCCGCTGCCGGTCGCCAGCACCTTGTCGCCTTCGCGGAATGCCGGGTCGGTGGAGGCGACCACCGTGCCGGCGACATCGATGCCGCCGTTCAGCGGGTACTGCCGGAGAATCTTGCCCTTGCCGGTACCGGCAAGGGCATCCTTGTAGTTCACCGAGGAGTATTCGGCCTTGACCAGGACTTCGCCCGGGGAGAGGGCGTCGGTGGTCATGGTCTCGATGGTGCCGCGGTAGCCGGCATCGTCGTTGTGGATTCGAAATGACTTCATGGATGGCATGGCCGCTTCTCCCGGGCAGATGGCCGATTTGTAGAAGCCCAGCCTGTGGGCGATATCTTGTGGGAGTGAGCTTGCGAGCGACGCTCTTTCGCGCCCCATCGCGCGCAAGCGCGCTCCCACAAGAAGGGCATCAGATGGAGTCTTTGGTAATCCACTTCGGGGTGTAGGTGGATTCGTACGTCTTCATCCAGTCGAACACCGCATCGATGCTGTCGCCGAACCAGACCTGGTCGCGCTGTACCTGCTTCACGAAACCCTCGGCGACCATGTGATCCATGCTTGCGGCGAGGCCCTTGTAGAAGCCGAGCACGTCGAGGAACGCGCACGGGTAGGTGTGCAGGCCGAGCTGCGCCCAGGTGAGCATCTCGAACATTTCATCCATGGTGCCGAAGCCGCCGGGCAGGGCGACGAACGCATCGGAGAGTTCGTACATGCGCGTCTTGCGCTCGTGCATGGTCTCGACGACGTGCAGTTCGGAGAGGCCGGTGTGGGCGACTTCCTTTTCCACGAGCTGGCGCGGGATCACGCCGATGACGCGCCCACCGGCCGCGACAACCGCGTCGGCGACGGTGCCCATGAGGCCGACCTTGCCGCCGCCGTAGACGAGGGCGATGTTTTCCTTCGCGAGGCGGGTGCCGAACGCGCGGGCGACTTCGGTGTATTCCGGCCGCGTACCGCTGCTGGAGCCGCAGTAGACGCAGAGGGCTTTGATATCACGCATGGTTCTAATCCAGAAACGAAAAAGCCCGCCCATGCTACTCGCATGGGCGGGCTTTGTTCACTCGGGCTTAGTTGCCCTTGTGGATGGCGCGCTTGTCGACCGAGAGGGCCGCTTCGTGCACCACTTCCGACAGCGCCGGGTGGGCGTGGACGATGCGGGCCAAGTCTTCCGACGAGCCCTTGAACTCCATCGCCACGACGCACTCGTGGATCAGCTCGGAGACGACCGGGCCGACCATGTGCACGCCGAGGATGCGATCGGTTTCGGCGTGGGCGATCATCTTCACCTGGCCGATGCCTTCGTTCATGGCGACAGCGCGGCCGTTGGCAGCGAAGGGGAAGGCGCCCGTCTTGTAGGGGATGCCTTCTTCCTTGAGCTGCTCTTCGGTCTTGCCGACCCAGGCGATTTCCGGCTCGGTGTAGATGACCCAGGGCACGGTATCGAGGTTGACGTGGCCCGGCTTGCCGGCGATGAGCTCGGCGACCATGACGCCTTCTTCCGAACCCTTGTGGGCGAGCATCGGGCCGCGGACGGCATCTCCGATCGCCCAGACGCCATCGACGCCGGTGTGGTTGTGCTCATCGACCACGATGCGGCCGCGCTCGTCGAGCTTCACGCCGGTGTCGTCGGCCAGCAGGCCGGCGGTGTAGGCGCGGCGGCCCACGGCCACCAGCAGCTTGTCGACGACCAGCGACTGCGCGTTGCCGTCCTTGTCGGTGTAGCCGACGTGGACTTCATCGCCCTTCACTTCGGCCGAGGTGACCTTGGCGTTGACCTTGATATCGAGGCCCTGCTTGGCGAACTCGCGCGCGGCCATCTTGGCGATGTCCTGGTCGGCGACCTGCAGGAACTTCGGCAGGGCTTCGAGCACGGTGACTTCGGCGCCGAGGCGCTTCCACACGCTGCCCAGCTCCAGGCCGATGACGCCCGCGCCGATCACGCCCATGCGCTTCGGCACGGCGGTGAGATCGAGTGCGCCGGCATTGTCGATGATGTGCTTGTTATCGAACTTCGCGAACGGCAGCTCGATGGGCACCGAGCCCGAGGCGAGGATGACGTTGGTGGCGGAGATCTTCTGCACCGAGCCATCGTTGCCGGTGACTTCGACTTCGTTGCCCTTCAGCAGCTTGCCCTTGCCGAAGAACGACGTGATCTTGTTCGCCTTGAACAGCATCGTCACGCCGCCGGTGAACTGCTTGACGATCTTGTCCTTGCGGCCGATGAACGTGTCGATATCGATCTTCGGGTTGTCCACGGTGATGCCGTGGTCCTTGAAGTTGTGCGTCAGGTTGTGGAACTGCTTGGACGAATCCAGCAGCGCCTTCGACGGGATGCAACCGACGTTGAGGCAGGTACCGCCCAGGGCGGCCTTGCCGTCCTTGCCCACGAAGGCGTCGACCACGGCGGTCTTCAGGCCCAGCTGCGCGGCGCGGATCGCGGCCACATAGCCCGCGGGGCCGGCACCGATGACGATGACGTCGAACTTGTCGCTCATAGCTCTTGCTCCGGATGTTGCTGGCGGTAGGTTGGCTACCACCCAATATGGGGTCGGAACATGAAAACGGGAGCCTCTCGACTCCCGCCTTCACATCTGGCGTTAACCGACCATCAAAGGCCGAGCAGCATCCGCTGCGGGTTTTCCAGCTGGTTCTTGATGTCGACCAGGAACAGCACGGCGTCGCGGCCATCGATGATCCGGTGGTCGTACGACAGGGCGATGTACATCATCGGGGCGGCCACCACCTGGCCGTTCTCGACGACCGGGCGCTCCTTGATCGTGTGCATGCCCAGGATGGCGCTCTGCGGCGGGTTCACGATGGGGGTGGAGAGCAGCGAGCCGAAGGTGCCGCCGTTCGTGATGGTGAAGGTGCCGCCCTGGAGGTCATCCAGGCCGAGCTTGCCGTCACGCGCCTTCTTGGCGTAGCCGATGATGCCCTTCTCGACGTCGGCGAACGACATGTCCTGCACGTCGCGCAGCACCGGGGTCACGAGGCCCTTGTCGGTCGACACGGCGATCGAGATGTCCTGGTAGCCGTGGTAGATGATGTCCGAACCATCGACCGAGGCGTTGATGACCGGGTAGCGCTTGAGCGCTTCGGTCGCGGCCTTCACGAAGAAGCTCATGAAGCCCAGCTTCACGCCGTTGGCCTTTTCGAACTGCTCGCCCAGGGCCTTGCGCAGCTTGACGACCTCGGCGAGGTTCACTTCGTTGAACGAGGTGAGCATCGCGATCGAGTTCTTCGACTGCATCAGGCGCTCGGCGATGCGGGTGCGGATGCGGGTCATCGGCACGCGCTCTTCCGGACGCGAACCCGGGGTCGGCTTGGCGGCCGGTGCGGCTGCCGCAGCCGGAGCGGCCGGGGCGCTGCCGCCCTTGCCGGCGTTGACCAGGTCTTCCTTGGTCACGCGGCCGTCGCGGCCGGTGCCGGCGACCTTGGACGGGTCGATGTTTTCTTCCACGGCGACGCGGCGGCCGGCCGGCGAGAGTTCGTCCACGCCCTTCGGCGCTTCAGCCTTCTCGGCCTTCGGGGCTTCGGCGGCGGCAGCGGCCGGAGCCGGGGCAGCGGCGGCCGGGGCGGGCGCGGCAGCGGCGGCGCCTTCCTCGATCACGGCGATGACCTGGCTCGAGGTCACGGTGGAACCTTCCTCGAACTTGATTTCCTTCAGCACGCCGTCGACCGGCGCCGGGACTTCGAGCACGACCTTGTCGGTTTCGAGGTCCAGCAGGTTTTCGTCGCGCTTGACCGCGTCGCCGGCCTTCTTGTGCCAGGTGGCGATGAGCGCGTCGGAGACCGACTCGGGCAGGACCGGGACTTTGACTTCGATGGACATGCTTGCCTTACTCCGCTGCGTGATCGGTGCCGACGGGCGCGACGAGCGCCTGCTCGACGAGGGCCGCCTGTTCGGCGAGGTAGGTATTGAGATGGCCCGGGGCCGGCGAGGGCGAGCGCGAGCGTCCGGCGTAGGACAGGCTCTGCTTCGACCCGATGCAGGCCTGCAGGTGGTGACGGATCTGGAACCACGCACCCTGGTTCATCGGCTCTTCCTGGCACCAGACCACTTCCTTGGCGGAGGGGTACTTTTCCAGTTCGAGCGAGACTTCCGGGCGCGGGAACGGGTACAGCTGCTCGACGCGCACGATGGCGACGTCGGTGATGCCCTTCTTGTCGGCCTCTTCGAGCAGGTCGTAGTAGACCTTGCCCGAGCACAGCACGACGCGCTTGACCTTCTTGGCCTGCAGGTCGCGGTGCTCGCCGATCACGAGCTGGAACTTGCCGTTGGCCAGTTCATCCAGCGAGGACACGGCCAGCTTGTGGCGCAGCAGCGACTTCGGCGTCATGACGATCAGCGGCTTGCGCACCGGGCGCACCTGCTGGCGGCGGATCATGTGGAACGCCTGGGCCGGCGTGGTCGGCACGCAGACCTGCATGTTGTCCAGCGCGCACAGCTGCAGGAAGCGCTCGAGGCGGGCGGAGGAGTGCTCCGGACCGGCGCCTTCCTGGCCGTGCGGGAGGAGCAGGGTGAGGCCGCACAGGCGATCCCACTTGGCTTCGCCCGAGCTGATGAACTGGTCGATCACGACCTGGGCGCCGTTGGCGAAATCGCCGAACTGGCCTTCCCAGATGGTGAGCTGGTCCGGCGAGGTCGTGGCTTCGCCGTACTCGAACGCCATGACGGCTTCTTCGGAAAGCAGCGAGTCGATGACGTCGACGCGGGCGTCTTCACGCACGTGGGCCAGCGGCATGTAGGTGTCGTCGCTGTTCTGGTCGTGCAGCACCGCGTGGCGGTGGAAGAACGTGCCGCGGCCGGCATCCTGGCCGACGATGCGCAGGTCGTTGCCTTCGGCGATCAGCGTGGCGTAGGCGAGGTTCTCGGCGAAGCCCCAGTCACCCGGGAGCTCGCCGGCAGCCATCTTGCGGCGGTCGTCGTAGATCTTGGCGACGCGGGCGTGCAGGGCGACGTCCGACGGCACCTTGAGGATCGTATCGAGCACCTTGGCCAGCTTGTCGCGCGGCACGCCGGTGTCGACGTCCATCGACAGCGAGTTGCCGATGAAGCGGGACCAGTCGACCGGGATATCGCGCTGCGGGTTCGGATCGATCGAGATCAGCGAAGCGCCCTTCTCGAGGCGGCCGCGGTAATCGTCGAGCATCTTCTGGCCGTCGTCGGCGCCGATGGTGCTGTCCTTCACGAGCGCCTGCGCGTAGAGGTCACGCGTGGTCGGGCGCTTGCGGATGATCTGGTACATGAGCGGCTGCGTCGCCGCCGGCTCGTCGGCCTCGTTGTGGCCGTGGCGGCGGTAGCAGACGAGGTCGATGACCACGTCCTTCTTGAACTGCTTGCGGAACTCGTAGGCCAGGCGGGTGACCTGGATCACGGCTTCCGGGTCATCGCCGTTCACGTGGAACACCGGCGCGTTGACCATCTTGGCGAGGTCGGTGCAGTACAGGGTGGAACGGGAGTCTTCACGCTTGGACGTCGTGAAGCCCACCTGGTTGTTCACCACCATGTGCAGGGTGCCGCCGATGGCGAAACCGCGCGCCTGCGACATCTGCAGGAGTTCCATGTTGACGCCCTGGCCCGCGAAGGCGGCGTCGCCGTGGATCAGCAGGGCGAGCGACTTCTCGAGCGCGGTATCGCGGCGGCGGCCCTGGCGGGCGTGCACGGAGCCGGCGACTACCGGGTTGACGATTTCCAGGTGCGACGGGTTGAACGCCAGCGCGACGTGCACGCCACCGTTCGGGGTCTTTACGTCGGCCGAGAAGCCCATGTGGTACTTCACGTCGCCCGTGTGCATCGGGCTGTCGTCGTGCTCGAACTTGCCTTCGAACTCGTTGAACAGCTGGGCCGGGGCCTTGCCGAGGATGTTCACCAGCACGTTCAGGCGGCCGCGGTGGGCCATGCCGATGATGATTTCCTTCATGCCGTTGTCGCCGGCGGCGCGGACGACATCGTCCACCATCGGGATCAGGCTGTCGCCGCCTTCGAGCGAGAAGCGCTTCTGGCCGACGTACTTGGTGTGCAGGTAGCGCTCGAGGCCTTCGGCCGCGGTCAGCGCCTCGAGCACACGAATTTTCTCACCCTTCTGCAGGCCCGGGTTGCCCGCGGCCTTTTCCAGGCGCGAGTAGATCCAGATGCGCTGGTCGAAATCGGCGATATACATGAACTCGGCGCCGACCGTACCGGTGTAGATCGCCTTCAGCTTCGCCCACAGGTCGCGCAGCGTCATGCGCTGGCCGCCACCTGCGAAGGTGCCGCAATCGAATTCGGTGTTCAGGTCCGCATCGGAGAGGCCATGGAAGGCCAGGCCGAGGTCCGGGGCGTCGACGTCCGGGGCGGTGAGGCCGAGGGGATCGAGCTTGGCGGCGAGGTGGCCGCGCGAGCGGTAGGCGGTCAGCAGGCGGAGGACGCCGGCCTGTTTCTGCGCGTAGGCGTTGTCGGCCGGGGCGGCGACCGTCGCGGCGCCTGCGGTGCGGCGCTGCTTCTGGGCGGCTTCGATGCGGGCGATGGCGCCGGAATGGGCGACGTCACCGGCCTCGCGGCCCTTGAACGATTTGAAATAGGCATCCCATTCGGCAGGGACGCTGCCGGAATCGGAAAGCCACGCCTCGTAGATCTGCTCTACGTAGTCGGCGTTGCCGCCGGCGAGTTGGGAAGATTCGGAAAACTCGCGGATCAGATTTGCGCTCACGTCACCACCGGCAAACACGGAAAGGGCGGGCTGTCGCGGGTGCTGGGGAATACTCGCCCGCGGCAAAGAATTCGTTAAGTATAGCCCCGTGACATTGCGCCGCGCCAAGCTTTTTGCCGTATGTCTGAGATATCAAATACCCAATGGTCTGATTTCCCAGGCCGGCTCCGCCCGCTCCCATACTTCATCGAAATACGCGGTCAAACGGCCTGTTTCACCGGGGGCGTCGAGTGATCCGTCGGCATCGAAGCGCAGGGCCACGGGCCTGAACAGATACGCACTGGTGTCATCCGTGGTGAAGGCCGATGCATAGCGCAGGTGGGTTTCGTCCGTGGGTACGCGGATGCTGACCGCCGTGGGCAGGCGCTGGGCGAGGGCCACCAGCCGGTGGCCCTCGCGATGGGCGCGGTTCGCGTCGTGGGTGAGGATGCGGATCCGGGCCTGGCGGCCACTGGTCGCCAGCCGGCGCAGCTCGGTGTGAACCGCGTCACTTTCCAGGACGCCCGCGTCCATCACCGGCAGGTAGATCGACGCCCGGTAGCGGGCGCCGGAGAGCAGGCGGACATGGGCGGCGTCCAGACCGGCCCGGTCCTGCGCCACGAGAGCCATGTCCGCCGGGCCGGTCACCGGCGGCGGCCCTTGCGGATACCGAGGTGGCCGTCGTTGACCAGGGCCAGCAGCACGGCCTTGCCCGCGGCACCCGGCGCCTTGTCAAAGGCGAGTTCGCGCGCGCCCGACAGGGCCTCCGCCAGCTCGGTCGGGCACTCGTAGGCCGTGCCGCTGATGTAGAGCGTGGCGTCCTTCTTCCCGCGGATCCAGGCGAGGCGCGCGAACGGGTGGCGTACGAACACGGAGCCGGCTTCGATGGCCTTGTCCAGCGCCGCGGCCGTGGTGGCCTTCGGCGGCGGGGCCGCTTCCTGGGCGTTGCGGTAGCGGGTGATGAAGCGGCCGAACCAGTCGGCCAGCAGGTCGCGGTCAAGCGCGGCCGCGAAGGGCAGGGCCTGGCGCAGGCGGTTCAGCGCGGCCGTATCGATCTCGCCCGCGCGCTTGGCGGGAGCGAGGTCCGGATCGGTGTAGCGGAGTTCTTCCGGCATGCGCTCGGCCAGGAAATCCGCCAGGTCGCCGGTGAGTTCGGCCTGGGAGGGCGCACGCATGCCGACAGAGAGGGTCATGCAATCGCCCAGGGCCACGCCGTCATGCGGGACGCCCGGCGGCAGGTACAGCATGTCGCCCGGCTCGAGCAGCCATTCGTTGGTCGGCTCGAAGGTCTTCAGCTGCTTGAGCTCCACGTCATCGCGGAAATCCAGCGGCGCGTCCGGGTCGGTGCTGATTGCCCAGTGGCGCTGGCCGAGGCCCTGCAGCAGGAATACGTCGTACTGGTCGACGTGGGCACCCACGCCGCCGCCATCCTCGGCGTACGAGATCATGATGTCGTCGACCCGCCAGGTCGGCAGGAAGCTGAAGGTATCGAGCAGGGCGGCCACGTCGGCATCCCACTTATCGACGTCCTGGACCAGCAGGGTCCAGTCACGCTTCGGGGTTTTGCCGAATTCCGCCTCGCTGAAGGGGCCGGTCTTCACCGTCCACTTGTCGCGCTTCTCGTCATGGATGATCAGGCGGGCCAGCACGCCTTCCTCGCAGGCCAGGCCGGCCAGGTCGTTCGGCTCGATCGGCGCCTCGAAATCGGGGAAGGCATTGCGGATAAGTAGCGGCCGCTTCTGCCAGTAGTCGCGCAGGAACTGCGTCGCGCTCATGCCGAGCGGCTGCGAAGCCGAACCGCGGACTTCGAGGGGGAGGGATTTATGCGTGGGGGTCTTGATAGCCATGGGCGGGATTGTATCCGCCCCGTGGCGTGTGGGAACCGTGGGAACTGAGGAAACTGTGGGAGCGCGCTTGCGCGCGATGGGTCTTGCCGCAAGCACCCATCGCGCGCAAGCGCGCCCCCACATCGTTGGGTTAGATCGCCTTGGCGAGCTTGTCGGCCAGGCCGATGTACGTGGCGGGAGTCAGCTCGGCGAGGGCCTTCTTGGCTTCGGCCGGCATGTCGAGGCCGTCGATGAAGGTGCGCATCGAGTCCTTCGTGATGCCCTGGCCGCGCGTGAGCGCCTTGAGCTGCTCGTACGGTTCCGGCAGGCCGTAGCGGCGCATGACGGTCTGCACGGCTTCGGCGAGCACTTCCCAGCTGTTGTCCAGGTCGGCCGCGATGCGGTCGGCGTTGACGTTGAGCTTGCCGAGCCCCTTCATCAGCGACTCGAGCGCGACCAGCGAATGGCCGAAGGCGGTACCGAGCGCACGCAGCACGGTGGAGTCGGTGAGGTCGCGCTGCCAGCGGCTGATCGGGAGCTTCTCGGCGAAGTGGCCGAGCAGGGCGTTGGCGAGGCCGAAGTTGCCCTCGGCGTTTTCGAAGTCGATCGGGTTGACCTTGTGCGGCATGGTCGAGGAACCGACTTCGCCCGCCTTCAGCGCCTGGCGGAAATAGCCCAGCGAGATGTAGCCCCAGATATCGCGGGCCAGGTCGATCAGGATGATGTTGACGCGACGGAGCACGTCGGCGAACTCGGCGATGCCGTCGTGCGGTTCGATCTGCGTGGTGTACGGGTTGAACGCGAGGCCGAGGCCTTCGACGAAGTCCGACGCCAGCACCGGCCAGTCGACCGCCGGGTAGGAGATGACGTGCGCGTTGTAGTTGCCGACGGCGCCGTTGATCTTGCCCGGGATCTCGATCGCGACAAGCTGCTTGCGCTGGCGCTCCAGGCGCGCAACGACGTTCGCGAGTTCCTTGCCCATGGTGCTCGGCGAGGCCGTCTGGCCGTGCGTGCGCGAAAGCAGCGACAGGCCGGCGAACTCATGCGCCATGGCGCGCAGCTTGCCGATCACCTGGTCGAGCGACGGCAGCAGCACGTTTTCGCGGGCATCGCGCAGCATCAGGGAGTAGGCGAGGTTGTTGATGTCTTCGCTCGTGCAGGCGAAGTGCACGAATTCCTTGGCCTGCGCGAGCGCCGGATCGTTGCCGATCTTTTCCTTGATGAAGTACTCGACCGCCTTGACGTCGTGGTTGGTCGTGGCTTCGATCGCCTTGATCCGCTCGCCGTCATCGACCGAGAAATCGTTGGCGATGGCTTCGAGGCGGGCGACGGAAGCGGCCGGGAACTCCGGCAGCTCGACGATGCCCGGATGGCGGGCCAGGGCCAGCAGCCAGTGGATCTCCACGTGCACGCGGCGGTGCATCAGGCCGAACTCGCTGAAGATGGGGCGCAGGGCACCCGACTTGGCGGCATAGCGGCCGTCCAGCGGCGAAAGGGCGGTCAGCGTGGCGTGGGACATGGGCTTAGGTCCTGGGAAGCGAGAAGCGGGGCAGCCGGTGATTATACCCGGGAGGGCCGCGGGCGGCCCTATCGCGCGCAAGCGCGCTCCCACAGGTGTCCGGGCCTTAGCGGCCGTCGTGGGAGCGCGCTTGCGCGCGATGGGTTCCCCCCGGGCGCGATGACGGATTAACAGGAAAAGGTCTATCGTGATGGGGCTCCCACAACCCGGATTCCCCCGCAATGACCAAGTTTCGTACCGAACGCGACAGCATGGGCGAGTTGAAGGTGCCCGCCAAAGCCCTCTATGGGGCGCAGACCCAGCGGGCCGTGGATAATTTCCCGGTCTCCGGGCTGACCATGCCGCGGGAATTCATCCGGGCCCTGGGCCTGGTCAAGGCGGCGGCCGCCGAGGCCAACGTCAAGCTTGGCCAGCTCGACAAGGCCACCGCCAAGGCTATCCGCGCCGCCGCCGACAAGGTCGCCGCGGGTGAGGTCGATGAGCACTTCCCGATCGATGTCTTCCAGACCGGCTCGGGCACCAGCTCCAACATGAATGCCAACGAGGTGATCGCCCACCTCGCCGAAGCCGCCGGCGCCAAGGTGCACCCGAACGACCACGTCAATGCGGGCCAGAGCTCCAACGACGTGATCCCGACGGCGATCCTGGTCAGCGCCACGCTGGCCACCAGCGAGAAGCTCCTGCCGGCCCTGAAGTACCTGCGCAAGACGATCGACACCCGCGCGAAGGAACTAAAGAAGGTCGTGAAGACCGGCCGCACCCACCTGATGGATGCGATGCCGATCACGTTCGGCCAGGAACTATCCGGCTGGTCGGCGCAGATCCGCGATGCGGAAGAGCGCATCGGCGACACCCTCAAGCGCACCCGTCGCCTTCCGCAGGGCGGCAGCGCCGTCGGCACCGGTATCAATGCCGACCCGAAGTTCGGCCCGGCCGTCGCTACCGAACTCGGCAAGCTCACGGGCGTGAAGTTCGAATCCTCGGACAACTACTTCTCCGGCATGGCCGCGCAGGATGCGCCGGTCGAACTGTCGGGCCAGCTGCGCGCGCTCGCCGTCGCGGTGATGAAGATCGCCAACGACCTCCGCTGGATGAACTCCGGTCCGCTCGCCGGCCTCGGTGAAATCGAACTGCCGGCGTTGCAGCCGGGCTCATCGATCATGCCGGGCAAGGTCAACCCGGTGATCCCGGAAGCCGCCGCCATGGTCGCCGCGCAGGTCATCGGCAATGACGCCACCATCGCCATTGCCGGTCAGTCGGGCAATTTCCAGCTCAACGTCATGCTGCCGGTCATCGCGTTCAACCTGCTGCAGTCGATCGAGATCCTCGCCAACGTCACGAAGTTGCTGGCGGACAAGGCCATCGCCGGCTTCAAGGTGAATGAGGAACACGTGCGCGAAGCGCTCGACAAGAACCCGATTCTCGTCACTGCGCTGAACCCGGTGATCGGCTACGAGAAGGGCGCCGCCACGGCCAAGCAGGCTTACAAGGAAAAGCGCCCGATCATGGAAGTGGCACTGGAGACCACCGGTCTTTCGAAGGCGGAACTGGCGAAGCTGCTGGATCCCGCCGCGCTGACGAAGGGCGGGATCCATGGGGGTGGTGGTGGCGGCGGTTAGGCCGTCCTCACTTCGCGTGCGGCAGCCACAGTTCCAGGACACCCGTGCTGCCGCTGCCCTTCGATAACGGGACCGATTGGGCCTGCATCGATGGGTCGGAAGCCGGCGCTTCCGCGTTCAACCAGGCCACGAGCGCGGCCGCACACGGGCCGCCATCCGCGGCGTGGTACAGCACGGTCGGGCGCGTCCACTGGAAGGGCGCGCGCGTTCCGCGGCGTGACGCGGTCGCCGTGACGTTTTCGATACCCGGCATGCGCAGGCCAAACGTCTTCAGCGCGCCCGCATAGCTACTTGCCGCCGTCCGCTCGGCTTCATCGTAAACCTGCACATAGACGGTGGCCGGGTCGCCCGACGCCTGGCATGCGGCCTGCACGGCATCCGATACCGCGACGGGCGCGACGGGTGCTTTGCCGGCGGCATGCCGTGCCTTCACGAGCTGGTAGCGGGCGGGTGATGCATCCGGCCGCAGGGCGCTACCTGTCGAGATCCCCTGCGCCACGATCATGCCTTGCAGCGAGGGTGTCGCCTCTGGGGGCGGTGGCGGTGCCACTGCTTGTGTCTCCCCGGGTGGCGGCGGTGGCGGTGCCGGCACCGGTTCCGGTGCCGGTGGAGGCGGGGTGGGAGGTGCCGATTGCGCCAGATCTGGCGTCACCGACGGCGGGTTGTTCCAGTCGCGGTAATCCTGCATCAACATGGACCAGCGCGACGGCGCCACTTCCAACGTCGTAGCGAGTGTATTGGCCAGGTTGATACACGTGGCGTTGTCCTCGCCGCGCAGCGTGTCGCAGCGCGTCTTCACGCTGGTTAGCAGCGCTGCCATGTCGTCGCTGTTGGTGCCTTCCAGCGGCGTGGTGGACGATAGCTTCACCAGGTCGCGAACGTCATCCGATGTATGGTCCGCGTCGAACGCCACCGCCTTGAATTCATCGCGTACCAGACGGATCTTCGCCGTGACTTTCGCCGACGCGTCGGCGGTCTCCTTTTCAAGTTTCGTCGCCGCTTCCTGCTGTGCATCCCACGCTTGCCAGATGGCGATTGACGCCGTGATGATCGCGCCGACGCCCAGCGACGCGCCGACGGTCGCGGCTGTCACGCGCTTGCGGCGCGCTGGCTTTTTTGGCCTCAGTTTGCCCGTGGGCAATGTCGTTACGGCGGCCGTCTGGATCAGTCCAGGCAATCCTCCGAGCATGTCGCTGGTCAGTCGCGCGCCGAGGCTCTTGCCGAGGTGGCAGTAGCTCTCCCACTGCTCCTCGCTGAAAAACTGTTGCGCAGTGGACTGCTGCGGAAACGGCGGTTGACGCTCCGCATACGCGGTCGTGTCGAGATCGAACTCCGTGGGAACGCGCGGTTTGACGATCAGCAGCGCACCTTTCTTCCCCGATGCGTACGTGACCCGCGAGAGCAAGAGATACTCATCGCCTGGTTTGTTCGACATGGTGGTTGGCGTTGCGAGATAGGGAACCAGCGTGATGAGATAAGCCGCAAGCGGATGCGTCGGATCGGCGAGTGGTACGGGATCCACGAATTCGATGGCGCAGTCATAGTCGATACGCGCCTTGCGGACGAGGTTTTCAACATCACCAAACGTGTAGTCCGCATCGGCGCCGCAATCGGCGAGGACGATCAGGTCCAGTTCGCGTTTCAGGAGCGCATAGACGCCCGTGTTATCGAAATGCCCGCCATCTGACAGATACCATTGCCCGCTGTTCAGTCCGGGGAACATGCCCAGGCACTCACGCGCCATCGCCCGGTATTTTTCCAGGATGACCGAGCCGGTTGACGGCTTGCGCAGGTTCTTCTGCCAATAACCGAGGCGCAGGCCACTCACGAACAAAAGGGCCGCAATCGCTGAGCGAGTGTATGTCCCCATCCCCGAGCCCACTGCCGCACCGGAAATGGCGATCCATTCCGCCAGCGTGGTCTGGGCGAGAATGGGCGAAGGTGCCGGTGCGAAGGACGTACCTACCTCGGCGCCAAACGCGCTCACCGACAGGGCGACGCCTTTGCGGTCGGCATTGAAAGTGCCCGTACGGTCGTCGACGGTCTGGTTGATGCAGCAGTTGATGAGATGGATGGGGCCGCCAAAGGCGTGCGGTGCATAAGCGCCGAACGAGACATCATCGCCGGGGACCAGCTCGGTGGCCTTGCGTACGGCATTGGTCACCTGCACGCCCTTGATTGTCGTATCGCGTGATGACAACACGCTCGCAGGAAACCGCGCTTCTGCCCCATTATCGTTTCCCGTCGCGACATACGTGCGCGCAAGGCGCGATCGATAGAACATATGTAACGACGACTGATTAAGGAATTCGAGCGACTGGCCCGTGATCAGCATGTAGAGCACAACGGGAACGACAAGGCACGCCGCGCGCGCGACATCGGTCTGTAGCCATTCTGGAAAGTCGTCGACGTGCCGCGGGAAGATGATGATCTGCGCGAAGGTCGTCCAGAACAGGATGACCAGCGCGAAAAGTACATATGAGGCTACCTGGGCGATCAGCAGCCATGGAATCGATGCGCGACTGCCATCGGCCTTGTCGCGCGGCATCAGTGCGGGGGCCACGGTGCGTAAAAGGGCCAGCAACAAGGTGGTGAGGCCGGCGCCGGTGAACACGCTGGCGCCGCTGCTGCCGGTACCTTCCGGGACGATGCCCGTGCGCAGAATCCAGCTCACCGTATCCAGCGCACCCAGGGCGACGACGGCGATGGAAAGGCCGAGGATACAGGCAAGAATGGTATTGAAGCGTACGCGGTTCCTCCCCGGGTCACGTTGGAACAGGGTGCCGATGAGGGTGGCGATAAAGCCACATGGCACGATAAGAAACACCCGGCCAAGCATCACGGCGGCGGGCGCGAGGCCCCACCCAGGGTTGGTCGATGCCGAATGCAGCAATACCCACGCTATGGCGCCCGCCAGCACGGATACGCCCATACCAGGCCAGAAGCCGCGACCAAGGAACCAGTAACCCACCATCATGGCGGCGGCAAGCGGAAGCAGTAAGGCGAGGCCCCAAAACCATACGCTGCCCAGCACGGGCCAGCCGGGGGAGGATTGAGTGAGATGCGCGTAGACCATGTGGGGGCTGGCCACGACGCACCCGATCAGCAGCGACACAAAAGCCAACTCCAGGTGGGTCGCGATAAAACCGCGGAACTGCGTCGTCCATGCCTTGAAGAGGTCGCGTGCGCCAGCCGGTGTAAGGAACCGGCCGTTCTGGCGGAGCCACCATAAAAACAGCGAGCGATCATCGGCGACCGCGTTTTCCACGGTGGTTGCGTTGGTGGGGGCAGGGCCGCCGTGATACAGGCGGCCCAGCGCGGAGCCGGTGTAACCGCCGCCAGATACCGTCGAAAGGTAATCAAAGCGCTTGAGTACGCGATTGCCGGCGAGCCCTCTCAGCAGGCCGAGGCAGAACGTGGCACTGCGTACTCCGCCGCCTGACAGCGCAAGGCCGTACCAGTCATCCTGCCGCGGAATGTTCAGCGGGCCTCGCCTCGCATCGCGTGCGGCAATCTCAGCATCGCCCATCCCCGGCGGCGGAACGCCGCGTGGTGCGTCGGTCATGACGACTCTCCCCGTGCCTGGTCAGGGTCCCCCCGGACGGCGGCCTCCTGCCGCGACACGGCCGCCTCCTGACGGAACGGCGCGCTGCACGGTTGTACGAGACGTTGCGCACGCGCTGCAACTGGCCAAACGTTGTAGGTGGATCTCTACCGCGGGCACGCAGGATGCATATTCGGCACTACCGGCTGCCCCTTCAACCCAGGCTGGTCATACGGGATGTACCCCTCCCAATACCAAGGGAAACACGTCTTCCCCAGCGTCGCTTCCATCAACGCCGGGAAAATCGACTCGGCATGGCTCGAGTTGCTCATGATCAACACGCAGTCCTTCGACCGCTCCAGGCACACGAAGACGTTGTTGGTGCCGTCATCGTGGCCGCCTTTGAAAAACGCCGGGCCGCGCGGTGAATCGAACGTCCCCACGCCCATGGCGTAGCCCAGCGAAATCGAGTCGTTGTCGTTACTGTCCGGCGCGCCCATGGTGGGGAACTGCTGCACGGAATGGATCCGCACGACGGGTTTGAGCCACGTGGCGTAGGTGGCCTTCGACAGGCCATCGCCGCGGACCATGGCGGCGACCAGGTTGGCGTAATCGTGGATCGTCGTATCCATGGAGCCCGCCGCGCGCACCGATCCGCGCTGCTTGTGCCCGATGGCTTTCCCGTCCATGTCGTAGCCGATGGTGTTGTTCGCGGCGAAGTCGTCGCGCCAGGTCATGCTGGTACGGGTCATGCCGAACGGCTTGAACAGGCGATCCTGCATCAACTTGCCGACGTCGATGCCCTTGCCGTTCTCGATCACGAACTGCAGGAGGTTGATGCCTTCGCCGGAGTACCCGTACTTCGTGCCGGGCTCCTGGTAGAACTTCAGCGGCGCCTTGTCGTCGAAATCCTTGCCGGGCGGCCAGAAGCGGAAGTTGGGGAAGCCGGAGCGGTGGCTCAACAGCAGGTTGGGAGTGAGCTTCTTCCAACGCTCGTCGCCTTTCAGGTCCGCGTACTTGTCGTAGTCAGGCAGCGGCTTCGGCAGGTCGGTCGCGATGCTCGCGTCGAGATCGAGCTTCTTCTCGTCGACCAGGCCCATCAGCGCGTATGAGAAAGCTGCCTTGGTCAGCGAGGCCGCGTACATCACCGTATCGGTGGTGAGCGGCAGCTTCTTCTCCACATCGCGGTAGCCGTAGGCCTTCACCGAGACGACCTTGCCGTTGCGGATGACCGCGACGGCCAGGCCCGGTACATCGGCGGCTTTCATCAGGCCCGGCACCGGATCGTCGGCGGCGAGGGCGGGGAAGGCGGTGGCCATCGCGGCCGCAAGCAGCATCGAACGCAGCATCACACCTCTCCTTGTAGCGACGGCCTCCGAAGAGGCCGTCGCGTGGGGTTCGATCAGGAATCGTCGCGCCAGCGGCGGAACCATATCGCAGCGGCGATCATCGCCACACCTGCCACCGCACCAATCCAGGTCGAGGGGTTGGCCAGGGCGCTGTAGTGCCAAGCCAGGTCCAGGCTGTTCAGCATCGAGGCCGGATCGTCGTGGCCGTGCATGATGACCAGCTCGTTGTTCTGTCCGACCCAGCCACCCGGCACCAGGCTGCCCAGCAGGCGACCCACCACGTTCGACCAGAACCAGCTGCTACCCAGGTTGAACAGACCCATCAGGCCGAACCAGCTGACGATGATGCCGGCGCCGATCGGGAGGGCGATGGCCCAGAGGAACGGCTTGCTGCGAGCCCAGGCGGAGCAAAGCATCAGCCAGCCCAGCGTGGGGAGCGCCCAGATCGCATACAGCGGGAGCAGGGCGAGCAGCGTGAAGACCACGCGGAACGGGTGGGCTTCCATCAGCAGGCGCCAGGCCGGCACGCCGTGGAACGTCGCGAAGATGGAGACCACGATCATCAGGAGCAGGCCGGCGATGACACCGGTGACCACCGCGATGGCCGGGGCCACGACTACCGCGCTCGCCGCCTTGGACAGGACCGTGTTCGTATCCGACAGGGGCAGCGACTTCCAGAACAGGATGCTGCGATCGCGGCGGTCGTCGTACAGCGCGCCGAGGCAGTAGAAGAACACCACGATCGCCATGACGCCCAGGATCAGGAACGTGACGCCGTACAGGGTCATGTCGAGGACGGCCCCGGCCTGCACCAGGTTATCGGGCTTGAACGCGCCGTCGAAGTTCGTGTTGAAGTGGTTGTCCGTGCCCGCCCAGCGCTTGCCGAGGACCTCGGCAGTGATCAGCAGCATGACGTTGAGCACCAGGGCGATCAGGCCCGCCACGATGGGCGCGGTGACAAAGCCGCCCTTGTGCTCCCAGAACTCGCGCTTCACCAGCCAGTAGAAGCTTTTCATGCGTAGGTACCCTTCATGGTGGCGACGAACAGGTCGCCGATCGACGGGCGCCGCACCTCGCCCAGGCTTTCAAGCTGCGGGCGGCTGACGTTGTCGAACAGGAAAATGCTCTTGCCGAACACCTGGCGCTCATCCAGCGGCTTCAGTTCGCGGGCGGCGGCGGCCAGTTCGGCGCTCACCAGCACCTCGGCGAAGCGTTCACCCAGGCTATCCATGTCCGTATCGAGCACGATCTTGCCGTCGCGGATGAACATCAGGTCGGTGAGGATGTGCTCGATCTCTTCCACCTGGTGCGTCGTGACCAGGATGGTCTTCTCCTCGTCGAAGTAGTCCTCCAGCAGCGACTGGTAGAACTGCTTGCGATAGAGGATGTCCAGGCCGAGCGTGGGCTCATCCAGCACCAGCAGCTTCGCGTCGATCGACATCACCAGCGCGAGGTGCAGCTGCACGATCATGCCCTTCGAAAGCTGCTTCACCTTCTGCCCCGGCTGCAGCTTGGTGCGGGCCAGGAAGGCATCGCACTTGGCGCGGTCGAAGCGGGGGTGGGTGTTGGCGACGAAGTCCACCGCATCGCGCACCTTCAGCCAGCGTGGCAGCACCGCCACATCGGCGATGAAGCACACCTGCTCCATCAGCTTGTCGCGATCCTTGCGCGGGTCCAGGCCCAGCACGCTCAGGTGGCCATCGAAGGTGGTCAGGCCAAGGATCGCCTTGAGGGCGGTCGTCTTGCCGGCACCGTTGGGGCCGATCAGACCCACGATGCGGCCGGATTCGATCTGGAACGAGGCGCCATCCAGCGCCAGCTGGGTCTTGAAGCGCTTGGTCAGGCCATTGGCGGTGACGACCGCTGTCATGACGGATCCTCCGTGGAGCCGGGGGCTTCACGCATTAGGGTTTTCAGGTCGAGGCCCATGCGCTGCAGGCGGGCATACAGGGCCGGCCACTCTTCGCGCAAAAAGCGCTCCCTTTCACTCTTGAGCAGCGCGTCGCGCGCTCCATCGATCACGAACATGCCAAGACCCCTCCGTTTCTCAACCAGTTGTTCGTCGACCAGCTCCTGGTACGCCTTGGATACGGTCAGCGGATTGATCTGGAAATCCCCCGCGACCTGGCGGACCGACGGCAGCGGGTCGCCTTCGTTCAAGGCGCCGTCCAGGATCATCGCCACCACGCGTTCGCGGAGCTGGCGGTAAATCGGGACGCTGTCGTTCCAGGTGATGGACATGTAGTTAATCCTTGGCCGTGTGGCTCAATGCATTGCCAAACGAATAGTAAGGCATGGCCAGCTGCGCGCTGATAAGGGCGGCGGCCCGATCTTCGGCGCTACGGCGCAGCGCGGCAGCGGCGGAATCAAGGGTGGCTTCGCTCAGGAGGGCGGCCTCGCGCACATCGGCGTCGGTGGGCCGCACCTCGAGGGCGGGGAGATCAACGACGGCAACGCCGTTGATGTAGTGCGGTGCGGCGAGCATCGCGGCAGCGCGGTCATCGAAGGAGCGCAGGGCGAACACGCTGGTGCCGGCGATCAGGAAAGAAGCGGTCAGGGCGATGAGGTTCGGCGCTTTCATGGGAATACTCCAACTCCGATGAGGTGCTGCGTACTGCTGTGGGGTTACAGGGAAGCCAGGCTGTTGTCGGCGTCGGCGTAGACGACGATCGGGGCCAGGTTGGTGACGTGCGCGCCGTTGATCTCACTGAGCGGTGCGACGGCGAACGAGGTGCTGTGGAAGCCAACCAGGGTGGCAACCGCGATGGCGAACGAGGCGGCGATGGCGGCGTAGTTCAGGCTGTTGGTCGTGGTTTTCATGGTGCTCTCTCCTGTAGTGGTCTGGGTGACCGGTGTTGTAGTGAACTATAACACCTAATCAGAAGCCGTCAAGCGGAATCTCTCGGATTTCCATATGACTTATGGCCTATGCCGGGTCGGCGGCTGTGCTGGTGCGCTAGCGGACCGGGCACCACATCGGATGCACCAAGCCTCGAAATGGTTGCAAACCCACATTGCCGCAACCTTGCCGCCCAGCCCGCAAGCCGAACTGTGGGAGCGCGCTTGCGCGCGATGCTTCTTAGTCAGGGGTACCGAGACGGTAGTCCGGCGGTGCGCAAATTTGATTCGTATCAGGATGCGCCGACAACGTGTAGGCCTGCCCTGACATACACAGAAATTGATCCCCGGTAACGTTCGCGTCCCCAATGACGGGTTACGAAGGAAGATTGGTGAGAAAAATCGTTAAAGGCGCTGTAGCGACGTTCGCGTTGGTCACGGCAAGTCAGGGCATGGCGAGGGGACACATCTCGGCAAAGCTCGAACACTCGCTCGCTGGTTCGGAAACTGCGTTGCTGCTGACCGTAGCGAATGATGGTGACGCTCCGATCGCGATGCTCAAGGAGCAGATTCCACTCGTGCTGATCAATGGCAGGAATTTGCCGAGCAATCTTTTCGATGTCCGCGACGCAGATTCGATCTCTGATCGTCCTGTGGAATACACGGGCTTCCTCATTCATCAGAAGACGTTTGAGGACGACGCGTTTAGAGTGCTCGCGCCGGGTGAGCGGATCCAGGTCAACTACGATCCCGCGAATGACTTCCGACTGGAGGCGTCGCACACGTATCACATCAAGTACGTCGCTTCCGGCGCGGTTCATCCGACGGACACTCTAGGCCGGGCAAAAGTATCGGCGCTTCCGATTGGCGAGCAGGAGTTGGTCGAGAGCAATGTGATCGAACTCACGACGTCTGCTGGCTTTGAGTTGCCGCGCACATTTCAGGTGCATCTACCTTCAAGGCCTGGCTTCGATGACGAGGCTGGTGAACCAGAGATGCTCTTCACTGCCTTGCTCGCCGCAGCTAACATGACGGCCATTGCGAGGCAGGAATATGTAGCTGGCGAACCTCCACTGTTCTTCCGGCCGAATACCTACTCTGTCAACGGTGGCAACTACTCGTGGTGGTTCGGCACCTACAATAGCGTCGACGAGAATTCCCTTGGCGGGATGGTGAGGGCTCTCCGGAGCCGCCTCGAAATGCAGTTCCACGGAACCAATCCAATCAGGCCGGTCGTCTTCGTAAACGGGCGGTCCACGGCCGTTTGCGGGAATCCCGCAACGGCTGCGGTCGCCCATACCGAGTCGGTTGCGACGAATGGCACGTACGAGATCGTGATCTGCCCCGAGAATTTCTTCACCCTCCCGGTGTATCCGGACGGCGTTCGTCCCGCTTCGCAAGGAGGAACCCTCGTTCATGAAATATCTCACTTTGCTGACTTGCCGACTGACGCAGGCGGGTGGCTCGGTCAGACGTTTGATTTGCCGCCGATAACGAACTACACGCGGCAGGGTGCTCACAACCTTGCCGGCCAGAATCGACCTGATGCGATGAGGAATGCATCAAACTTCGAATTCTATGTAGAGAACAAGCCGGCGCACTGAAGCGGCCCCAACGACCTGGCCGCTCCCGATTCCAGCGGGCGACCAGCACGAGGCGGCGCAAGCCGCTCAGTACATGCATTCGCGACAGCGAATGAACCTTTGGAAGGACGCGACGCAGCAGGCGACGTTGCAGTCCTTCAGGAGAAAAAAAGGCCGCGATCACTCGCGGCCTTTTTCGTCAAGCGGATGAGCTGGCTGCTTACAGCTCAGCGCGGAACTCAACACCAATGATCCGCGGGTCGTTCACGAACGCGGTGCGGTTGTTGAAGTCGATGCCGCCCGTGATCACCTTCTTGTTCGTGATGTTGCGGCCGTACAGGGCCACCTCACGCTTGCCGAAGTCCCAGTTGTAGCCCACGCGCAGGCCGCCTTCCAGGAACGGCTTGCTCTTGAACTCTTCCGAGTCGTAGAGGAAGAAGTTCACTTCGCTGCGGTAGTTCCAGTCGGTGTAGACGAAGAACTCGCCGCTCTCGCCGTACGGGATGCCGTAGCGCGCCGTCCAGGTACCGATCCACTTCGGCGCGTTCGGCAGCACGTTGCCGTTGATCAGCGCGTTGCCATCGGCATTCAGCGGATCGATCACGGTGCAGCCGCCGCCGCACGGAGCCACCGCCAGGTTGCGGTCCTTCAGCTCGGTGTGGTTGTAGCTGCCGCCGGCGGTCATGTAGAAGTTCGGGGTCAGGTAGGCCTCGAGGTCGAACTCGCCGCCGTAGCCTTCCGTCTTCTTCGCATTGATCAGCTGCGTGACGTTGGTCGCACCACCCACCGCGGTCAGCTGCTGGTTGTGCATGTTGTACTTGTAGACGTCCGCGTTGAAACGGATCTTGTTGTCATCCGAGGTCGACTTGTAGCCGATCTCGTACGACGTGATCGTTTCCGGCTTCGCCGTGGAGATGCTGTTGGCGAAGTTGATGCGGCCCTGCACGCTGGGCGCGCGGAAGCCGTTGGCGATGCGGGCGTAGACGTTCGAGTTCTTCGACATCTGCCACGTACCCGTCAGGTCGCCGCTCCAGCGCGAGTCGGTCGGGTCGGAGGTGAGCGGGCCCACCGGGCCGGTGAAGCCGAGGAAGCGCTCCGCCTTGAAGTCACGCTTGTCGTGCGACCAGCGGGCGCCAGCGCGGACGTCGAACGTATCGGTCACGTTGTAGTCGGCCGAACCGAACAGCGCGTACGCCTTCGTGCGCTGGCTCTGGTCCACCCAGCCGTTGAGCACGTGGTTGTTGAGCGTGTCGTACGAGAAGTTGGTGATCGCGATGTCTTCGTCGAAGTAGTACGTACCGACCTGCCACTTCAGGCGCTCCGACGTGTCGTTCGACAGGCGGAATTCCTGGGTGATCTGGCGGTCCTTCGGCAGCGCGTCCGCGGTTTCCGAATAGAACGGGGTGGTGCGGTTCGTGTAGCTCGGCTTGGCCGGCGTCTCGGAGGCATCGTAGCCACCGTCCACGTCGCCGAGGCTGTACGTGGTGGCGCGCTCGAGGCCGGTGATCGAGGTGAAGTTGAGATCGCCGAAGTGCCAGTTCAGGTGCAGGTTGCTGCCCCAGGTGAACAGGTGCTGCTTGTTGTTGCCATCCTGCGAGACCGAATCACGATCGAAGCCCGGCACGAACTGGTTGCCGCCAAGGGTGATCGAATCGGCGCGGTTGACCATGGCGCTGCCATCGAGCCAGCGCGCGTGCACGTTGATCAGTGCATCGAAGGCATCGGTGGCCTTGTACAGGGCCTGCAGGCGCACGGCACGGTCGTTGTAACCGCCCAGGTCGTCCTTCTTGCCCTTGTAGTCGTTGTCGATCCAGCCATCGCGGTGCTGGGCGAGGGCGGACACGCGGCCCGACCAGTTGCTGGCCAGCTTGCCGCCGATCGCGGCTTCCGCGTTGGCGGTGCCGTACGAGCCGTAGGAAACGCGGGCATAGCCTTCGGTCTCCTGGGTCGGCTTGCGCGATTCGAACTTGATGACGCCCGCCGGCGAGTTACGGCCGAACAGCGTGCCCTGCGGGCCGCGCAGCACTTCCACCTGCTCGAGGTCGAACAGCGGGAAGCCCTTCAGGATCGGGTTTTCCTGGACGATGTCGTCGTAGACCATCGAAACCGGCTGCGACGCATTGAGGTCGAAGTCGCTGTTGCCGAGGCCGCGGATATAGAAGCGCGGGAACTCACGGCCGTACGAGGTCTCGGCGTAGACGCTGGGTGCGCGCGAGGCGAGCTGGAGCACGCCATCGCCGGCCTGGCCGAACGATTCGAGCTTCTCGGCCGTCACGACGGTCATCGAGATGGGCACCTTCTGCAGGTCTTCCGTGCGCTTTTCAGCGGTGACGGTGACGGTCTCGAGCGTTGCCGTCTTGGTCTTGGAAGGGGCCTGGGTGGCCTGCGCATCATCCTGGGCGAACGCGGAACCCGTCGCGAGGACGGTGGCGATGCTCAAGGCAATGGCGAGGCGACGCGGCATGCGGCGCGTGCGTGCATGGGACATGGTGATGTTTTCCGCCTGGTGGGGGTACTGGGATGGAAACCGAACCTCGCCAACGTACGAACCGACGTACGGTGCCAAAACCCCTGGCGAGGGCCGAGCTTCGCAAATTATCCCCCGTGACGTGGTCATGACGGAAGTGTTGCTTTTGCGTAACACGCTATTTCCTGCCCGGAATTTTTCCGATGTAACGGAAGTGACATAGGCGCTGTTTAAGGTGCCGCTCAGTTCGGCTCTCGAACACGATGCCGACAGAAGACGTCGGTTTCGCCGACGTTTGAGTATTTTCTCAAACCTTTCGGAGCTGCACTCCTATGAAGAAATTCCCCCTCGCCGCCGCTTTCTGGACGATGTGTGGCACGGCGGCCGCCGAGGGCTCCCCGCAGGCAGCGATCGAGCTCTACGTGGATACCAACACCCGGCAGATCTTTGCGGAGCCCGGTCCGGGGCGGCAGCGCCTTGGCAAGTTCGTGCAGGCCTCGGATGAAGCGCCGCCGGTCGCCGGCGCGGCGGTGGCGGCCCCCAGGGCTTCGAGCGCCTCCACCACGGCCGCGGCGCCCGTCGCCGCGGGTGCAACCGCGGCATCGGCCGCGCCTGCCGCCGCCGCGAAGTCGTCGGCCAAGGCGTGGTACGACAAGATCGGCATCCGCGGCTATGTGCAGATGCGCTACAACCAGGGCCTGGACGATGGCGCGAAAGACCTGAAATCGCCGGGTGACCGCTTCATCGGCCGCGACCAGGGCTTCGGGATCCGCCGCGCCCGCGTCGTGATCAGCGGCGATGTCTCCGACAAGATGTCGATCTACATCCAGCCGGATTTCGCCAGCACGCCGTCGGGCTCATCGACCACGAACTTCGCCCAGCTCCGCGACGCTTACGCCGACCTGTGGCTCAACAAGGAAAAGACCTGGCGCATCCGCGCGGGCCAGTCGAAGGTGCCGTATGGCTGGGAAGACCTGCAGTCAAGCCAGAATCGCATCGCGCTGGATCGTGCCGACGCGCTGAACTCCGGCGTGCGCGACGAGCGCGACCTGGGCGTGTTTGCCTACTGGTCGCCGACCGAGGTGAAGGAGCGCTTCAGCTACCTGCAGAAGTCCGGCCTGAAGGGCTCGGGTGATTACGGCATGTTCGGTATCGGCGTGTACAACGGGCAGGGCGCGAACCGGCCGGACCGCAACGACCAGCTGCACACCGTCGTGCACTTCTCGTACCCGTTCAAGCTGGCGAACGGGCAGTACCTCGAAGTCGGCGCCGACGCCTATACGGGTCGTTACGTGGTATCGACGGGCTCGGCCACCATCAACGGCGCCACGTTCACTCCGCGGGTGGATGCGCCGGAGGAGGGCTCGGTCGACCGCCGCGTCGCCGCGCATGTCGTGTACTACCCGCAGCCGTTCGGCTTCCAGGCCGAGTGGACTGTCGGCAAAGGCCCTGAGCTCGACGTCGCGCGCCGCGTGATCCGGACGAAGTCACTCCGCGGCGGCTACGCGCAGCTCATGTACAAGTTCGATGGCGAGTACGGCTCGATGATCCCGTACGCGAAGTGGCAGACCTACCGCGGTGCGGCGAAGTTCGATACGAATGCGCCGAAGATGAACGTGGACGAGCTCGAGGCCGGCGTGGAATGGCAGCCGAGCAGCGCGATCGAGCTGGCCGTCGCCTTCGCCAACATGCGCCGCACCGATGTGAGCGCGGCGCCGTACCCGATGGTCAACGGCAAGCTGGTGCGCGTGCAGCTGCAGGTGAATTACTAATCGCCCCAAAACCGTAGCAGCGTTGTGGGAGCGCGCTTGCGCGCGATGGGTGCTCGCGTCAAGACCCATCGCGCGCAAGCGCGCTCCCACGGAGGGTGGAATTACTTCTTCTTCGACGCCAGGGACTTCTCGCGGGCCGCCTTGAACTCGCTGCCGTCCTTCCAGGTGGGCCATTCATCGCTGTTGGCGAGTTTGTCGCCCACCTTGTAGTACGCCATCACGTTCTGCATCACGCCGGTGAAGTCCCAGCGCATGTCATAGACGTCGGTGGGCTGGTGGTAGCGGTTCTTGTTGTAGTCGTCGGCAGCGGCCTGGCCGGCGGCCTTGCCGCCGTTGACCATGTCGATGCCGCCGCCCGCGGCCAGCGCAGGGACGCCGGCCTTCGCGAAGTTGAAGTGATCCGAACGGAAGTAGTGGCCCTTCTCGGGCGAGGCATCGCCGGCGACCACGCGGTTGTCGGCTTTCAGCACCTCGGCCAGTGTGTCTTCCAGCGTGCCCTGGCCGAGGCCGGTCACGATCATGTCCTTCGTCGGCCCGCCGATCGCGAGTGCATCCATGTTGATGTCGGCGACGGTCTTGTTGAGCGGGAAGGGCGGATGCGCCACGTAGTAGGCTGAACCCAGCAGGCCGGATTCCTCCATGGTCACGGCGGCGAACACCACGGACCGCTTCGGCTTTTCCTGGCCGAACTTCGCGGCGATCTCGAGCATGGCGGCAATGCCGGTGCCGTTGTCGATGGCGCCGTTGTAGATCGCGTGGCCCTTGAGCGCCGGGTCATGACCCAGGTGATCCCAGTGGGCGGTATAGACCACGGCCTCGTCGGGCTTTTCGCTGCCCTTCACCATGCCGATCACATTGTTGCTGAGCGAATGCGTGATGTTGCTGTGGAGCTGGATGTTGGCCTTCGCATCGAGCGGCACGGCCTTGAAGCCGCGGACGTCGGCCTGCTTCGCCAGGTCGTCGAAGTTCTTGCCGGCTTTCGCGAACAGCCGCTGTGCCGCTTCATGCGTGAGCCAGCCGGCGACCGGGACCCGGGGCGCCGGGCTTTCGCTTTCCGGCAGGTCGAGCCGCGGCGTCGTCCAGCCGCTCTGCACCACGTTCCAGCCGTACGCGGCCGGTTCGGTCTGGTGGACGATGAAGACCGCGGCGGCGCCTTTGCGGGCGGCTTCCTCGAACTTGTACGTCCAGCGGCCGTAGTAGGTCATCTCGCGGCCCTTGAACAGCTTCGGATCGTTGCCATTCCAGCCCGGGTCGTTGACCAGCACGATCAGTGTCTTGCCCTTGACGTCCACGCCGTCGAAGTCGTTCCACTGCGCTTCCGGGGCATCGACGCCGTAGCCGGCGAACACGATGTCGGAATCCTTCAGGTCCACGTCGGACTTGGCCTGGAGGGTGCCGACGACCATGTCCTTGCCGAACGCGAAGGACTCCGTGCCGCCGCCTTCGCTGACGTCGAGTTTCAGGCTGTCCTGGCCGGTCAGCTCGGTGGAAACCGCGGGCACCGTCTGCACCCATTCACCCTTGTTGCCGGGTTCGAGGCCAGCCGCCTTGAACGCCGCGATGATGTAGTTCGTCGTCAGGCGCTCGCCCAGGGTGCCCGGCTTGCGGCCGTCGTACTCGTCCGAGGAGATCACCCGCAGGTGCGCTGCGAAATCGGCGGCGGTGATATCCGGCGTGAAATCGTGATGCTCGTTGGCCACGGCCGGCAGCGGCGGTGGCGGGGAGGTCGACGGTTTCGCAGGCGCCGTGCTGGCGGCGGCCGGGGCGGTCTTGTCCTGGTCGTGGTTCTGGCAGGCCGCCAGGGCAAGGGCTGACAGGCAGGCGAGGGCGATTCGGCGCATAGGTCGGGGATTCCCTTGGGCGTCTGTGGCTCGGACCCCGAGTGTAGCGGCAACCGTCCCGCTGTCGCCTGATACCGGAGCCAGTCATAATGGACGGTTTTCCCGGTCTGGAATGAGCCTTCCCATGCGCATCGGCATCGACTTCGGTACCAGCTACTCCGCCGCCGCCGCCGTGGTGGACGGGCAGTTGCAGCTCGTCCGCTTTGGCGACGAGCGCCAGTTCCGTACCGCGGTGTTCTTCCCCGAGGTGGTCCCCGACTTCGACGATTTCGTGCTGACCCCGACGCTCGAAGCCCAGGTCGATACGATCATCCGCGCCACCCGGGCCGATGAGCGCCGCACCGGTCGGACCCCGCGTTCCGAAGGCGAAGTGCGCCGCGATGCCATCCGCGTCGTGCGCCGCCAGTGGATGGAGGAGCGGATCCGCGAAGCCTCGTCCTCCTCGGTGGCCAGTTTCCAGGACGCGCTGTTTGGCGAGGAGGCCGTGGAGGCCTACCTGGAAGAGGGCACGGGCAACCTGATCGAATCGCCGAAATCCATGTTCGGCTACAAGCTCGATCCACGCGTGCGCAAGACCATTGTCAGTATCGCGGCGCATATCCTCGAGCACGTCCGTCTGACCGCGACGCGCCAGTTCGGCACGCCGGTTCGTGAGGCGGTGATCGGGCGGCCGGTTGAATTCCGTAGCTCCATGGGCCCCGCCGGCGGTGAGCAGGCGCTGGGGATCCTGCGCGAGGCCGCGGGTGTCGCCGGCTTCGACAGCGTGTCCTTCCTTGAGGAGCCGGCAGCGGCCGCCATGCACTACCACCTGTCGCTGGCCGATCGGCAGCGCGCGCTGATCGTGGATATCGGCGGCGGCACCACGGACGTCGCCTACGCGGAGCTCGGCGCGGGTGCCGCACCGGTCATGCACCGAAGCTGGGGCCTGCCCCGCGGCGGCACCGACCTGGACGTGGGCATGAGCCTGCACAGCCTGATGCCGCTGTTCGGCAGGGACGATTCCGGGGTGCCGATCCACCATTTCGTCGAGGCCGCCAGCGTGCACAACCTCCCGAAGCAGCGTGAGTTCCGCAAGCAGGACTACCGCCGGGTGGACGAGCCGTATGCCTCGCGCCTGCGCGCGTTGCAGGGCACGGGCGCAACGACGCGGCTGAACCAGCAGGCCGAGCGCATGAAGATCGAGCTTTCCGGCGCCGAACTGGCCACCGCGGAACTCGACTTCATCGAGCCCGGCCTTGCCCAGCAGGCGGCGAGCGGCGATTTCCAGGTGGCTTCCGAGGACTTCCTCGACCGCATGGCGCGGTTGCTCGCCGAGGCCCACGGCGACATGGCTGACTCGCCCGCAAGCATTTTTCTCACCGGGGGCACCTCACGTTCACCGCAGGTGCGCGACCGTGTCGCTGCCAGCTTCCCCGGGATCCCGGTTGTCCACGGCGACCCGTCGCTCGGTGTGGTCTCCGGACTGGCCCAGGCGGCACTTTTGCCAGATTCATCAAATGTTTCCGGCGGCTGATAAGCGAATTCGGCAGATTCACAAATCACTGGCATTTCCTCCCTTACACGGTTAGTTATAGCGTCGGGGCCGCTTCAAGCGGGGGCCACGAGGCCAAGGAAGTAACGTGCAGGCGCCGGGCCTGCCTGGATCAACGCGGGGGTGCGTATGGGACAGTGGAGTGGATCTATCGGAGGCGGTGGCATGAGGGGTGCCATTCACATCAATCACGCACCGCAGGAGGGGCTGGCATGACGCGGCCAATCGACGTGCAAGGTCTCGAGGACTTCGACCTCGTGACGCTGGGTGCCGCGATGGGCGTCTGCGAAGTGGACCTGCTCACGCTCAGCCCCGCGCGACCTCGGGCCGCCATTGCATCGCGCATGCATGACGGCGTGACGTACTTCTCCGCCCACCTCGATTTCGATGTCCGCGGGTCGCTTACCGTCCCGGACGATTCGTGCATGCTCATTTACATGCATGAAGCGGGCGAACGCAGCTGGTGCCAGGGCGTGGGTATCGAATCGGAAATGGCCGTCACGCTGCTGCGAGGCACACCGACCGATTTCATGTTCGAGCGCGGCACGCGCTTCACGATGGTGGTGGCGCCCTACGCGCGCTTCCGCTCGCGCTTCATGGCATCCGACCACGCCGACGTGGATATGGCGGCACAGCGCCTGCGCCTGTTCGCCGTGAACTCCGAACCGCTCAAGCGCGCATGGCGGCAGATCCGCGACCGCGTCCGCGATGGAGAGGATGACGGCTTCGCGCCGGTCGAGGACCTGCTCGACGAACACATCCGCGTGGCCTTGTCCTCATCCTCCGAAGACCGGCCGGTGGCGTCGCGTGGCCGCCGCGCGCATTACCAGGTGATGCGCCGTGCCGAGCGATTCATGCGGGCGAACCTGCGCCGCGACATCTACTCGCAGGAGCTCTGCCAGGCCGCGGGTGCCAGTGAGCGCGGACTTCGTTACGCATTCGACGACCTGCTTGGCATCCCGCCCAACCGCTACCTCGCGATGCTTCGCCTGTGCACGGCGCACCGCAGCCTGGTCACCGCGGAAGCGGGGCGGCGCTCGGTCAAGTCCGTCGCGCTCAGCTGCGGCATGTGGGACCTCTCCCGCTTTGCTGAGAAATATCGCAGCGTCTTCGGCGAACAGCCGCGCGAGACCCTGACCCGCAGCGTGCCCGATGATCTCGTCATCGAGGAAATGGACGATCTGTGACGCCAGGCACGCCGCCTTGCCGGATCGGCGCAGCGGCGTGCCGTCATTGAATAACGGGGTACATGTCTCCGCCTTCTAATGGCGCCATGGGTGTACGACCGTGCACGGCAAGGGGCGAATGTGAAGCCGGTGACGACGAAGCAGGACAGAGAGGCCAACTTCAGGTTGCCTTTCTCCGGGCGTAGCGGTATTGGTATTGCAAGTCCAAACTTGCATCACATGCCGAAACGACTTGATATCCGGCTTCTCGCCCCGTCCGGCTACGCGGAAGATCGCGCCGCCTGCCAACGCGCCATTGAACGACTACAGGCCGCCGGGCATACCGTGCTTGGCAGCGGGGTAGTCGACCGCGTCGCCCTGCGCTTCGCCGGCAGCGATGCGGAGCGCGCCGCCGACATCAACCGGCTGGCCGACCCCGATCACCCGCTACCCGACGTGGCCATGGCCATCTGCGGTGGCTACGGCGCGATCGCCTTGCTGGATCGCCTTGACTATGACGGGCTGCGCGCGCGCTTCGCCGAGGGGCGTTGCGTGCTCGTCGGCCACGGCGATTTCACCGTGATCCAGTGCGCCATGCTGGCGCGCTGTGGCGTGGGCAGCCTGCACGGGCCCATGCTCGTGCAGGATTTCGGCGGCGGCTACCTGCGCGAGAGCACCTGGCGCCAGTTCTGGCAGACGGTGCAGGGCCCCTTGCTGGAAGTAGGCTGGTCGTGCTGTGAAGGCGCGTCACCGCTGCGGATCGAAGGGACCCTGTGGGGCGGCAACCTTTCCGCGTTGTGCAGCCTGGTCGGCACGCCCTTCATGCCCGTCGTGGAGGGCGGCATCCTCTACCTCGAGGAAACGGGTGAGCAGGCTTATCGCATCGAGCGGATGCTCTACGAACTGCTGCTAAGTGGTGTGCTGAAGACCCAGCGCGCAATCCTGCTGGGCGGGCTCGGTGGCCAGCGCGTCAGTGAATACGACAATGGCTACGATATCGACCACGCGCTCGAACGCTTCGGCGAAGCCTGTGGGCTACCGATGCTTCGTGGCCTTGCGTTCGGCCATGGGCCGGAAAAGTGGACCCTGCCGTTCGGCGCACACGGCGTGCTAGAGCTGCGCAACGGCTCCGCCACGCTAAACGCGCGCGGCTATCGCCACGTCATGGCCACCGCCGGCGCCTGAGCGGCCGGCGGCGGCCCCGGCGGTCAGGCCGTGACCTGCGTGGCGCCGATGACGCCGATGAAGACGATGGAGAGCACCCAGAAACGTGCCGGATCGCGCCACACGCAGACGCCGAGGCAGACGACCCCGAGCATGCATGAGACGATGCCCGCGGCCGTGACACCCAGTGCGGCAAGCGAAGGATCGCCGCCCGACGCGATAAGCATCGGCCGGAAGATCGCGTACCAGGCGAGGATGAGGCAGGCACCGCCGACGATGCCAAGTAGCCAGTTGGAAGGATGGTTCTTCGGAAGAAGCTGGACGCCAAGATAGATGGCAAGAACGACGACAGCGAAAACGATGAGCAGCAAAGCCATGCATTAACCCCTCGGTCGTGGCTCGCGGTCCCCACCGCTGAAGCCATTTCCCGAGCATGGACCATGCGCTAGCTCAGGTCATGCTGCGCCGCGCCACCCGCTTCACGCCGTGATCGGGGGTGGATTCATCGGCGCCCAGGGCGTTTCGTCGGATAACCGCCGCCGACCGCGGTGCGGCGAAGTATCCTCGCCGCCATGTTCAATGGAGTGCAACGCATGGCAAGCATCCGTTTCCTCGCCCGCCTGATCGCCGCCTGGGTGGCCGCGCTCTGCGTGCTGCTCGTCTGCTGGCAGACCCTCGGTACCGAGCGCGAGTTTCCGACGATCTTCACGCTGATCTGGTTCGTCGGCCTGTTGCTGGCGCTGGGCCGGGGCGTGAGCCATCTCTACCGGGTGCGCACCATCGCGGGCCGGATCGATCCGGAGACCGTCGCCAACCGCCAGCGCCGTCGGGTGGAAGTGCCGTACGGCGCGGACGAAACGCTGGATATCGTGGAGGCGGTGGTACGTGGGCTGCCGGACATACAGGATGTCACCGCCGCGCGTGGCGGACTGCAGGTGCGCGGCACCATACGCCATGCCGTGGTCGAGCCCGCGCCGGTGCCGCTGCGCAAGCGCCGCCCGCATGATCCGTTCCAGCGGAATACGCGGATCAACGCGTCGGTGGTTCCGGGTGAGGGTGCCTGTACCGTGCTTTTCGTATGCGAGCCGGATAGCGGTGCATGGACCGACTGGTTCAACCCCGACGGCGGCGTTTCGCTCGAGTACGCGGAAACACTGGTGCGTGCACTCACCCAGCGCATCAACGAGCGCCGCAACCGCGAGCGTGCCGATGCCCGGCAGACATCGATGGAGAAGGAGCTCACCGCCGCGCAGCTGAATCTCCTGCAGGCGCAGGTGGAGCCGCATTTCCTCTACAACACGCTGGCCAGTGCCCAGGAACTGGTGCGCACGGACCCCGCCCGCGCCGACAAGATGCTCGGCCACCTCATCGACTACCTGCGCCGCTCGCTGCCACGCACGGATGGCTCGCTGTCGACGGTGGGGCAAGAGCTGGAACGCTCCACGGCATGGCTTGAAATCATGCAGCTGCGCATGGGCAACCGCCTGGCCGTGCATGTCGATGTCCCCGAATCGTGCCTCGCCTATGCCATGCCCTCGATGATGCTCCAGACCCTGGTCGAAAACGCCATCAAGCACGGTCTGGAGCCCAAGCCGGGCGGCGGTGGCGTATGGATCCGTGCGGCGTGCGACCCGACGGGTCTCTCGCTCACCGTGGCCGACGATGGCATGGGCCTGCGCATGGATGGCAGCGGTACGGGCATAGGCCTTAAGAACCTGCGCGAGCGGCTCCGCCTGACCTATGCCAACGCCGCGTCGTTCACGATCGGCAACAACTTCCCGAGCGGCGTGGCGGCCACGATCACGCTGCCGGTCACGGAGGCCGCACGTGCCTAAGTGCATTCTCGCCGAAGATGAAAAGCTGCTCTCGGCAGCGCTGCAGCGCGAGCTCGCGAAGGCGTGGCCAGAGCTCGAGGTGGTCGCCGTGGCGGAGGATGGCGGCGCCGCGCTCGAGGCCATCGTGGAGCACAAACCCGATGTCGCCTTCCTCGATATCCGCATGCCCGGGCTCACCGGCATGGAGGTCGCGGCCGCGGCGGCCGATGCCAGCCCGCGGACTCTCGTGGTGTTCATCACCGCGTATGACCAGTACGCGGTGGATGCCTTTGAGCGCGGTGCGGTGGACTACCTGCTGAAGCCGGTGTCGGCCGATCGCCTCGCACAGACCGTCGCGAGGCTGCGCGCCCGGCTTGCCGATGTGGAAAAGCATGCGAGCCGGGCAGGGCGCCTGGCGAAGGACATGCGTGACCAGTTCGAGAACACGCCCGACGAGCCGCTGACGTGGATTACGGCGAGCACCGGCAAGGCGACGCGGCTGATCCTCGTGGAGGACGTGATCTATTTCCGCGCCGACAACAAGTACACGCTGGTGGCGACCGCCGAAGGCGATGCGCTGCTGAGCCGGCCGATCCGCGAGCTGCTGGAGCAGCTCGACCCGCGCACATTCCGGCAGATCCACCGGTCGACCATCGTCAACCTCCGCCAGGTCGCCTCGGTCGAGCGCGATGACGGTGGACGCGGCTGCCTGCGCCTGCGCGGCCGGCCGGAAGCCCTCACCGTGAGCCAGCCGTTCATGGCGATCTTCCGCGCCATGTGAGCCTGCCAGCCGGCGCCACGATGGGCGCCGGCTGGAAGCCGATCTGAGCGTTACTGGCGGGGCACGACGGTGAACGTGATCTTCGACGGGTGCTCCGCATCGTGGTGCACGACGTTGTGCGCGATCACGCCCTTCGTTTCATCGTAGTTATTGCCACCGGTATTGAGGTTGCGATCGAAGCGCGGGAAGTTGCTGCTCGATACCGCTACGCGCAGCTTGTGCCCGGGGAAGAAGAAGTTGCTGGTGTCGATCGGCTGGAACGTCACCTTGTACACCTCGCCGTCCTTCATCCACACCGGCGGCTTGTCGTAGCCTTCGCGGTAACGCATGCGCTGGATGTTCTCGGTCAGGTTGAAGGCGCGGCCATCCGGGTACACGTCCATCACCTTGAAGGTGAAGTCGGTGTCCTTCGCATCGGACGAAACATAGAGCGTCACGGTGATCGGACCCGAGACCTCGGTGCCTTCCTTGAACGGCTCCGAGTCGTACACCAGGATGTCGTTGCGTGCGAGCTGGGTGTTCTGGTCGAACGAACCGAACTTCACGGCGTTGCCCTGGCAGCAGCCACCGCCGCCGAACGTGGTGACCGGGTTCATCGGGTCGTAGAGGAACGAGTCCGGATGGTCGGTGCCGCCGGCGGTCTCGACCAGCTTGCCATCGCCGTACAGGGTGTTGGCCTTGCCGCCGCTGGTGAAGAAGAGGTCATGCGTCACCGCGCCGACCGGCGGCCAGGTCTGGGTGTTGTGCCACTTGTTCTCACCCATCACGTAGTACATGACCTTGGCCTGCTTATCGACGACCGGGCTGTCCACGCCCTTCAGCCACTTGTCGAACCAGCCGTAGACCAGGCCATCCACGTCGAAACGTGCGTCGCCCACGTCGAGGTCGCCGATCATCGTGTGCTCGGTGGCACGCGAGTAGCCGCAGTGCAGCGAGGGCGAGATCACCGCGTACTGCTGGTCGGCGATGTCCTTGGGCGCGGTCGCGCGGACGTGGTTATACGCCGCCAGGTTCGGCGAGACCGACACGTCGAACCAGCTCATGAACCACAGGCCGGGCTTGTTGATCTTCATGTTGTCGTGCCAGAGGCCGCCCTTGTACCAGGCGGGGCTGTTCGGTGTGCGCGCGATCATGTTGCCGCCGGTCGGCACATCCATGGCGTCGGCGAAGATGCCCTTGGGGCCGCCGGCCTTTTTCATGATGTCCTTCTCGGGCAAGGTCCAGAAGGCCTTGTCCCAGTCGATGTCCGCGGGCTGCGAATCGAGATCGAAGAGCTTCGACGCTGCGATGAGGTCAGCCTGCGAGGCGTTCGCGGGGAACATCGGGCGTACCTGGTTCTGCTCCTTCGTGAGCCAGGCGATGAACAGCATCTGCACCGCGCCGCCGCGATACCAGTTGCCCTGCTCGAAGTACGGCCCGACGCGGCCGACGCCGGCGCCGAAGCCCTGCACGTTGAACGTCGCCAGCCCCTTGGTGTTCTCGGCGACCACGGCCATCTGCCATTCCGCCGTCGACGAGCAGCCGGTGGTGCCGACCTTGCCGTTCGACCACGGCTGCGCGGTGATCCAGTTCACGGCGTCGACGCCGTCGGATAGGGGCGCGCCGAGGATCTCGTAGTTACCCTCGGAGAAATAATGGCCGCGCTCGTTCATGTCGATGTACGCGTAGCCGCGCTTCACCGCTTCGAGCTGGCGCGTCATGTCACGCGGCGCGCCGTTCTTCACGTCCCAGAAATTGAAGTTGTAGGGCGTGCGGACGAAGATCGTCGGGACCTTGCCCGTGGCGTTCTTCGGGCGGTAGACGTCGGCGGCCATGCGCTTGCCGTCGCGCATCTTCACCATGACCTTGCGGTCTATCACGGCGATGTCTTCGAGCTTCTGCTCGGTGTCATTGCGTTTGGCGATAAGCGCCTTCTGCTCGGGCGTGAGTACCGCCTGGGCGGCGACCGGTGCTGCGAGCATGGCAAGGGCGGTGGCGCCTAATGCGACCGACAGCGCGGTCCTGGCAATGTGGAGGGCAGGGCGCTTCGGTCGCATGGGCATTGGCCTTTGGGCTCGGGACGATCATCCGAGTCTGGCAAACGCACCATGGCAGGTAAATCGTGACTTCTGGCAGGGTCAGGCTTCGGGGACCGGGATGCCGTAGCGGGCCAGGATCGCCGAGATCTCCGAGCTCACCCAATCGAAGTAATCCGGGCCCGCGGCCTCGAGCACGGTGTTCGATTGCGTGGCGAAGGTGGGCCAGAACGCATCGGGGTCGGGGTTGTCGCGCAGGCCGGCTGCCACCTCGATATCGAGGCGGTCGAGCATGCCCTGGAGGTCGTCACGATGGCTCATGGCCCAAGGGTAACCCCGGTATATGTCCGCATGTCGTGTACGTGCCTGCTGAGGGGTACGTTCAATCATGCAAGGCCTGTGTGACGGTATGCTCCCGGGACGTCCCATTACCCCGCCTGCCATGTCATCGACCACGACTTTCGAGTTCGTCCTCATCCTTCTCGTGGCCATCGTGGCGCTGGAGCTGATCGCGCGGAAGCTGCGCCTGCCGACTGCGGCCGCCTTGCTGGCCGGCGGCGCGTGCATCGCCTTCCTGCCGGGCGTGCCCGCCGTGAGCTTCGATCCCGAGCTGGTCCTCATCGTGTTCCTGCCGCCGTTGCTGATGGATGGCGCGTATTACACGGTGTGGTCGGACTTCCGCCGCTATCTTGGCGGGATCCTGTGGCTGGCCGTGGGCGCCGTGGTGTTTACCACGCTGGTCGTCGGCGCCGCCGTCCACTGGATCGTTCCTTCGCTGCCGTGGGCGGCCTGCTTCGCCCTGGGCGCGGTCGTCTCGCCGCCTGACGCGGTCGCCGCGAAGGCGGTGCTCGGCAAGGTGCGCCTGCCGCGGCGGCTCATGGTGTTGCTCGAGGGCGAGAGCCTGCTGAACGATGCCACGGGGCTGGTCCTCTTCCGTTTCGCCGTGGCCGCGGCACTTACCGGTGCCTTCAGTGCGAGCGGCGCCCTGATGAGCTTCGCGGGGCTGGCGCTGGGCGGCATCGCCGTGGGCATCATCGTCGGCGCGCTGGTGGTGCTGGTGCTGCGCCGAATCGATGACGTCTTCCTCGCGGTGACCGCATCGTGCCTGTCGCCCTGGGCGGCGTATATCGGCGGCGAGAGCCTGCATGTGTCGGGCGTGATGGCCGTGGTCAGCACGGGCATCATCTTCGGCTGGTTCCAGCACGAGGTGTTCTCGGCCAGCGCGCGCGTGCGCGGCGGCTCGTTCTGGGCGGTGATGATCTTCATCCTCGAGGCCCTCGTCTTCATCCTCATCGGCTTCTCGCTGCGCGGCGTGATCGAGCGCCTGGGCGGCATCGGCAACACGTTCGACCAGCTGGGCCTGCCGATCCTGGGGGTGATCGTGGCCGTGATCGCCTCGCGCTTCGTCTGGGTCTACGCCACCGATTACCTGCGTGTCCCGGTGCTGCGCGCATTGGGGAAGAAGCCATCGCCTCCCTCGCCGAAGTCCACCTTCCTGCTCGGCTGGGCAGGCATGCGCGGCGTGGTGACGCTGGCCATCGCGCTGTCGCTGCCTGAAAATATGCCGGGCCGCGACCTCACGCTGGCGGCGGCGTTCGCCACGATCCTGGTCACGGTGGTGCTGCAGGGCGGCACGATCGGCCCGGTCATCCGCTGGCTGGGGCTGGACCGTAACGTCCAGGCGGAAGGGAACCACCTCAACGAAATGCAGGCTTACCTGCACGTGGACACGGCGCAGTTGGAGGCGGTCAAGGCACGTGCCTATGACACGGAGGGCAAGCTCGTCCACCCGCGCCTGCTCGAGCAATACACCTACCGCGTGACCATTGCCCGGCGCGTGCTGGAGGAAGAGCGCTCGATCACCGGCGATCGCGAGGCGCATTACGACGTGGTGCTGGCCGCGCTCGCGGCGGGGCGTGTTGAACTGCTACGCCTGCACCGGGCCGGGCATATCCACGACGACCTGCTGCATTACCTCGAGCGCGACCTCGATTTCCAGCAGGTCGCAGCGGAGAACGATCGCAGGGGCCCGGGCGAGTAACCGCCTCAGGCGACCTTGCCAGGCCCGCGAGCTACCGGTTCGTTGAGCGTTTCGACGAACTGCGCCGCGCGGCCCAGCGCCTGCGCCATGAACTGCAGCCGCGCCATCGGCACGGAGATCACGGCAAGCTCCTCGCGTTGCGGGTGGATATGCGGCTCCGCGCGGCTCCAGGCGAATTCCATCTCGTTCGGCGCGTGCGAGCGTGCCGGGACGTCGTCGTGCGTGATGCGCTGCGTTTCCCGGAAGAAATGCAGGTGGACGAAACCGTCGTCGGTCGGGCCGGTGATGGCGATACCGGTCGCTACGCCCGTCGTGAAGTTCGGCGGCCGCACGTGCAGGATGTTCTTCTTTTTTTCGTCCATGGACTCCCCCTTGGGCGGAGCATACGCAACCCCCGGTTACCGGTCTATCGGCCGGGTGGGGTGAGCCATGGGCTTTGTGCGCCGGTCGACGGATTCCGTCCGGGGTACCGGGTCGGGTTCCACTGGGGCGAGTTCATAGCCCGTGCTTCGGCCGCCGCCTTCGGCGCGGCGGAGCATGCCCAGGGCGATCAGCTCATTGATGTCGCGGAGTGCCGTATCGGTCGATGATTTCGCGATCGCGGCCCACTTGCCCGAGGTGAGTTTGCCTTCGAAGCCATCGAGAAGGCGGTTCACGAGTTTCACCTGACGGGGGTTCATCGGTGTGCTGGCCCAGCGCCGCCAGAAGCGCGCCTTGGCCAGCACGCCGTCGAGCGACACCTGGGCCGCGGCGATGGCGTCGCGCAGGGTCGCCAGGAACCATGTCAGCCACTCATCGACTTCAAGGGGGCCCTTCTGGGTGCGCTCTAGGACGTCATAATAAGCCGAGCGCCGCCGCTGGATCTCGGCCGACAAACTGTAGAAACGCTGGGGGCTATCGTCAGCGCGAGCCAGGAAAAGATCACCTACCGCGCGAGCCATGCGGCCATTCCCGTCGTCGAACGGGTGCAGCGTGACGAACCACAGATGGGCGAGGGCGGCCTTGATCAGGGCGGGCTCGCCGGTGTCGGCGTTCGCCCATTCCAGGAAGCGCGTCATCTCGACATCCAGGCAGGCGGCCGGCGGCGCCTCGTAATGCACCTTGTGGCGATGCATGGGACCTGAAACCACCTGCATCGGGCCGGTTGCATCATCACGCCACGCACCGACGCGCAGCCGGGTAAGGTTGCTGTAGCCAGTAGGGAAGAGAGCCGTATGCCATGCCTGCAGGCGCTCGGCCGTAAGCGTTGCGTGCGCATCGAGAGTAGCGTCGAGCACCATGGCGACGACGCCCTCGACATGGCGATCGACGGGTGCAAGGGCTCCAGCATCGACACCGAGGCGGCGGGCCACCGAGGAACGTACCGAGGCCACGTCGAGGTGCTCACCCTCGATCGCACTGGTCTTCACCACGTCGTCGGTGAGGGCCACCAGGCTTGCCTCGCTACGCAGGACCATGCCGACATCGCTCAGCCGGCCCAGGAGGCGACCCTGCAACTGGCTGACTTCGGCCAGGGGCCCCGCAAGCCGCCGCAGGTCGTAGCGCCAGACGGGCCAGTCCGGTTGCTGCCAGATGTAGGTGGTGCCGTATTCACCGCATTCCATGCGGCGAATATGCCTCATATTCACCGCATGGTCAATTATTCACCGCATATTCTGCGGTGAATAGGCCCTCTATTCACCGCACGCGGTCGTGACCGATGGTGACAGGTGGCCATGGAGTCTCACGCCGACGTCGTCGACCCTCCCTTGCAGCGAGACTTAATCCGGGGCCTTGGCCGGCACGAACGGCGATACCGGGTCGCTTGCCGGGAAGGTCTCTTCGAGCGCCTGGTCCTGGTTGTCACTCTCGTGGGTCTTGCGTTCCTTCTTCTCCGAAGGCGTTTCTTCGTGGGCCGGATTCTTGTGGTCAGGATGGTTTATGTCGTGGCGATCGTGGTTCATGGCGTGCCTCCCGTGCTGTGGGGGTCACTGTTCGCCGGTAGCCGTGAATGCGGGGTGGCTGCGGCGTTAGCTGGGTTCGGACAAGCCAGGGCGCCAAATCGCCTCAAGAATCTATTCACCATGCATGTGAAGAAATTCATATGTTATTGATTTAACTATATATTGGCGTAGACAATCTATTCAAGTATCTATGCACCATGGCCGCCACGGAGTCCGCGGTGCGCCAGCGTTGGGTCTCAGGAAGCGCTTTGCCGGTCTGTGAACGCGCTCCGGGCGGTTACCTGAGCCCGGAGCGGTAATTGCCCTGCATCACCAGCGACACTTCGCCGAGTCCGCCATCCTGCGCGGTGCTCCATGCTGCGATAGCGATTGCGTTTTCACCGTTACGCTTCAGCAGCGCCGGCGGCAGTTCGAAATCGGTCTGCGGGCCCACGTCGCTGATGTAGCGGCCGATCTGCCAGCCGTTGATGAAGATGATCGCGCGGTAGTGGTGGGGAACGGCGTCCTTGATCCGCACCGCGATCGGCACATCCTGGCCCTTCGGCGAGTCCAGCGTGAACGTGGTGCGATACCAATCGACGCCGGGCTTGTCCGTGGCGTGCGGCAGGGTGGTCGTTGCCCATGCCGTGTCGACGAATCCCGGCAGGTACCAGCCCTTGCGTTCGCCGTAGAGGCCGCCGACGTTGAACGGGCCGCGCACCGGATCGGGCAGGTCTTCGCCACCGGCGTTGCCCTGCAGCTTCCACGCGATGGGCGCGTCCGAGCCCTGCAGCTTCGCCGAGATCAGGCCGCGCGGCTCGCGGAACGCGCCGTTATGTTCTTCCTGGAGATGGCCGGTGTTTTCGGTCAGCACGGAGATGACGTTGTCGGATCCTTTCTTCAGCCAGCTCGGGTCGATCGGGAACTGCTGTGCGCCGCTGGGGTTATTCCCGAGGTAGTGCCCATTGAGCCATGCGGTGAAGATGCCGTGGTTTCCAAGATGGATGCCCAGGTTGGCGGATAGTCGAACCGACGTTTCAGTGCCTGTTGCTTTGAAATGGCCGCGGTACCAGACGTGCCCATGGTGGAAGCCGTAGTCGTCGCTATCCAGGATGGGCAGCGTGTGTTCCCAATAGGGGTTAGGGGTGCTGGTGCGGTTCGCGGCCTGCCATGCGTGGTCGTCGAAGCCGCTTTCGATCTCGGGCGCACCGTTGGCCACGTGCCAGGTGCGAAGCGGCGGAAGCGTCACCGGGGCCGGCCCGTCAAGGTGACCGACCAGTGTGGCCGACGTCGTCGTGGTCGTGGCTACATCGGCGCCGTTCCACGAGACAGTTCGCGTGTCCGGCGAGGTGAAAATCTCCAGGTCGCCCGCGGCATCGGTATCGCCGGTAAGTGCCAGCGTGCCGCCGTGCAGTTCTGCCGTGCGTGCGAGGTAGGGTCCGCGAAGCAGTACGGGGCCTTCGTTTGTATCGAGCTGCCAGAAGCGCGTCGCTGCTTCGTTATCGCCGAGCAGCAGGAGCAGCGAGCTGGCGCCCTGGGTAATCGCCACGCGCGCCAGGCCATCGTGCTGGTAGTTGAGCCGGAGCGTGTGCGTCTTCGCGTCCCACTGGCTGGCGACGTTCCCGTCAATGACCTTTACCTCGGGCTTCTCCGGATAGCGGAGCACGGTTTCGCCTGCTTCCCCATGGCGGCCGTAGAACACCGCGAGGTCACGGGTGCCGGCATGCAGCTGGGTCAGCAGCTCCGAGGTCGAATAAGCGAGGTCCTGCTTTCCGAAACGGAAGTCGGCGAGGAAGACCTTCGAATCGCGCCCGTTCACATGGATCGCGCTGCCGGGGGCTTGCGGTATGCGAATGTCACCCTGGTCGCGCAGCGCGATCGTGAGGCGGGTGGCGTCGTTCGTGGTGTCCGCGGCCTCGGCGTGACGGAGGATGTAGAAGCGCGTGCCGTCGTCCGGGTTCCGGCGGGCGATGACGCGGAGGCGGCGGTTCTCGGCGACGGCACTGCCGACCGCGTCCGTTCGTGCGAGCGGCGCAGCGGCGCGGGTCATGTAGCCGATGAGTTTTTGCTGGTCGTACTTCGACGTGAGTTGCCGGCTCGCGGTGATCGCGGCACCGTAGTCGTACGAGGTGTACACGCCCGGGGACGAGAGCCAGCCCCAGTTGATGCCGCCGTACGTCATGTAGAAGTTCTGCATGGTCGACCCGGACGCCATGGTCGCTTCGTAGAAGACGCGCTCGAACTCGGGGCCGGTCAGTTTGCGGCACGCCTCGTACCCCGGGCCGCCCCATACGTCGAACGCGCCGCCCTGGTACTCGGGGAAAAACAGCGGGGTGTTTTTCAGGCCCTCGCGCTCGCTGGCGAAATCGTAGACGCCGTTCCAGCGCTCGGGCCGGCTGCAATCGAAATCCATGGGATACGAGTCGTACCCGGGCATATCGAGCTTGCCGACCCCTTCGAAGAAATTGGTGTTGTGGTTGCCGAACAGCGGCACGGTGATCCCGTCTTCGCGTGCCTTGTCCTCGAGCGCCTGCATATAGGCGCGGCCATCCTCCGAGTCGTTATAGAACTCGTTCTCGACCTGGTAGAGGAGCACCGTTCCGCGTCCGTCGGTGACCTGGTGGCGCGCCAGGATGCGGTCTATCTCGGTCATCCACTCGCGGTAGGCCGCCGTGTAGTCCGGTGCCGTCGAGCGTGGCTTGCCTGCGGTGGTGACCAGCCAGTCAGGGAAGCCGCCGGCATCGGTTTCCGCGTTGATGTACGGGCCGGGGCGCGCGATGACATAAATGCCGACGTCCCGTGCCATGTCGAGCAGGCGGTCCACATCGCGGATGCCGCTGAAGTCGTAGACGCCGCGCTTGGGCGAGTGGTAACCCCAGTGGAAGTAGATCTCGACCGCGTTGAAGCCGGCTGCCTTCATCTTCTGCAGCACGTCCTTCCACGACTCGGGGCTTGGCAGCCGCCAGTAGTGGAACGACCCGGACCAGAGGTAGGTGGGCTTGCCATCGATGACCAGCGAATGGCGGTCGAAGGTGACGGTGTGCGCGCCCCGCGCAGGAGCCTCCGCCGCGGCGCTGGCCGAGCTCGCACACGCTAGCGCCATGGCGAAACTGGCCCAAAGAGCCGTGCGGCGGCCCTGCGGCCTGCTGAAACGCGACATCCCCATCTCCCCGTGCTCTCTCTGGCTGGCGGCATGACGCCGCCGGGAGAGGGTGGGGGAATTTGGGTAGTTTTGCAAATATGTGGATTGCGTTACAGGTTGCCTGCCGCCAGCGATGGCGCTGATGCCAGCTGACTCAATGATCCTTCGCCACCGGCTTGTAAGGCACGAAGGGCCCAAGCACCACTAAGCCGCGCATGAACCCGCCGTAGCGGTCGACCATCTTGACGCTATCCAGTTCGCATAGCTGGGAGCCGAACGTCCGGGTCACCATCACGTCGTCCGAGTCGAGCGCCTCGGCACCTGAGCGGAGCTTGTTGACGTACCAGGTGTTGCCGATCCGGTACGCAATCGTGGTCTTGTTGATGATCTGGGTGTTGTAGACCTGGGGCAGGTCGATGCACTGCCGTGGGTCGCCGGCGACGCGGCCCTCCGTGATCTTCGCGAGCTGCGCGGCTGGGTCATCCTTGCCGAGGGCCTGGGCCGGGCAGGCGGCGGCTGCGACTGCAGCGAGGATGAGGGGCAGGAAAGAGCGGACTGAGGGCGACATGACGGCCACCTGGGGGAGAGCGGGGTGCTACCCATTGTAGGCCGATGGCCGCGCTGCGGAAGGGCATTGCCTACAAACGAGCCGAACAATCCCGACAGCCATTCCAGCTAAGACCGACATAGCAGAGGGCACGCGCCGCATACGATCTTGGTCCCCGGCAATGGAGTGCAATGGTTGCACTGAATGGCCGCCATCGGTAGGATGACCTTTGCCAGCGATCGCCAGATTTTCCCGTTCCGTTATCTACATATATTCGGACGACCACCCGCCCCCTCATTTTCATATTCGGCTGCGCGATGGTCGCGACGTGGCGATCAGTGTTGGCGCGTTCACCGTTATCGCCGGGGCAATGGATCCGCGTGAAATGGAAGAACCGATGTCGTGGGCCGTACTAAACGAGCATCTGCTGACGGAAAAATGGGCGGATCTGAATTCATGAGGCAACTTCATCAATCCCAGTTCGTGTTGACCTCCGTCGTCGCGATAAAGCCCGGCGTGCTCTCCGTTTCGTTTGCAGATGGCTACCAGGGATCTGTCGACATCTCGGAGTCCATAGATCGCCTTCGCGCCCTCGCGCCACTGCGAAGCTGGGAGTTGTTCAAGAAGGTTTCCGTCGACGAGTGCTCCCGAGGCGTTGTCTTTGGCGATAGCGACGACTTGCACCTGGCGGGCGACAATCTGCGCGCAAAGTCCCTTCGGCAGGCTGGTCATTTTTCCCACGAAGATATCGTTGTATGGATGTCACGCCACGGCATGACCCTCGACCAGGCAGCGAAAGCTTTGGGGCTTAGCCGCCGAATGCTGGCTTACTACCGTAGCGGCGAGAAGCCCGTTCCACGGACGGTCGGGCTTGCGCTGCTCGGATGGGAGACCATCGCAAGGCCAAAGCACCGACACGTGCGTGGTCGGCCGGCGCCCGTGGGTAGGGCGGCCGACCGCTGAACATCGAAATGGCGCAGCTGTGAAGCGAGTTAGAAGTGTCGTTCCACCTCGAGCATCACGCTACGCGGGGAGCCCCAGGCCGTACGGTCACTTGACGCGGTGACGAAGTACTTCTTGTCGAACAGATTGCGCACGTTGAGCTGTGTTTCCCAAGGGCCGTGCGAGTAGTAGATCGCGGCGTCGAACAGCGTGTAGGCCTTCATGACGAACGGTCGGCCGTAGATCGGATCAACGGGCTCGTAGTTACTGGCGAGGCGTTCGCTCTGGTAGTTGATGCCGCCGCCGATTCCCCAGCCAGCCAGTGCGCCGGATGCCACGACGTACTTGGTCCACAGGTTGGCGTTGTGGCGCGGGATCCCGGCCAGTCGGACACCCGTCGGTAGCGTGTTGTCTTCGGTGATCTCGGCCTTGGTCCACGCATAAGCGAGCGTGATATCCCAACCCGGAAGGGGATGCACGCCGCCTTCGAGCTCGACGCCGCGACTGCGCTGTTCACCGGTCACGACGTAGAAGTTGGGGTGCTCGAAGTCTTCCGTCGCGACGTTCTGCCGGGTGAGCTGGAATACGGTCACCATGCCGTGCAGGGTGCCGTCGGTGGATTGCACCTTCAGGCCGGTCTCGATATCGCGACCACGCTCCGGTGGCACGTTGCCGCCATCGAAGCGCGGATATCCACCCTGCGGGTTGAAGGATTTCGACCAGTTGGCATACCACGCGGCACTGTCGCTGATGGCGTAGGTCAGGCCGACGCGCGGGCTGATCGCGGTATCCGACGTCTGGTCTTCACCGGTGCCAGTGCGGGCCTTGTCGATGCGTGCGCCAAACGTGGCCGTCCACCGACCCCATTTCGCGTGGTCCTGCACGTACCAGCCCAGTTGCTTCGTGTCGCCGCGCGAGCGGGTGATATCGAGGTTCACTGGCCCAGGCACGATGCCGTACTGGGGCGAGTAGACATCGAATGGATAAGGCCCGAAGTCGAAGTTGTTGGTGTACGTGTTCATGCGGCGCGCAAAGTCCACGCCGACCAACACTTCGTGCTCGACGGTGCCGGTATTCCCGGTGATGGTCAGGTTGTTGTCGACGCGTAGCGAGTGACCGTGCTCGTTGTATGGCCCGTAATAGAAGCGGTCCAGCGTGCGCATGTCGTCCTCATGCAACCCGCTGGCGAACAGCCAGTGGTCCCATGAATTGTGGAAGTCCTCGTAACGCAGGCCCTGGTGGAATGAGAGCGAGTCGGTGAGGCGCTGGTCCAGCTGCCAGCCAATCGCTTTCTGGTCGCGGCTCTGCTCCGCGGGGTAGCGGATGTCGTTTACCGCGCGGTCGCGCGGCAATTCGCCATTGGGGTTGTAGAGGATCGTGCCGTAAGCGGTGGTAGGCGACCACGGATGCAGGCGGTCGCGCTGGTAGGTGCCGAGAAACGTCCAGGTGGTGTCGCCATTGGGCGCCCAGGTCAGGGCAGGGGCGATGTAGGTGCGTTTCGCGTCCGAGCCATCCACGAAGTAATCCTGGTCACGCTGGATCAGGTTGATACGGCCGAGCCAGTGGCCATCCTTCGAGAGCGGGGTGTTGGCATCGACGCCGATCTCACGGTAGTCGTCCGTGCCGACGGCGGCGCGCACGTCGACGAACGCCTCGTTGCGCGGGCGCTTGCTCATGAGGTTGACCAGACCGGACAGCGGGCCCTGGCCGTACAGTCCCGATGCCGGTCCCTTGACCACCTCGATGCGTTCCAGACCACCCAGCTCCGTGCTGGCCATCTCGTTCGTCAAAGCCAGGCCGTCGAGATACGTAGCGCCGGACGATGCGTCGAAGCCGCGGATGTTGAAGCCATCGAAGAAGCCGTACACGTCGCTGCGCGATACACCGGCGACATTGCGCAGGGCGTCCGGCAGCCGCCTGACGCCCTGGTCATCGATCAGCTGGCGCGGAATGACCGACACGGCCTGGGCTGTTTCGAGGTTGGGAATGTCGATCTTGCTGCCCGAAGAGGTGGCATCGGAGGTGGTGGCTTCGACGGCGACCCTGTCGAGTTCGGTGGTATTCGCGCGTTTCTTCTTCGCATCCGTATCGGCCGTGCTCGTGTCACCAGCGACGGCGGCGTGCGCGAAGGCGAAGGAGGCAGCGAAGCAGAGGGCGGAAACGCGAGGCGCAAGGGCGCGCCTGGACAAGCGACGGTCCATGGATAGAGGCCTTTTGTGGATGGCCGGCTACCCAGGCGGGATGGCTTGGCGTGACGTTTGAATCTGAGATTATCCTGAGAATGCGAGTGATTCGCAAATGGTTGCGAGTGATCGGCTGGCATCCGGACGCCGCGCGCTGCACTAAAATCGTCGACCCCATCCCTGGATGTCTCCCGGTACAACCATGAAAGCTTTGATGTTTCGCGAGTTCGGCAATGCCGATGTACTCCGCTGGGAGGACATGCCGGATCCCGTCGCTGGCCCGGGCCAGGTCCTGGTGCGTGCGCGTGCGGTTGGCCTGAACTTCGCCGATGTCTACCGGCGTAACGGTACCTATCACCTCGCTGGCGAGGCACCGTGGATTCCCGGTTACGAAGGCGCGGGCGACATCGTGTCGGATGGCGGCCCCTTTCCGGCGGGCACCCGGGTTGGCTTCGCCGATATGCCGTTCGCGAATGCTGAGCTGGTCGCCGTCGATGCCGACAAGCTGATTCCGTTGCCTGATGACATCAGCTACGACACGGCCGCGGCCGTGCTGCTGCAGGGGCTGACGGCGCAGTATCTGGTCACGGACAGTTCGCAGCCGAAAGCGGGGCAGGTCGCACTGGTTCATGCGGCGGCCGGAGGCGTGGGCTTGTTGCTCGTGCAGATGCTTCGCGCGAAAGGCGTTCGGGTGATTGGCATCGCGTCGTCGGAGGAGAAGCGCGAGGCGGCGCGCAAGGCGGGCGCCGATGTCGTCCTCGGCTACGATCATCTGGTAAAGCGTGTGCACGAAGCGACGCAAGGTCATGGCGTCGACGTCGCTTATGATTCCGTCGGTCGCACACTGGGCGAGAGCCTCGCGGCGACTCGCACGGGCGGGACGGTAGTGTTCTACGGGATGGCCGCAGGTGATCCGGACTTCGTGGATCCGCGAACCCTGATGGATCGCTCCCTCACGCTCACGGGCGGCGATCTGTGGAACGTGCTGACCAGCGCGCCGATTCGACGCGAGCGGGCAGCCGCACTGTTTGAGCAGATTCGCCACGGGTCGCTGCGGCCGACAATCGCCGCCAGCTATGCCTTGAACGATGGCGCGAGTGCGCACCGCTTTCTTGAGAGTCGCCAGTCGGTCGGTAAGGTTGTGATGGTGATCGAGTAAGCGGAGGGACGGCATGGCGGTGAGACGAAGGCGTCTATGTATCCGTCGAGGTGTGACTAGGTGCCCACTCTCAATTCAGTGCCTTCCCATGGTGCGGAATTGAGCGAGGTACTGGGCCTCTGGCGGCAGCGCCATCGATCGTCGACGCGAATCAAGATGGTCAGGATCTTCCACAGGGAACGGCTGAGCCTCTCCCCCATCCATCTTCACCTGACTGCCATACAGCTGCATCTTGCCATCGGCCAACCGCACGCGATCCACGAGCATGGCATATTCGGCGCGTGCTAACTCATTGCGTTCCATGAGAGGCTTTGCCAGATCCAGCGCATGCTTTTGAAACGCGTGGTCCTCGTCCGCGTGCTGGACCAAAAGAAATACGGTAGAGACGCCATCGCGTCCAATCATCTGTACCGTCGGGAAGCCGGACTTTGCAAAAATGGTCTTCAGGCTTACAAGGTTCTGCCGATCGACATCCTGGATCTTCCTTCGAAGCGGGGAGTCAGCCTTCATGCCATCCTTCATGAACGCGCTGCGCGACGCCTGATCTTGAGTGATCATGCCGTAGAGCTGCTGACGGAGCGAAGGATCGGTCAGCTTGAACGACGGCGTCGACAAGCGTGGTATGGGATTTGCCTTGTCAAGCGAAAGCCCCCTATCCACGCGGGTTTGGATAGCTGCAAGATAGTCCTGAAGCAGCGGCAACCCAGTGAAACCCCTTGCAGTGTTTGCGAATGTCTCGGGAACAGGCGGTGATGGTACGACGTTCGTACCATTCAATCTAAGTAAGGTTCCGAACTGCTGACTTCCATCGTGCGAAAACTCGATGTTGTCGACCAGGCGAGCGAACGCAAGACCGTCGATGTCTATGCCAACGCGGTTTCCTACGATCTGCTCGAGCGCATCCTGAAACTTGTAGTCATCGGTCGCAAGACGCATGAGGTCCCCGGCCGCATCAACGCCATCCTGGCCCGCTGAGGTAACTGTTGGCCAGCCAGATCGACGAATGAGTTCTCGAAACGATGCGAGCTCATTTGAATCCAGTGACGACGATGCCGCTTTTCGCTGATCGATAAGTTGATCGTGGAGAGCTTGGTCAAAGTTCTCGGATCGATTGATCTTAATGACGTAGGGCGGGCGCGTCTGTGCCATCACCGGCAACTGAAGGAGGAGAGCTCCTGCAAGGAGTAGGCCGCGTCGGAGGTTCGCGAACATCGTTATGCCATAGCCGAGCAGGATCCATCCCATCCTGGGCGGGCGGACCTTGATGGCGCCCTGGCGGTCTCTCCGTCGCGCGGTCACGACTTCTGTTCGAAACAGCGTCTCGGTCATCCGTGTCCCAATTTCGGTAGTCCATTATTCGGATTTCGCGGCGGTGTTCGTCGCCTCGCCGCACCAAGCTTACAAATCCGTTGCAGGAAATAACTTGCGTTTTGTAGCGTCAATTTGTCAATAGGCAAGATCTTGCGATCGTTTTGCCGTTAATTGATCTAAGAGGCCGCGTGATGGACGCGCCGCTGCTACTCGGTGGAGTGTGAGCAATACGCCCGCGCGGCGCTAAGGCACATGAATTCCTGGAAAATCATCGTGCAATCGGGAAGGTCGCGATGGTTCTCTAGCCGATCGATAGCGGGATGACACCAGGTCGCGTCATTCGCCTACATACGCGGGATGCCTCCTGCCTTACTTTCCGCACGCGTGGATGTGCGCCGTGCAATCCGCCCCAATGGAGAAGGTAGATGAGCCCGAAAGTACGACATTCCCAGCCGGTCATGGGCGCCGCGGGTCATTCGCCGTCGGGCGCGTCGCTCACCGCGGGCGGCCAGATGAGCGTCGACACGATGTTGGTCCAGATCATGGGAACGCTGGCCCGTCACGATCAGAAGTTCGATGGCCTCGATTGCGCCATTGCCAAGCTGGACAGCGAGTTCGTGAACCTCGCTGGCAGCGTGCGTGATCTCGGGCGCTGGAAGGAACGGATATGGGGCATGGTCGTTCTCGCCGGCGGGCTTTTCGCTGCCGGCGCCAGCCTATGGGCCATTATTTGCACGCATATCAGCTGGCACGCTTAGGTCAGCCGCGATCGCCTTGCGGCTTAGCGAATATCGAGTGGTGCGAAGCCCTTCACCAGATCATCCAGTGCCTTGATCTGGGTCAGGAAGGGTTCGAGCGCGGCCAGGGGTAGCGCGCTGGGGCCGTCACAGCGGGCGTTGTCCGGATCGGCATGGGCCTCGAGGAAAAGGCCGCCGATGCCCACGGCCATGCCGGCACGCGCCAGTTCGACGACCTGGCGACGGCGGCCACCGCTGGCCTCGCTGCCGGAATCACGACGCTGCAGGCTGTGGGTCACGTCGAAAATGGCCGGGTAACCGCCGGTGGCTTCGATCATCTCGCGGAACCCGAGCATGTCGACCACGAGGTTGTCGTAGCCAAACTGGGCGCCGCGTTCGCAGAGGATGATTCGCTCGTTGCCGGCTTCCTTGATCTTGCCCGTCACGTGCTTCATCTGCGTCGGGCTCATGAACTGCGGCTTCTTGATGTTCACCGCGCGGCCGGTCTTCGCGATCGCCTCGACCAGGTCGGTCTGGCGAGCGAGGAACGCGGGGATCTGCAGCACATCGACTACTTCAGCGACGATAGGCGCCTGGAAGATCTCGTGGACGTCGGTGATGACCGGGATACCAAATTCGGCCTTCACCTTCTCGAAGATGCGCATCCCTTCTTCCAGGCCCACACCGCGGTAGGAATGGATCGAGGAGCGGTTGGCCTTGTCGAAGCTGGCCTTGAAGACGTAGGGGATGCCCAGCTTACGGGTGACGTCAACATAGTGAGCCGCCGCATTGAGGGTCGAATCCAGGTCCTCCAGCACGTTGATGCCGCCAAAGAGCACGAAGGGCAGGCGGTTACCGACTTCGACGCCGGGGGCGATGGAAACGTTCATGGGGTGGCTCCGGAAGGGGTGGGGCAGGCCGCCCATGGTAACGCCATTGAAGGCTTGATCGCCGCGCCCGGGGCGCCCGGAGGGCACCGTCACGGCGTCAGCGTGATCGATTCCCCGGATCCAAGCCTGACGGGCCTGGTCCATGTCCCGGCCTTCAACACGGTCTGTTCGCCGCCCACGCTGCGTACGGTCACCGAGGTGACCTTGCCCTGTTTCCACGAAAGGTCGACCTGGAATCCGCCACGGGCGCCCATGCCGGTAACCGTACCGGATGCTGCCCAGGCGGTTGGCAGCGCGGGGAGAAGCTTGATCTCCCCAGGCCGCGAGGACATCAGCATCTCAAGCATCGCCGTGGGCGTGCCAAAGTTCGCGTCGATCTGGAAGGCGTCGTTCTTCGCGTCCAGGTTGTACATGTCGAAGAGGTTCTTCGCGGTGCCGTTGGTCAGGTGCGCGGACGGCGTCAGGTTGGTGACGATCAAGTCGTAGGCTTTCGCCGCGTTACCTAGCCGAGCCCAGCACATCGCGCGCCAGGCGCATGCCCAGCCGTAGCCGCCTGTGCCGCGTGCTTCGAGGAGGCGGGTTACGCCTTCGATCAGTGCCGGCGGGCTACTTTCGGCGCGGATACGGTCGCCGGGGAAGAAACCCACGAGCGGCGACAGGTGCCGGTGCTCGTGTTCGCCGAGGTCGTCCGGCGTCATCCACTCTTCCAGCCAACCGGTTCTGGGGCTGACCTGCGGCAGGTAGAGCCGAGCCTGCAGCTGCGCGATCGTTGCGGCGTAGTCGCGGTCCTTGCCGAGCAGGGCGCTGGCCTGGCGGTAGTTCTCGAACAGGTCCCAGACCCATTCCTGCGAATACGTATTCCCCCTGGCATCGGTCGGGCCGTGCTCGGGGGACCAGTCGGCATCGTCGACCAGGACCTTGCGCGCCTTGCCCGTCGCAGGATCCTTCACACTGACCTCCAGCAGGCGCGACTCCCAGAACTCGCAAGCCCCTTTCATCAAGGGATAGATGCGCGCGAGATAGGCCTGGTCCAGTGTGTACTGGTAGTGCTGCCACAGGTTGTTGCACAGCCAGGCATTCCCGGCAGGGTGCCAGCGCCAGCCACCACCGCCGTAAATATTCATCGAGATGCCGACGGTCCAGCCGGCGATCTTTCCGGAGCTGTTGCGGTAGCTGCTGCGCGGGTCGTTGAAATGCTGCCGCGTTGCCGTGGTCCAGGCATCGACCTGGCTGATGCAGTAATCCGTGAAGGGTTCGAAGCAAGAGGGCAACCCGGCACGATCGGGCAGCCAGTAGTTCATCTGGATGTTGATGTCGTTGTGGTAATCGGCCATCCACGGCGAGATGTTGCTCTCGAGCCAAAGGCCTTGCAGCCCGGTGGGCAGGCTGTCACGGGAGCCGGCGATCGTGAGATAGCGGCCATACTGCAGATACGTGGCCTCGAGTTCAGGATCCGGTGCGGCCCCGGCAGCCGCGCGCGCCTTGAGGCGGGTCCACGTATCCATCGCGCGCTGCGCTTTCGTGGACTGGCCAAGGTCGACACGCATGGTATCGAAGAGCGACCGGTAGTCGGCCACGTGGGTGTGAAGAAGCGTGGCCGGCGTCTGCCCGGCCGCGACGAGGGTCTTCCGGGTCGCGAGCACCAGGGGATCCAGCGACGAATCCATGAAGTGCTTCGCCGACTCCGGTGTGTAGTTCGTTCCGCCGCAGACGACGATCGAAAGTGTGTCGCAGTTGGCAAAACGAAGCCCGCCGGCATCGCCGCGAATCTCACCGGACCCACCTAACGCAAGCACATTCGCCGCGTACTTCAGGCCGTTCGGCAGTGCCCCTTCGAAGTGGCACGTCGCGGCGTGAAGGGGCTCCGGCAGACCTCCGGCGTGCGACGTGTCGCCATGCATGCCGTGCAACGCGAGCGAGCCGCTGTAGCTGCCACCACCCGTCTGGGACAACTGGATGGCGATCATGTCGTCGGGGTGGCTGGCGAAAACGTTCCAGTTGTAACCGACGCCGTCCTTCCGGTACGACACACGGAGATAGCCCTGTTCCAGGTCCAGCTCGCGGCGGTAATCGGTGATGTGGGCCGCATCGTGTCCCGGAATCGACAGGTACAGCTTCGCCAGCATCACCAGGCTGCCGAAGTGCCCGGTGGTGTAGTCGAACTGGCCGTCTTCACCCAGCACGACATCGCCCGTACCCAGCCACATCGAGGCGTCGGTGAGGTAGAGGAACGAGGCTGCGGGGTCGCCGCCGACCAGCGCGCCCAGGCGTCCATTGCCGACAGGCAGCGCTTCGCGCAGCACGTTGGATTCGGCGGCGGGCGTGTCGTACCAGAGCACGTGCTTTCCCGGCGTGGCGGGCAGGGGCCCCTTCGGGCGCACCACAGGCTTGCCCTCGGTGAAACGGGGCAGCGCGAGCCACGGCAGGGCGGCCGCCGTAGCGCAGGTCAGTTTCAGGAAGTGCCGCCGGCCTGCTGGATCCCTCCGCGGATCTCCGCCCGTGCCCATCGTTCGCCGACGCCCCTGCCGAATCGATTTGTAAGACAAATGAATGTAGACCCCTGTCGCGGACTTGTCATGTTGCGCCGCAGCTTGTTGGGAGAGCCGAATTTGGGCAACGATTAATAAGTACTACAAATGCGCGGTAGCAGCTGGCGGCTCTGTCAGGTGTTGTGGGATGACGGGGAACATCAAGCTTCAAGGTTCCGTCTCGGGGGACGGGTCCGATGTGCGTCGGTTAGCAAGCCACGTGTGCTCATTGGGGTTTTCCACAGTGTCGGGGAGGGTAACCATGCAGTTGACGAAGCTTGCGGTCGCCGTGCGGCGTTCGCTCGTAGCAACGGGTGTTGTCTGGATGATGGGTTACGGCGCGCCGGGCTTCGCCCAGGCGGCGGCCACGCCCGATGCAGCATCGACCGGCGCGGCAGCGCCCGCGCCGCAGGCGAAGCCCGCCAAACCGGCGAAGCCGGCGAAACCCGGCACCGCGGCAGAGGACGAGAAGAAGGTCACCGAGCTCGGCGCTGTCGCTGTCACCGGCCAGCTCGCGGCGCTCCAGCGCGCGCAGGCGATCAAGCAGGACGCCGTCAACGTCGTCGACTCGATCTCCGCCGAAGAGGCAGGCAAGTTCCCGGATCCCAACGTGGCCGACGCGCTGCAGCGCGTACCGGGCGTCTCGGTGAACCGTAGCGGTGGTGAATCCAGCCAGATCGCCATCCGCGGCTTCGGCCCGGATTTCGTCGCCGTCACGATCAACGGCCGCCCCATGGCCACGGCCTCGGGCTCGCGCGCCTTCAACTTCGACGTGCTGCCTTCTGAAATCATCAGCGTCGCCCAGGTCAACAAGACCTCGTCGGCGGATATCTCCGAAGTCGACATCGGCGGCGTCGTGGATATCCAGACCGCGCGGCCGCTCGACTTCAGCGGCTACCACGGCGCTTGGAGCGGGGCGGGCGTCAACAGCAACCTGACCGGTTCCTGGAAGGGCAAGACCACGCCCAAGGCCTCGGGCCTGCTCGGCTGGACGAACTCGGACCACACGTTCGGCTGGATGGCCAACGCCACGTACTACAAGCGCAAGGATACCCAGCTCAATACCCAGGCCAACTCCTGGTACGCGGACCAGAGCATCAAGACCTCGCCGGACCAGACGGTACCGACGTACACCGGCGTCGCGGTGCCGGAAACCCTGGCCACCAACGTGCTGGACGAGACTCGCACCCGCAAGGGCGTCAGCGGCGCCATCGACTGGAAGCCGATCGACCAGCTGACCGTGCAGTTCGACACGCTGTTCTCGAGCTACAAGGTCGACGGCCTTGAGCACGAATTCGGCGAGTACGGCAACACGGGCGACATCCAGTCGATGACGCTGGATCCGAATGGCACCGCGCTCAACTTCGTACGCAATAGCTCCGGTCCCAACGTCATGGCGAACGACTACGTCATGTCCTACGCGCCCAGCTACGAAAAGAGCTACCAGAACGGCCTTAACCTGGGCTTCGATATCGACCAGGACACCAAGCTGAGCCTGGACGTGTCCAGCTCCAAGGCCTGGAACAAGGAAAGCCCGAACGGTTACTTCCTCGTGATCGGTGCGAAGAACTTCGGCACCAATCCCACCTGGACCAACGGCGGTAACAGCGAGCCGCCGAGCTACTCGAACATCCTGTCGACCACCGACATGTCCAACCTTGCGGCACACTGCTGTAACGCGGGTTCGGGCAACAACATCACCAACAAGGTGAACAACTACCAGCTCAAGCTGGACAAGGCCTTCGACGGCACGCTCACGCGGTTGCAGGCGGGCGTGCAGTACACCAAGCAGTGGATGAAGTCCGACAGCTGGGGAACGCCCAACGGTATCCTCTGCAACGCCTACTGCGGCTATTCCCTCAACGTGCCGCCGGAAGCGGTCGGTGCGTATGTCTACGAAGCGCCGTCGAAGGTCCACGGCGTGTCGTCGCCGGGCGCTCCGTCGGAGTGGATCCAGTACGACCCGCGCGCGTACCTGGCCTGGCTGGCGTCACCGGCGGCGTACAACCAGCTTCCGGACGACAAGCGCAACGCGCTGCTTGCCGGCCTGGCCGCGAACGGTGGCACCCTGGATGCCGCCCCCAACCCCGGTAGCTACAACAACGTGGGTGAGGACCAGAAGGCGTTCTTCGCCAAGGCGCTCTTCGAAGGCACCGCCTGGAACATGCCCTGGGCGGTCGACGTGGGCGTGCGTTACCTCCACGTCGCCTCGACGTCCACGGCGGTGAACCAGCCGCCGGTCACGTACTACGTCGACCCGAACGACACCAGCAATGCCCAGGTGTCGTATGGCCCGCTGGCGCCGCAGTCGGCGGATGGCGGTTACCACAAGTGGTTGCCGTCGATGAACTTCAAGTGGAGCCTGCTGGATAACCTGGTCTACCGCTTCTCGCTCTCCAAGACCCTGACGCCGCCGCAGCTCAGCAACCTCTACTACAACACGAGCTACGGCGTGCGCCCGAACTCGCTGACCATCTCGCGCGGTAACCCGCAGCTCCAGCCGTATTCCTCGCGGAACTACGACATGGGCCTGGAGTGGTACATCGATGACGCCAGCTATATCGCGCTGGAAGGCTTCTACAAGAAGGTCAGCAACTTCAGCACGCTGGTCAGCTCGCCGGTGCAGTTCCTGACCGATCAGAACAGCGGGCAGCCCCTGACCTGGTCGCTCACCCAGCCGGTCAACCTGAACTCGTCGAACATCTACGGCGAAGAGCTGACCTTCAACTACCAGTTCAAGAACGTGCTGCCCGATCCGTTCGACGGCCTGGGCGTGGCGCTGAACTACACGCATGTGAAGAGCAGCACGTCGCTGAGCCCGGGCGTGATCGCCGCTTCCGGCAAGTTCGCCGTCCCCGGCATCGGCGACTCGGCCAACGCCAGCTTGTACTACGAGAAGGGCCCCGTGCAGGTGCGCGCCGCTTACAACTGGCGTGGCAAGTACCTCGAGAGCATCTCGTACGGCGGCGGCGCCCAGCCGGCCACGCGTAGCGCCTACGGCCAGCTGGACCTGAGTGCGAGCTACCAGGTGAACAAGTTCGTGTCGGTCTTCGTCTCGGGCACGAACCTGACCCATGAGCATCTGTACGACTACTCGGTCTACCGCAACCGATTCCTGTACGCGGAAGCCGACGGCACCGTCTACACGGTGGGCTTCCGGGGTACGTTCTGATGGTGCGACTTTCCTTGCTGAAGAAACGAGGTTCCATGATGAGTGACAGCCTTCCCAGCCTTCTCCGGGGCGTGGCTCTCGGCACGCTGCTGTGCGCTGTGGGTGTCGCAACCGCACCTGCGAAAGCGGCCGACACCGCCGACCTGCTACCGCAGATGGGCTTCAACAACTGGAACTCGACGCACTGCCGTCCGGAATTCGATGAAGCCATGATCCGCGGCATTGCCGACAAGTTCATCAGCCTTGGCCTGAAGGACGCCGGCTACCGTTACGTCAACATCGACGATTGCTGGGCCAACTGGCAGCGCGACAAGGATGGGCACCTGCAGCCCAACCCGAAGCGCTTCCCGAGTGGCATCGCCGCGCTCGCCGACTACATCCACCAGCGTGGGCTGAAGTTCGGACTGTACTCCAGCGCCGGCACGTCGACGTGCGAGCCGCTCCAGGAAGATCGGGGTTTCCCGGGTGGCCTCGGCCACGAAAAGGACGATGCGAAGAGCTTCGCCTCGTGGAAAGTCGATTACCTGAAGTACGACAACTGCAATAACCAGAAGCTCGATGCGCACAAGCGCTATACGGACATGGCCAACGCGTTGCGCAACAGCGGCCGGCAGATCTTCTTCAGCATGTGCGAGTGGGGCGAGAACAAGCCCTGGCTCTGGGCGAGCAAGCCGCCGGTCGATGCGGGTTCGTGGCGTACCACGGGCGATATCACCGATACGTACGCCTCGATGCTGAAGATCTTCAAGGAGAACGTGGTCCTCGATAAATACGCCCGGCTTGGTCACTGGAACGATCCCGACATGCTCGAAGTGGGCAACGGCGGCATGACGGATGTCGAGTACCGCAGCCACTTCAGCCTGTGGTCGATCATGGCCTCGCCGCTGCTCATCGGCACCGACCTGCGGACGATCAAGCCGGAGGCGTTGAAGATCCTGCTCAACAAGGATGTGATCGCCATCGACCAGGATCCGCTGGGTGTCCAGGGCAAGCAGGTGCGCGATGCCGACGGGATCCACGTGATAGTCAAGCCGCTCAAGGATGGCGGGCGTGCCGTGGCCGTCTTCAACGAAGGCGATGCGGCGAAGGACGTGACGGTGGCGCCTGCCGAGATCGGCCTCAAGGCCGGTGGCAGCTACACCATGCGCGACCTCTGGGCGCATACCGATGCCAAGGGTGATGGGTCGATCAAGGTGGCGCTGGAGCCGCATGCGACCGTGATGTATCGCATCAAGTAACACGACGGCATCGGCCGGGCGCGGGCGCCCGGCCGATGCACGTTCGCGTTTGCGTGCGGTCGTATCAGGACCGCACCCGGCGCCAGACCACCTCGCCATGCGCACCTTCGGCGGCGCCACTCGAGGGCTTGGCCACGATATAGGTCAGCTGGTCGTCCTTCAGCGTGTAGGCGCTGTCACCACCCTTGCCATCCCAGTTGGGGAACGAGGCGCGCAGGATCTGGCTGTGCATCGTATGCGCGTCGGCACTGACGTGGCCGTAGTGGGCGTTGAAGTCCATCGATGCCGCTTTGTACTCCTCGGGCGTGCCTTTCGATTTGTCGTTCACGGCGAACGGCATGCGCTTCGCCCTGACGATCTGCATCATGTAATCCCCATGTTCGTCGATCAGCCACATGCCTTCCGGTGACGGGCCATAGAGTTCGACGCGGCGGCCGTCGGGGTAGACGTTGTCGCAGCGGACCAGCGTCCAGGTGCCGACGAGTTCCTTCGGGACCGGTGCGGTGCCCATGGCCATCGTTGGCCCAGGGGGCGCCGCCGGCGCGGCGATCGCTCCAGGTGCGATGAGCGCCATGGCCAGGGCGGAAGTGAGCAGCGGCAGGGTGAAGTGCGACATGGTGGTGCCTCGAGGTTGGGGTGCCCCGATCCTGTGGCTTCCGTCGCAATTTGATAATGGGCCCCGTCGTTTATTGACCTTCAAATCGGATTTGAAGATGATCCGGCCGACTGGCTGGCCTGGGGCAGGGTGATGAACCGTCTGAGTGATATGCAGCTACTCGTCGATGCGGCGGACCTTGGCAGCCTGTCCTCCGCCGGCCGACGCGCCGGCCTCTCGCCCGCGGCGGCCAGTGCCTGCGTCCAGCGGATCGAGACCGCACTGGGCGCACGCCTGTTCGAACGCACCACGCGTCAGCTCCGGCTGACAGACGAAGGGCGGGCCTACGTCGCTTCCTGCCGGATCGCGATCGAGACGATGCGCGAGGCGGAACGGGTAGTCCGCAGTGGCACGGAGAGCGTGAGTGGAACGCTGCGCGTATCTGCACCTTCGGACATGGGGCGCAACCTGCTGGTGTACATCCTTGATCGCTTCATGCAGCTGCACCCTGGGGTGCGCGTCGTGCTGACGCTTTCGGATTCACTCTCGCGCTTCGTGCCGGATGATGTCGATGTGGCGATCCGTGTGGGGCCGCTGGAAGACACGGACCTGGTGGCGCGCCATCTCGCCGATAGCTGGCGGGTGGTGTGTGCTTCGCCGTCGTGCATTTCCGAGCATGGCTTGCCCGCGCGCGCGGAAGATCTCGCCCATCTTCCCGCCCTGGTGATCACCACCAAGGCAGGGCCGCGCAATGAATGGCGGCTTGGCGATGCGACGGTGCGCATGCTCCGTTACCACGAATGCTCCGACAGCGAAGTCATCCGCACCTGGGCCGTACTTGGGCGTGGATTCGCCTATCGACAGCTATGGGCCGTGGCGAAGGACGTCCGCGAGGGGAGGTTGGTGCTGGTCAATGCACCGGCCTGGTCGGCGCCGGCGCCCATCCATGCCGTGTACCACGCGAACACGTTCCAGCCACCGCGGGTGAGGCGGTTCGTGGAGTTCCTGCAGGCGGAGATGCGCGTGGCGATGTCGGGGGATGCGACAGAGCTGATGGGGTGAGCTTGGTTACGCGGTCTTTGCCTCTGGCCATTCACGGAAGACCACGCAGACCGTGGTCTTGTCCAGCATCGCGAACTCACGGGAACCCCAGGGCTTTAGCTCGGGCCGCTTCGAGTTGGGATGCAGAAGGTGCGGGACGCGCTGGGATAGTTCCTTGAATATGTCGTCGACATCGTCGGTGTCGATACTGAGTTCCGGCCGGTCCTTCGCTGCGAACTCCGGGCTTTCCACGATGTATGCCTTTGCGCCATCGCGGGCGATGACGGCCAGGTTGTCGTCGCGGTAGAGGACTTCGAACCCAAGCCCGTCGACGAAGAAATCCAGGCCGTCCTGCATGTGGTCGTAGAAGATCTTGGGGATCAGGTTCTTGAACATGCGCAGGTGTTCCGGTGGAAAGCCTCGGTCGAGGCTACGCCCGCGTGGGTGGCCGTACAAGGTCGCGAATGTTCGCCCGGGCGTGCGGACGCGTCCCCGGGTCAGGCGAACAGATCACCAGTGCGCTGGTCGGCAATGGGCTTCGCTGGAACCAGTGAACCTTCCAGCGTCAGCAACCAGGTTTTTGCCTCAAGTCCACCAGCGAAGCCCGTGAGGCTGCCGTTCGTACCGATGATCCGATGGCAGGGAGCCACGATGGATATCGGATTGCGCCCGTTCGCCGCGCCCACTGCGCGCGAAGCGGTCGGTCGCCCGATGGATTCGGCGATCTGAGCGTACGAGCGGGTTTCGCCAAAGGGCACGCGAAGCAACTCGGCCCAGACGTCCTTCTGGAAGGCCGTGCCGTGGAAATCGAGTGGGAGGTCGAAGACGTGTCGCTCGCCTGAAAAGTATTCGCTGAGCTGTCGCGCGGCTTCGTTGAGCACCGGATGGTCGTCCGCTTTTTCAGCGTGCGGCAGCGGGACGCGGCGAGGCGTGTCGTTTTCCCAAAGGATCGCCACCAATCCCTGCTCGCTTGCGACTAGCTTCAGGGTGCCGACAGGTGATGGGAGCGCTGTGTAGACGTAGGGCATGGTCGACGAGATAGCGCTCGAGCGGTGGTCAAGTCAAACCGAGATGCTTGGCAACGGCGAAGGTGACGAACAGCAGGAGAGCAAGCGTCGGCACGAAAATGGCGGCCGCCTTGCCTAGCGTGCGTAACATCGCGCGCCGCTCGGTCTGGCGTCCCTTCTTTCCTTGATCGTGATGCCATTTGATGGCGAAGAACATGCCCGTGCCGAACACGAGCACCTTGAAGGTGATGAAAGCTACGGGGACCCAGTCCACGGTATGTTTCCAGGCGATGACGTGTCGCTACCTGACGTAAGGGCAATGGGGAGGCGTCAGGGCAGGCCATGCACGAATGATGCTGCATGCTCGATGTCATGTTACTCGGAACCCATTCCAATGCATCGAGGCATATTGTCCCAGCCACACCGGGATGTACGTACGCGCGGTGCGCGTTCTCCGGGGTTGGCGAGACCGGCTCGCGGCGGCTGGCGAGCCCAAGAAAAAGCCCCGGAGGTTTCCCGCCGGGGCTTGTTCTTTTGATGGTGGAGATGGCGGGAGTCGAACCCGCGTCCGAAGGCGTTTAATCTCCAGATCTACATGCTTAGCTCACCGTTAAGTCTCGTCCACCGACAGCACGGCGTGCTAAGCGCACCGGCGGACATACCTGATTGATCTGGCGTCAGCCCCACAGGCGGAGAGGCTTTCGGCGGTCTCATGATAGTGACCCTACACCGGCGAGCATGAGCACAAGACCGGTTCGGGGGTTTGGCCTTTTTTAGGGGCCGGACAGCTTAGGCGGCGAGAGCCACCGAGTTGTCACCGTAGTAGTTGTCATTGGCAACTATATGTTTTGCAGCTGGTTTAACGAGGAAAGCTACCCCCTCGGCATGCACCAGTAGATCGCACTACCCCCGTCGAAACCAAAACATCCCCGGGGAAAACGTGGTGAACCTACGCCACACAGTATATGGGCGGGGTGGCGGGGTCACAATGGGCGGTTAGCCCGGTGGGTTGTGGGTGTTGGCCTACGTTGAGGTGGGTTTATCGCGCGCAAGCGCGCTCCCACTGGGGCACGGCTGTTAGCCCAGGCGGTTGTGGGAGCGCATTACCCGCTGCTTGTCGATCGCCCATTCGCGTTCCTTGTCGGAGTTGCGCTTGTCGTGCTCCTGCTTGCCCTTGGCCAGGCCGATCTCGCACTTCACCTTGTTGTTCTTCCAGTACAGCGCGGTGGGGACGAGGGTGTAGCCCTTGCGCTCGACGGCGCCGATGAGGCGGTCGATTTCCTCGCGGTGGAGGAGCAGCTTGCGGGTGCGGCGGTCGTTGGCGACCACGTGGGTGGAGGCGCTGATCAGCGGCGGGATCTGGGCGCCGACGAGGAATACCTCACCGTGCTCGATGATGGCGTAGCAGCCCTCGCCGAAGTTGATCCGGCCGGCACGCAGTGACTTCAGTTCCCAGCCCTGCAGCGCCATGCCGCACTCGAAGCGCTGGTCGATCTGGTATTCGTGGCGCGCGCGCTTGTTCAGCGCGATCGTGCCGCGGCCCTCTTTTTCCGTGTCCTTTATCTTCGCTTTCGCCATGTCCGCTAAAATCTTCCGAATCGGTCCCTGATACGAGGCCGGCGGGTCCGTGAGCCGGCAAATACGACGAGGTCTATCCAGTGATTGAAATCCGCCGCAGTGCGATCGTGCCTTTCACGCCCGCGCAGATGTTCGACCTGGTCAACGACGTTGAAGCATACCCAAAGCGCTTCAACTGGTGTGACGCCGCCACCATCGTGGAGCGCGAGGAAAACGCCCTGGTCGCCCGGCTCGACCTCAAGTTCGCCGGGATGAAACAGAACTTCACCACCCGCAACACCATGGAGCGGCCGAACCGGCTGACCATGAAGTTCGTGGAAGGGCCGTTTCGGTCGCTGGATGGCGTCTTCACCTTCCAGGCCCTGGGCGACGTAGGCTGCAAGATCGCCCTGGAGCTCGATTTCGACTACGCCGGTCTCGGCGGCTCCGTCCTCAAGATGGGTTTCCAGCAGCTCGCGAACAAGATGGTCGACGACTTCTGCGATGAGGCGCGTCGGCAGTATGGCTGAGCTGGCCGTGGAAGTAGCTTACGCCGGTCCCGAGGGGCAGGCGGTGGTTGAGCTGGTGGTGCCGGCTGGTACGACGGCGTGGGAGGCGGTGGGGCTGGCCCTGCCGACGCTTCCCGGTGAGATCCAGCCAGACCAGGGGCGCCTGGGCATCTTCGGAAAGAAGGTGGGGCCGGGGCAGGTGCTGGCAGAGGGTGACCGCGTGGAGATCTACCGGGCGCTTACGCTGGATCCGATGGAGGCGCGGCGGAGGAGGGCGGCCCGGTAGTTGGGAGGCGTCTCTGGCCCCCATCGCGCGCAAGCGCGCTCCCACAACCGCATGCGAAGAGGGGGCGAAGCCGCCCCCCGATCCGGTTACTTCTTGGAGTCGTCCGTGGTGGCGCCGCCGCCGAAGATGACGCTGTCGTCCTTCTTGTCGTTGGCGCTGGTGTTCTTGTCGCCCTTGGCGTCTTCGATCGGGTTGCTCTTGTACTTCTTCGAGTCTTCGAGGAGCTGCTGGGCATCCTGCTTGAAGAAATCGCCCTCGGTCTTCACAAGCGTGTCGTTGTTGAAGGTGAGGGTGAGGGTACGCGTGGTCATGGGCTTGCCACGGTGCGAATACGTGGAGACGTAGTCCCAGCGGTCGTTATCGAATGGGGAAATGACCGAGGGGGTACCCAGGAGGACCAGGACCTGACGCTTCGTCATGCCGGGCTGCAGCTGGTCGACGTTCTTCTTGTCGAGCAGGTTGCCCTGCTGCACGTCCGGGACGTAGACAAGGCCACAGCCAGCGGTGGCGGTTGCCAGGAGGACCATACCCAGCGTGCGGATGAGCTGCTTTTGCATGCGTTGAAGCGTCCAGATCGTGAAGCGAGCGATGATACACTAAGCGCCTGACGGCACCGCGAGATGAGGTCTGAGATGGACCAGGAAACCCAAGAGCTCCGCAAGGCGGGCCTTAAAGTCACCCATCCGCGCATGCGGATCCTGCAGGTCTTCGAAGAGGCGGACGAGCGCCACCTCACGGCCGAAGACATCTACAAGCGCCTGCTTGCGCACCAGGAGGACATCGGGCTTGCCACGGTGTATCGGGTGCTGACCCAGTTCGAAGCGGCCGGCATCGTGATGAAGCACAACTTCGAGGGCGGCCAGGCCGTCTACGAGTTGGACCGTGGCAAGCATCACGACCACATGATCGACGTTGACAGCGGCAAGGTCATTGAGTTCATCAGCGAGGAGATCGAACGCCTCCAGCATGAGATCGCCGAGCGGCATGGGTACGTCATCGAGGACCATAGCCTGGTCCTGTATGTGCGGCCGAAGAAGAAAGCCCGCTAAGTAATTGCTTCAAAAGAAAAAGCCCCCGTATATCGGGGGCTTTTTTGTTCCCACAGGGGTGGGGCAGGTTTTCGGCGGCACAAATAAAAACGCCGCCGGTGGACTCCTGTCCACCGGCGGCTGATCCGGATACCTGGTGGTTCGTGGATCGCGAGTTGCTCGCTAGATCCCGTACACCACCTGGCGCCGGCGAGGCTGACATCCTGTCGCCTCTTCAGGTCGATCGTCCCCACGATCGACCTGGGCTCACCGTCTCTCGACGGCGGCTCCCCCACATCGATGGAAGGATCGTAACGAAGCGTTCACGAACCGGCTATTGGAAAATTTCCTATGTTCGTTCCGATACTTGTGCTGCGGAGCAACACGCGGAGATGCAATCCCACGGGCTCTGGGACGATGCGGAACAGGCCGCCCAGGGCGGTGATCCGGTCGCTCATGCCCTGCAGGCCGCGACCGCCGCCATCGGTCCTGACCGGGCGCGGGGTGGAGGGTAGGCCATGCCCATCGTCACGAATGTCGAGGACGGCTACGGGGCCGCTGTCACGCAGGCCGATCCGCAGGCGTAGGCGCATTTCCTTTGCACCGGAATGGCGCACGACGTTGGTGGCGCTCTCCTGGACCACGCGGTAGATGGCGGTCAGGGTGTCGTCATCGAGCAGCCGGGGCTCGCCGCGCAGGTCGGTGACATACTGGATGCCGGCCGCGGTCAGCATGTCGCGGATCGGGCCTTCGTCCAGGGCACGCAGAAGGCCGAACTCGTCCAGCACCGACGGGCGCAGGCTATCCAGCATCTTGTGCAGGGCCCGGCGCATGTGGCCGAGGATCCCGTTGATGGCGCTGCCGATGTCGTCCAGGCCGGCGTTGCCGAGGCGGCTCTGGGCGAGCTTCAGGTGGGTCTGGATGGCGGTCAGGTTCTGGCCGAGCTCGTCATGCAGCTCCGAGGCCATGTGCCGGCGCAGGCTTTCCTCCGCCTGCAGGTTGCCTCGGGCCGCGTCGCGAAGCTGCCGGGCCAGCTGGTCGAGCCGTTGGTTGGCCGCGGCCAGGTGGGTGTTCTGCTGGGCCACGCGTTCGCTGCTGCGGCGGAGGGCGTCGGTCGCGGCGCCGAGCATCAGGGTGCCGGTGCCGGCTACGGCCAGGAACAGGTGGGCGGCGGCCGTGGGGGCGCCACGGCCGATCATGTCCTCGGTGACGTTCAGGCCCACGCTCGTGATCAGCATGGCCAGGCCGGCACCGCGCCAGCCGTGCCGGAAGGCGAAGAACAGCACCGGTGCCAGCGAAAGCACGCGGGCGAACTGGGGCTGGGGGGAGTACTCGGCCAGGGTCACCAGGATGGCCAGAGAGGGCAGCATCACCAGCAGGCCGTCGAGCAACAGCTCGGCTAATGCCGTCTGGGTGGGGCGTTCCCGGAACACCAGCACCATCACCGGCACCACCAGCAGCACGCCCAGGTAGTTGCCAAGCAGGTCGCTGCCGAAGGTGGTGCCGAGCATTTCGACCGGGGCCGCCGGGTGCAGCGAGGCCATCATGGCCGCGTTGCCGGCCGTCGCCACCGTCGCTGTGACCATGGCCGAGAGCAGCAGGCGGGCGACGTCCTCGGGGGTATTCAGGCTGGCATGGAGGTGCGCGCGGCGCAGGAGCCAGAGGCACGCCGCGACCATCAGCGGTTCCGGCGTATCGCCCAGCACGAACCCTGCACCGCCAATCGGGAGGCCGCTGCGCCACTCGCAGAAGGCGCTGGCGGCGATTTCACCGCCCAGGATCCAGAACCAGTCCCGCGTGCGGGTCAGCAGCAGGGCGCCGAAACGCAGGCCGAACGGAAGCACCCAGTACGGCTGCTCGGTCGGCCAGAGCATCACCCAGGCCAGCGCGTAGCTGATGGCGATGATCGGGCCGGCGAAGCGGAAAAGGGGGCGAAGGCGCATACGCGTGAATGTTACACGGCCCATGTGGCGCGCTGACGCCATGTGCGCGCATATGCGCACATTCGGTTGAGTACTGTTACATTCAGCCCATGCCAAGAATCGTCCTTGTAGATGACCACGCCATCGTCCGTGAAGGTTTCAAGCGGCTGATCCAGCTGGAACCGGACCTGGACGTCGTTGCCGAAGCGCGCAACGCCGATGAAGCCGTGGATGCCGTGACCCAGCACCGCCCGGACCTCGTGGCGGTGGACCTCTCGCTTCCCGATGGCAGCGGCTTGCCGCTTATCGAGCACCTGGGCAGCATCGAGCCGAACATGCGCATCGTCGTGCTGAGCATGCACGATGGCGAACCGTACGTGTCCGAAGCCATGCGCCGTGGCGCGCGTGGTTACGTGACCAAGGGCGTGGCCCCGGAAGAACTCGTGGCCGCCGTCCGAGCCGTTCTGGCGGGCGACCAGTACCTGAGCTCGGACCTGCGTGAACGTCGCTCCAGCCGCTCGTCGCAGGATCTCGATCCCTTCAGCCGCCTGACCGCGCGCGAGCGCGAGGTATTCCTGCTGCTCGCCGCCGGCCGGGCGCCGAAGCAGGTGGCGGCGGAACTCGGCATCGGGCAGAAGACCATCTACATCCACCGCGCCGCGGTGATGAACAAGCTCAACGCCGGGTCGGAACTCGACCTGTACCGCATGGCGCAGGAGCGCGGGCTGATCCGCAGCTAGCACTGCCCCTGTGGGAGCGCGCTTGCGCGCGATGGGAGCTTGCCGCGGTCCATCGCGCGCAAGCGCGCTCCCACAAGTGACGGTCGTGTCCCTGTTTAGCCCTGCGCCTTGTCCAGCATCTTCTTCGCGTGGGCGCGGGTTTCCTTCGTGATTTCCACGCCGCCGAGCATGCGCGAGATCTCCTCGCGGCGGCCGTTGGCGTCGAGCGCCCTGATCCGCGTGCGGGTGGATTCGCCGTCGCTTTCCTTGGCGACGTTGAGGTGGTTGTGGCCTTGCGCGGCGACCTGGGGCAGGTGGGTGACGCAGAGCACCTGCACGCGCTCGCCGAGGGCGCGCAGCTTCTGGCCGACCACTTCGGCCACGGCGCCGCCGATGCCGGTGTCGACCTCGTCGAAGATCATGCAGCCGATGTTGTCGTTGCCCAGCGTCGCCACTTCGATGGCCAGGCTGATGCGGGCGAGCTCGCCGCCCGAGGCGACCTTGCGCAGGGCGCGCGGCGGCTGGCCGGGGTTGGCGCTGACGAGCAGTTCGCAGCGTTCGCGGCCCTGCGGGTCCGGATCGTCGCCGTCGGCGGGTTCCAGCGCCACTTCCAGCCGGCCGCCGGACATGCCGAGTTCGCCCATGAGGGCGGCGACCGAGGAGCCCAGCCGGGCGGCGGCGTCGGAGCGTGCTTTCGAAAGCGCAGCGGCGGCGGTGTCGTATTCGCTGCGCAGGCGGTCGCGCTCGCGGCCCAGCCGCTCGAGCGCGTCGCCGGCGCCTTCGAGCTCGGCAAGGCGCTCGCGCAGTTCCTCGGCCTTGCCCGTGAGCTCCTCGATCGGCAGCCGGTAACGGCGTGACAGGTCGTGGAGGTGGGTGAGGTGGGTGTCCACCTCGGCGAGGCGCTCCGGGTCGAGTTCCACGTCCTGGGCATAGCGGCCCAGTCCGTCCACGGCTTCACCGACCTGGATCTGCGCGCTGTCGAGCAGTTCCAGGGTGGGGGTCAGGGAGGCATCCAGCTCGGCGAGCCGCGAGAGTTCGGCATGCGCGCGCAACAGGGCACGGCCGATGGCGAATTCGCTCTCGCCGTCGAGCAGCTCCACCACGCCGTTGGCGCCTTCGGCGAGGCGGCCGGCGTTCGCGAGGCGGCGGTGCTGCGCCTCGAGGTCTTCCAGCGCGGCCGGCGCAAGCGCCCAGCGGTCGAGCTCTTCCAGTTCGTGCGCGAGCAGTTCGATCTGCCGCTCGCGGTCGTCACCGCCCGAGAGCTGGCGGATCTTCGCCACCGCGTCGCGCCAGGCCTTCGCGAGGTCACGCACGCGGGCCAGGCCTTCCTCGTTGCCGGCGAAGGCATCGAGCAGGCCCATCTGGTGCTGGCGCGAGAGCAAGGCCTGGTGTTCGTGCTGGCCATGGATCTCGACGATCAGGGCAGCGAGGGCGGACATCTGCGCCAGGCTGGCCGGGCGGCCGTTGATCCAGCCCTTGGAGCTGCCCTCGGTGCGGATCACCCGGCGCAGGCGGCAGGTATCGCCGTCGTCCAGTTCCTCCTGGCGCAGCCAGCCCAGGGCTTCCGGGAGGCCGGTGAGGTCGAACTCGGCGGCCAGCTCGGCGCGGTCGCTGCCGGCGCGGACCATGCCGCTATCGGCGCGGGCGCCGGCCAGCAGCATCAGGGCATCGACCAGCAGGGACTTGCCTGCGCCGGTTTCGCCGCTGACCACGGTAAGCCCGGGCCCGAAGGCCACTTCGGCTTCTTCAACGACGGCAAACTGGCGGACGTAGAGCGAGGTGAGCATGGGCACCGGCGTGGCGGATGGAATCACGCCAATTGTAGCGGGAGCCGCGTCGCAGGAACCGAGACTTGCAAGGCGGGCGCGCAGACCTTATTGATATCGCCTGCTATCCCGCCCTCAGCCCACCCACGCGCATGAATCCGTTTTCCGGCCAAGACATTGATGCTCGCGCGCGGCGACTGTTGCGTACCCTGATTTCGCAATACCTGTCCGATGGCGAGCCGGTCGGCTCACGCACGCTGGCGAAGTCCTCCGGCCTGGAAGTCAGCCCGGCGACCATCCGCAACATCATGGCCGACCTGGAAGAGGCGGGTCTCGTCGCGTCGCCGCACACCTCGGCGGGGCGTATCCCTACACCGCGTGGCCTGCGCCTGTTCGTGGATAGCCTGCTCGAGCTCAAGCCCCTGCCGCGCGACGAGATGGCGCGCCTGCAAGGCGGACTCCCGCCGCACCAGACGACCACCCGCGACCTGCTGGGCAACGTTTCCCACCTGCTCTCGGCCATGACCCATTTCGCCGGCGTGGTCACAGTGCCGCGCCAGGGCGACTTCCCGCTGCGCCACATCGATTTCGTGAATCTCCCGGATGCCCGCGTGCTGGTCATCCTGGTCTTCTCCGATAACCAGGTGCAGAACCGGGTCGTGCAGCTTTCGCGCCCCATCGACGCGGGCGAACTCGAACAGGCCGCCAACTACCTCAACGCCCACTTCGCCGGGTTCCGCCTTGCGGATATCCGGGCCCACCTGGCGGCCGAGCTGCGTGAGGCCGGTGGCGAGCTCAACCGGCTGCTGGCCAGCGCGGTGGAACTGGCGACCGCATCCTTCCGGGATGACGACACCGACGACGTCCTCGTCAGCGGCCAGACCAACCTCATGGGCTACTCCGAACTGGCCGATATCGATCGCCTGCGCGATCTGTTCGACGCCTTCCAGCAGAAGCGCGAGCTGCTCCAGCTCATGGAAAACTGCGTGAAGGCGCCGGGCGTGCGGCTTTTCATCGGCGAGGAATCGGGCTTCTCCGCCCTCGACGGCTGCAGCATCGTCACGGCTACCTACGGCACCAGCGGCCGCATGCTGGGCGCGATCGGAGTTATTGGACCGACGCGTATGGCATATGAGCGGGTCATCCCGGTGGTACAAGCCACCGCCGGATTGCTCAGTGACGCCTTGAATCGCGCCGTGGCGACCTCATAAACCGCCACGGGAGGCGGGTTTAGTATTTCCCGCGAATGTTCGGTCCCCTCGCGGGGGCCGTTTGCTTACATTTGGAGTAATCATGCAGAACCACGATCCCCACGCGACGGATCCGGCGCAGGAGAGCGGTGCCGCCAACAGCGTCAACGCCGATCTTGATGCCCTGACCGCCCGTCTGGCGGCCCTCGAGTCCGAGCTGTCTCAGGCGCGCGATACCGTGCTGCGCGAGCGGGCGGAGATCGAAAACCAGCGCCGCCGCCTCCAGCGCGACCTGGACCAGGCCCGCCGTTTCGCCAACGAGAAGCTGCTGGGCGACCTGCTCCCGGTGTACGACAGCGTGGCCCTGGGCCTCGCCAACGAGAACGCCGATGCGAAGGCGCTGCGCGAGGGCCTCGAGCTCACGCTCAAGCAGCTGGAAAAGGTCACTTCGTCGAACGGCCTCGTGCTGGTCGATCCGCTGCACCAGCCGTTCAACCCGGAACACCATCAGGCGATCAGCGCGGTCGATTCGACCGAGCATGCGCCGAACACGGTGGTCGCCGTGGTCCAGAAGGGCTTCGTCCTGAACGATCGCCTGCTGCGCCCGGCGCTGGTCGCGGTCGTCAAGGACCACTGAGTCTCACAACGCATTGAATTGATGGGGCAAGGCCCCATTTCCACAAACAGTCGCGGCCGCGGGGGCCGCATTGAAATTCGGAGCACGTTTTATGGCCAAGATCATCGGCATCGACCTCGGTACCACCAATAGCTGCGTCGCCGTTATGGAGGGCACCACGGCACGCGTCATCGAAAACGCCGAGGGCGATCGCACCACGCCGTCCATCGTCGCGTTCACCAAGGACAACGAAGTCCTCGTCGGTGCGCCGGCCAAGCGCCAGGCTGTCACCAACGCCAAGAACACCTTCTACGCCGTGAAGCGCCTCATCGGCCGCAAGTTCACCGACGCGGAAGTGCAGAAGGACATCAAGCTCGTGCCGTACGGCATCGTGGCGCACGACAATGGCGATGCCTGGGTGCAGACCGCCGATGGCAAGAAGATGGCACCGCAGGAAATCTCCTCGAAGGTGCTCATGAAGATGAAGAAGACCGCCGAGGATTTCCTGGGCGAGTCGGTCACCGAAGCGGTCATCACCGTGCCGGCGTACTTCAACGACAGCCAGCGCCAGGCCACCAAGGATGCCGGCAAGATCGCCGGCCTCGACGTCAAGCGCATCATCAACGAGCCGACCGCCGCCGCCCTGGCCTATGGCCTCGACAAGTCCGGCACGGCCGACCGCAAGATCGCCGTGTACGATCTCGGCGGCGGTACGTTCGACGTCTCGATCATTGAAATCGCCAACGTCGATGGCGAGAAGCAGTTCGAAGTGCTCGCCACCAACGGCAACACGTTCCTCGGCGGCGAAGATTTCGACAACCGCGTCATCGATTACCTCGTGGAAGAGTTCAAGAAGGAGCAGGGCATCGACCTGCGCCAGGACCAGCTCGCCCTGCAGCGCCTGAAGGACGCCGCCGAGCGCGCCAAGATCGAACTCTCCTCGGCACACCAGACCGACGTGAACCTGCCGTACGTCACGGCCGACGCTTCGGGCCCGAAGCACCTCAACATCAAGCTGACCCGCGCCAAGCTCGAGTCGCTGGTGGAAGACCTGGTCAAGGGCACCATCGAGCCGTGCCGCACCGCGCTCAACGACGCCGGCCTGCGCGTGTCGGACATCAACGAGGTCATCCTCGTCGGTGGCCAGACCCGCATGCCCAAGGTCCAGGAAGCCGTCAAGGATTTCTTCGGCAAGGAAGCGCGCAAGGACGTCAACCCGGATGAAGCCGTCGCCGTCGGTGCCGCGATCCAGGGCGGCGTGCTGGGTGGTTCGGTGAAGGACGTGCTGCTCCTCGACGTGACCCCGCTGTCGCTGGGTATCGAAACGATGGGCGGCGTCATGACCAAGCTCATCGAGAAGAACACCACGGTGCCGACCAAGGCCTCGCAGACCTTCTCTACCGCCGATGACAACCAGACCGCGGTGACGGTGCACGTGCTCCAGGGTGAGCGCGAGCGTGCCAACGCCAACAAGTCGCTCGGCAAGTTCGATCTGTCGGGTATCCGTTCGGCGCCGCGTGGCACGCCGCAGATCGAAGTTACGTTCGATATCGATGCCAACGGCATCCTGCACGTGTCGGCGAAGGACAAGGACACCGGCAAGGAACAGAAGATCGAAATCAAGGCGGGCTCGGGCCTGTCCGAGGAAGAGATCCAGCGCATGGTGGCCGATGCCGAAGCCAACCGCGAAGAGGACAAGAAGTTCCACGACCTCGTCCAGGTGCGCAACAAGGCTGACCAGCTCGTGCACCAGACCCGTTCGCAGCTGAAGGAGCATGGCGGCAAGATCCCGGCCGAGCAGCTCGCCAGCATCGACGGCGCGGTGTCGGATCTGGAGAAGGCGAAGGATAGCGACGACAAGTCGGCCATCGAGTCGAAGATCGCCAACCTCGAGCAGGTCGCCCAGTCGCTGTACGCGGCGGCCCAGTCGGGTGGCGCCTCGGATACGGCGCAGCAGTCGGCACCGGGCGGCGGTTCGGCCCAGCCCGACGACGTGGTCGACGCCGAGTTCACCGAAGTCAAGGACGACAAGAAGTAATCGTCCTGATGGTGGGATCCGTGGCGCGGGTAGCTTCCCGCGCCACTTGTCTGAAGTATCAATGACGCGACCGCGCCGGGGCGAAAGCCTTCGGCGCGTTTGTCCGTCCAAGGGAAGCAAAAGCGTCACATGAGCAAGCGCGACTACTACGAAATCCTCGGTGTTGAACGTACCGTCACCGACGGGGATCTGAAAAAGACTTTTCGTCGCGTCGCGATGAAGTACCACCCTGACCGCAATCCGGATGACCCGGAGGCGATCGACAAATTCAAGGAAGCCAAGGAGGCGTATGACGTCCTCTCCGATGCCCAGAAGCGCCAGGCCTACGACCAGTACGGCCATGCGGCGTTCGAGGGTGGCGGCTTCGGTCGTGGCGGTGGCGCCGGTTTCGGCGACGTCGGCGACATCTTCGGCGATATCTTCGGTGACATTTTCGGCGGCGGTGGCGGTGGTCGCCAGCGCGCCCGACGTGGCGCCGACCTGCGTTACATCATGGAGCTCGACCTCGAGGAAGCCGTGTTCGGCGTCGAGAAGAAGATCGAGATTCCCACCCAGGTGAACTGCCACCACTGCAATGGCACGGGCTCGGAAGACGGCAAGGTCTCCACCTGTTCCACCTGCGCCGGCCACGGCCGCGTACGCATGCAGAACGGCATCTTCTCCATCCAGCAGGCGTGCCCGACCTGCCACGGCTCCGGCCAGAAGATCGACAAGCCGTGCAAGAAGTGCCACGGCGAAGGCCGCCTCGAGGAAGAGCGCACCCTGTCGGTGCAGATTCCGGCGGGCGTCGACAACGGCGATCGCATTCGTCTTACGGGGCAGGGTGAAGCCGGCCCGGCGGGTTCGCCGGCGGGTGACCTGTACGTCGAAGTGCGCGTGCGCGAGCACAAGATCTTCCAGCGCGACGGTTCCGACCTGCACTGCGAGATGCCCATCCGCTTCGCCCAGGCCGCGCTGGGTACCGAACTGATGGTGCCGACACTCGATGGCGAAGTCGCCGTGAACGTCCCGCCGGAAACGCAGACGGGCCAGCAGATCCGCCTGCGCGGCCGTGGCGTGAAGTCCGTCCGCGGCGGCCGTACGGGTGACCTCATCTGCACGGTGGTCGTTGAAACGCCGGTGCGCCTCACGAAGGAACAGCGCGAAATCCTGCAGCAGCTGGAAGCGACCTTCGTCGGCGAAGAAGCCGCGAAGCACACCCCGCGCTCCAACAGCTTCATGGATGGCGTAAAGGACTTCTGGTCCAAAGTGACCTCGTAACCGCGCCCATGCTCTTGTGGGAGCGCGCTTGCGCGCGATTCAAGGTGCCGCGAGCACCCATCGCGCGCAAGCGCGCTCCCACAACGACCTCGTCGCATTGGTTGGGGCGACCTATTACGATGAGCCTCTACGTTCTCGAAGGCTCACCCCATGACCCGCCCCATCCGTCTCGCCATCAGCGGCGCCTCCGGCCGCATGGGCCTCGCGCTGCTTGACCTCGTGCGCGATGACGAACGCTTCGAGCTGGTCCGCGCCGTGGTATCGACGCAATCCACGCGGCTCGGCAAGGCGGCGTATGGCGATGTTTCGGCGCTGCGTTTCACCGGTTGGGACGATGCCGCGGGCATCGACGTCGTGATCGATTTCAGTGGCCCCGAAGGTCTCGGTGCGGCCCTGGATGTGTGCGAAGCCACCGGCGCCGCACTCGTGACGGGGACCACCGGGCTCGACCAGGCCATGGAAGATCGCCTGGGCCGGGCGGCCGAGCGGACGGCCATTCTTCGCGCCGCGAACTTCAGCCTCGGCGTCGCCGTGCTCACCCGCCTGCTGCGCGAAGCCGCCGCCGCCCTGCCAGGCTGGGACATCGACATCGTCGAAGCCCACCACGGCCGCAAGGAAGACGCGCCGTCGGGCACCGCACTGGCCCTGGGCCACGCCGCAGCCGCCGGCCGCGACGCGAAGCTGGAAGACCTGGCGGTGTACGCCCGCGAAGGCCGCCCCGGCGCCCGTGAAGCCGGCACGATCGGTTTCGCCGTGGTCCGCGGGGGCGATATCGTCGGTGAGCACCAGGCGCTGATCATGGGGCAGGGCGAGCGCATCGAACTTGCCCACCGCGCCACCGATCGCCGCATCTTCGCCCGCGGCGCCCTGGAAGCCGCCGCCTGGATGGCCGGCCGTGCCCCCGGCGCCTGGACCATCGAAGACGTCATCGCCGCAAAGGTCTGAGTCGTAGAAACCGTGTTAACATGCGCGCCGAAGTCATTGGGGAGTAGCCATCCTCGTTCCCCCTGAGGAGTTCGCGTCAACAGACTTGGTGGTCCCCGGACCCCATGGCGCGAACGGCAGTAGCGTGTGGAGAGCACGCTGCCGGCCCGGCGAGACCTTTGGCCATCGACATGCTCACCCGTGGCCGGGCGAGCGGTGTCGTTGTGCCATCGGTTAACGCGCGCTCGCCCGGCCTGATCCTTATCCATGCTGCTGACAACCTTCCTGTTCCTGGTCTCCGCCGGGGCCATCTATTTCACCTGCGAATACTTCGTCAACGGCGTCGAGTGGTTTGGGCGCAAGCTCAACCTGGGCGCCACTGCCACGGGCACGGTCCTCGCCGCGTTCGGCACGGCCTTGCCGGAGAGTGCGGTCACCTTTGTCGCCGTGATGTTCGGCAAGACGCCGGAAGCCAGGGACATCGGCGTCGGCGCCGCCCTCGGTGGCCCGCTCGTCCTCGCGACCATCGCATACGCTGTCGTAGGTTTCGCCTTATATCTCGGCCGTAAGCGGCTGAATCGGGCGGATTCCCGCATTCGCGTGGACCATCAGCGCCTCGCCCGCGACCAGTCCTGGTTTCTCGCCATCTTCGTGGTGAAGGTCGGCCTGGGCCTGATCGCCTTCGCATGGAAGCCGTGGCTCGGCGTGCTCTTCCTGCTCGCCTACGGCCTCTACGTCTGGCGCGAAATCGGCGACGACAGTTCGGCGCCCGAGGACGAGGAGCTGGAGCCGCTGTCGTTCCGCCCGCGCGATGCCGATCCCGCGATGAAGTGGGTCCTCCTGCAAACCGGCCTGGCCCTCGTCGTCATCGCCATCGCCTCGCGCGTGTTCGTCTGGCAGCTGGAAGCCTTCGGCGAGTTCTTCAAGCTCTCGCCGCACCTGGTCGCACTGGTGCTGAGCCCGGTCGCGACCGAGCTGCCGGAGACCGTCAATGCGCTGATCTGGGTCCGCCAGGGCAAGGAGCGGTTGGCATTGGCCAACATCTCCGGCGCGATGATGATCCAGGCGACCATCCCGAGCTCGCTGGCGCTATTCGCCACGCCGTGGCTGTTCGATACGCCGCTGATCGTGGCGGGTGTGATCACCATGGTGGCCGTGATCGCGCTGTGGGCGATGTTCCGCCGCGGTGCCGTGGAGGCGCGCTGGCTGATGCCGATCGGGGCGCTGTACGGGGTCTTCGCGCTGTTCGTTGGCTGGTACTTCGGCGCCGCCTGACCCGTGTCGTGGGAGCGCGCTTGCGCGCGATGGGGTCGCGACGGCCTTGCCGCCTGCCGGCGGATCGCGCGCGAGCGCGCTCCCACAAGGGCAGAGGGTCACCGGCGGATCGCGCGCAAGCGCGCTCCCACAGGGGCTTAGTCGCGGTGGGAGGCGTTGCGGTCGCGGTCGGCGCCGACCTTGCGGTCCAGCTTGCCGAAGAGCTTCTTGAAGGCCCGCGAGAACTTGCCACGCTTGGTCTTGCGGGCCTTTTCCTCTTCCGAGGTGAGCCAGGCGACCTGGATCACCCGGCGCTCGCCCTCGTAGGGCAGGTGGCCGTGGAAGGAATTCTCAGCGCGACGGAAGACGGCGAACTCGCCGTAGAGCGGCTTCAGTTCCGGGGCCACCACGTCGTCGATGTTGTCGATCGAGGCCAGGAAACGCAGGCAGCCATCGCTCGTATCTGGCCACATCGGGTTGAGGTAAATCAGCGCGGTGGCGATCTTCGACTTGCTGTCGGTGTGGATCGTGCCGTGGCGGCGGTTGAGGTGCCGGCACAGGGTGACCAGGGTCGGGTAGTCCTCGAGCCCTTCGATCTGCAGGTGGCGGCCAATGGCGGCTGAAAACGACCGCGAGGTCATCTGGCCGACCAGTTCGTTGACCGAGGGGCCGCAATCGGCCGCGTCGTAAGGGAAAAAGCCGGCGCTGGAGTACTGCGGGAAGTCGCGGTCGAGCTCGCCGCGGGCCTCATCGGGCAACTGGCCGTGGGCGATCATGAACGAGAAAGGCTCGTGCCGGGTGTCGGTGTCGGGACGGTCCAGGCGGGCGGGGTCGAGCAGCATGGCGGGCATTTCTCGGTCAGGTACCACTAACAGCCATTGTATCGTGCCAGAGCGGTGATCCGGCGCGTATTCCTACCTACGCGTTCAGTCTAACCCGGTGGACAGAACGCCCTCTCGCGCCTACAATTCTTACCCGCCCAAACGTTCCCATCCCCAAGGCCCACGAGCCGCTATAAAGCTGGCTTGCGGGCTTTGCTGCACCCGAAGGCGGCCATCCCATGCGTACTCCTGCTCTGCTTGCTCTCGAAGACGGCAGCGTTTTTCACGGCCACTCGGTCGGTGCCCGCGGTGAGACTGTCGGTGAGGTGGTGTTCAACACCGCCATGACCGGTTATCAGGAAATCCTGACCGACCCGTCGTACAACCAGCAGATCGTCACCCTGACGTACCCGCACATCGGCAATACCGGTACCAACGACGTCGACGTCGAAGCCAGCCAGGTTCATGCGGCTGGCCTCATCGTGCGCGACGTGCCGCGCCTGGCCAGCAACTGGCGCAGCCAGGAACCGCTGCCGCAGTACCTGCAGCGCCACAACGTCGTCGCCATCGCCGGCATCGATACCCGCCGCCTCACGCGCATCCTGCGTGAGAAGGGTGCGCTGAACGGCTGCATCGTGGCCGGCGACGCGATCGACGCCGATGCTGCGGTGGGCAAGGCGAAGGCCTTCCCCGGCCTCAACGGCATGGATCTCGCCAAGGTCGTCAGCACGAAGACCACCTACCAGTGGAGCGAGGGCGTTTACGACCTCGACAAACAGGCCTTCTACAACGCGCCGAAGAAGTTCCGCGTCGTGGCCTACGACTACGGCGTGAAGCAGAACATCCTGCGCCTGCTCGCCGGCCGTGGCGTCGACATCACGGTGGTTCCGGCCGAGACGCCGGCGGCCGACGTGCTCGCGATGAACCCCGATGGCATCTTCCTCGCCAACGGCCCGGGCGACCCGGCCGCGTGCGACTACGCCATCGAATCCACGAAGACGATCCTCGCCACGAAGATCCCGGTGTTCGGCATCTGCCTCGGCCACCAGATCATGGCGCTGGCCATCGGTGCGAAGACGCTGAAGATGAAGTTCGGCCACCACGGCGCGAACCACCCGGTGAAGGACCACGACACCGGCCGCGTGCTGATCAGCTCGCAGAACCATGGCTTCGCCGTGGATCCGGCGACGCTGCCGGCCAATGTCCGCGTCACCCATACCTCGCTGTTCGACGGCTCCCTGCAGGGCTTCGCCCTCACGGACCGGCCGGCGTTCTGCTTCCAGGGCCACCCGGAAGCGAGCCCCGGCCCGGAAGACGTCGGCTACCTGTTCGATACGTTCATTGCCGCGATGGAAGCGCACAAGGCGAAGCAGGCGTAACACGCCGCGCGCCACACACCTCCATCCAGCCTTCGATTCGCGAGAAAAACCATGCCAAAGCGTTCCGACCTAAAGACCATCCTCATCATCGGCGCCGGCCCGATCGTCATCGGCCAGGCCTGTGAGTTCGATTACTCCGGCGCCCAGGCCTGCAAGGCCCTGAAGGAAGAGGGTTACCGCGTCGTCCTGGTCAACTCGAACCCGGCGACGATCATGACCGACCCGGACACGGCCGATGCCGTGTACATCGAGCCGATCAACTGGCAGACCGTCGAGCGCATCATCGCCAAGGAGCGCCCGGATGCGGTGCTGCCGACGATGGGCGGCCAGACCGGCCTGAACTGCGCGCTCGACCTTGCCGACAACGGCGTGCTCGAGCGCTACGGCGTCGAGCTCATCGGTGCCTCGCGCGAAGCCATCCGCATGGCCGAAGACCGCGACCTGTTCCGCAAGGCCATGGCCGATATCGGCCTGGAATGCCCCAAGGCCGCCGTCGCCCGCTCGATGGAGCAGGCGCTCGAGATCCAGACCACCGTCGGCTTCCCGACCATCATCCGCCCGAGCTTCACGCTCGGCGGTTCGGGTGGCGGCATCGCCTACAACAAGGAAGAGTTCGTCGAGATCGTCGGCCGCGGCCTCGAGCTCTCGCCCACGCACGAAGTGCTGGTCGAAGAATCGGTGCTCGGCTGGAAGGAATTCGAGATGGAAGTGGTCCGCGACAAGGCGGACAACTGCATCATCGTGTGCTCGATCGAAAACTTCGACCCGATGGGCGTGCACACCGGTGACTCGATCACCGTGGCTCCCGCACAGACCCTGACGGACAAGGAATACCAGCGCCTGCGTAACGCCTCCATCGCGGTGCTGCGCAAGATCGGCGTGGATACCGGCGGCTCCAACGTGCAGTTCGGCATCAACGCCGAAGACGGCCGCGTGGTCGTCATCGAAATGAACCCGCGCGTGTCGCGTTCGTCGGCGCTGGCCTCCAAGGCCACCGGCTTCCCGATCGCCAAGGTCGCCGCCAAGCTCGCCGTCGGCTACACGCTCGATGAACTCAAGAACGACATCACCGGTGGCCTCACCCCGGCCTCGTTCGAGCCGTCGATCGATTACGTCGTCACCAAGATCCCGCGCTTCGCGTTCGAGAAGTTCCCGGCCGCCGACGCCCGCCTCACCACCCAGATGAAGTCGGTGGGCGAGGTGATGGCGATGGGCCGCACCTTCCACGAATCGATGCAGAAGGCCCTGCGCGGCCTCGAGATCGGCAAGACCGGCCTCAACCCGACCGGCCTGGACATCGGCAGCGAGGAAGGCTTCCAGACGCTCAAGCGCGAACTGCGCGAGCCGCGCCCGGATCGCGTCTTCCACGTCGCCGATGCATTCCGCGCCGGCCTGTCGCTGCAGGAAGTGCACGATCTCACGCGCATCGATCCGTGGTTCCTCGCCGCGTTCGAAGACATCGTGATGACCGAAGGCGAAGTGCAGCGCCAGGGCCTCACCGCCCTGGATGAGCCGCGCCTGCGCGAACTCAAGCGCATGGGCTTCGCCGATGCCCGCCTGGCCGAGCTGGTCGGCACCGACGAGGGCGCGCTGCGCCACCTGCGTCGCACCCTGGGCGTGCGCCCGGTGTACAAGCGCGTCGACAGTTGCGCCGCCGAGTTCGCCACCACCACCGCGTACATGTACAGCACGTACGAGGAAGAGTGCGAAGCGAACCCGACCGACAAGGACAAGATCATCGTCCTCGGCGGTGGCCCGAACCGCATTGGCCAGGGCATCGAGTTCGACTACTGCTGCGTGCACGCGGCGCTCGCCCTGCGCGAGGATGGTTTCGAAACCATCATGGTCAACTGCAACCCGGAAACCGTCTCGACCGACTACGACACCTCCGACCGCCTGTACTTCGAGCCGCTCACGCTCGAGGACGTGCTCGAGATCGTCGACCTTGAGAAGCCGAAGGGCGTCATCGTGCAGTACGGCGGCCAGACCCCGCTGAAGCTTGCCCGTGCGCTTGAGGCCGCCGGCGTGCCGGTGATCGGTACCAGCGCCGACTCGATCGACCTGGCCGAAGACCGCGAGCGCTTCCAGAAGATGATCCAGAAGCTGGATCTGAAGCAGCCGCCGAACCGCACCGCGCGCAACGCCGACGAAGCGCTGGCCCTGGCCCGCGAGATCGGCTACCCGCTGGTCGTGCGCCCGAGCTACGTGCTCGGTGGCCGCGCCATGGAAATCGTCTATGCCGATGCCGACCTCTCGCGCTACATCCGCGAGGCCGTGCAGGTGTCGAACGAGTCGCCGGTGCTGCTCGATCGCTTCCTCGACCACGCCGTGGAAGTGGACGTCGATATCGTCGCTGACGCCGAGGGCAACGTGCTCATCGGCGGCATCATGGAGCACATCGAGGAAGCCGGCGTGCACTCGGGCGACTCCTCGTGCTCGCTGCCGCCGTACTCGCTCAGCCAAGAGGTGCAGGATGAAATGCGCCGCCAGGTGAAGCTGATGGCGCAGGAGCTCAAGGTCATCGGCCTGATGAACACCCAGTTCGCGATCCAGGGCGATGACGTGTTCATCCTGGAAGTGAACCCGCGCGCCTCGCGTACCGTGCCGTTCGTGTGCAAGGCCACCGGCATGTCGCTGGCCAAGATCGCCGCGCGCGCCATGGCCGGCAGCTCGCTCGTGAAGCAGGGCGCCACGAAGGAAATCATCCCGTCGTACTACTCGGTGAAGGAAGCGATCTTCCCGTTCCTGAAGTTCCAGAACGTGGATCCGATCCTCGGCCCCGAGATGCGTTCCACCGGCGAAGTGATGGGCGTGGGCCGTACGTTCGGCGCCGCATTCGCGCGTGGCCACGAGGCCGCGGGCATCAAGGCGCCGCCGAAGGGCAAGGTGTTCATGTCCGTGCGCGATGCCGACAAGGATCGCCTGCTGCCGATCGCCCAGGAAGTCGCGGCGCGCGGTTACACCGTGGTCGCCACCGCCGGCACGGCGCAGTTCCTGCAGGACAACGGTGTTCCGGCCGAGCGCATCAACAAGGTGCTCGAAGGCCGTCCGCACATCGTCGACCTGATCAAGAACGGCGAGGTGGTCTATATCGTCAACACGACGGAAGGCAAGCAGGCCATTTCCGATTCGTTCTCAATTCGCCGTGAAGCGCTGCAGCAGCGCGTCACGTATTCCACGACTGTCGCAGGCGCGCGTGCCCTGGTGCACTCGCTTGATTTCCACGCGGAACCGGAAGTCAACAGCCTGCAGGATCTGCACAAGGAGCTGAAGGCATGAGCGCTACCCGTCCCCCGATGACCGCGGTCGGTGCCGACCGCCTGCGTGACGAGCTGGAGTACCTGAAGCGCGTCAAGCGTCCGGAGATCGTGGCTGCCGTGGCTGAAGCCCGTGCGCATGGCGACCTGAAGGAGAACGCGGAGTACCACGCCGCCCGTGAGATGCACGGCTTCAACGAAGGCCGCATCAACGAGCTTGAGGCCGCGCTGTCGAACTCCGAGATCATCGATACGGAGCGTCTTACCGTGGCGCCGCGCATCGTGTTTGGCGCGATCGTGGACCTGATCGACCTGGATAGCGAGGCCGAAGTCACCTACCAGATCGTGGGTGACCTGGAAGCGGACATCAAGAAGTTCCTGATCGCGGTGAGCTCACCGATCGCGCGCGCGCTGATCGGCAAGAACGAAGGCGACGAGTTCGACTTCAACGCACCCAACGGCACGAAGACGTACGAGATCAAGGGCGTCCGTTACAAGTAAAACCAAGGCCCCGAAAGGGGCCTTGTTCTTGTGGGGCCTGTCCCTCCTGCTGGACCTTGGTAACCCGCCGCTCTCGTGGGAGCGCGCTTGCGCGCGATGGGGGCACCGCAAGATCCATCGCCCCCGAAGAGGGGATAAACGCGCAATCCCAGCGCGCTCCTACAAAAGCGGTGCGAATCCCGCCTGCTTGGCAACAAACCGCGCCAGCTTCTCCGGGTTGCGCTGCACGTGGATCGCCGTGATCCTGCCGCCTTCGATGGCGAAGGTCTGCACCGATTCGAGCGCACCCTCGAAGTAACGCATGACGGCGAGCTCGCCATTGACGCTGGCGATCTCCACGCGCATGCCGCGGTCGTTGCGGATGCTCGGGGCATAGAGCAGCTGCGCGATGCGCACGCCACCTTCCATCGGCTTGGGGAAGCTGCTGACGTAGCCGCCGCCGTCGCCCATCAGCACGGCATCCGGCGCAAGGATCTCGCGCATGGAGCGGAAGTCACCCGAGGCCATCGCACCGGCGAAACGGCGGACCAGGGTGGCGTGCAGGTCACGGTTCACTTCGTAGCGTGGGCGCTCGTCACGCAACTGTTCTTTCGCGCGATGCACCAACTGCCGGCAGGCGGCCTCGCTCTTGCCCAGCACCTGCGCGATCTCCGGGTAATCCTCGTCGAACACCTCGCGCAGCAGGAACGCGGCGCGCGCTTCCGGCGCCAGCCGTTCCAGCAGGGCCAGGAAGGCCACGGAGACGTCGCTGGCCAGTTCCTGCAGGTCCTCCGGCGTGGCGCTGTCGTCGGTCAGCACCGGCTCCGGGAGCCAGATACCCACGTAGTGCTCGCGCCGCGTGCGCGCGGCACGCAGCTGGTCGATCGCCCGGCGGGTAGTCGCCGCGACCAGCCAGGCCTCGGCGTTGTCGATCCCGTCGGCATCCGTCCCATGCCAGCGCAGCCACACGTCCTGCACGACATCCTCGGCTTCGGGAACCGAACCCAGCATGCGGTAGGCAATGCCATGCAGGCGAGGCCGCAGGGCGGTGAAAGTGGCGGTAGCGGCGGTCATGTCATACCAGACGGATCAGGTACGCCTTTTGTGACACGGCCCGTCGGAAGCGTCCAGCAAGTTCCTGCGCTTTTTGACCGAATTGGCGGGGCGGGCGTGGCCGTCTTCAGCCAGGGTGGCCATGAGGCGACTGTGGGAGTGAGCTTGCGAACGATGGGTCCGCGGACGAGCATCGTTCGCAAGCTCACTCCCACAAGATGTCGCTCAACGGTGGGGCTTACTTGCCCTTGTCACCCGGCAGCACGACGGGCTTGTTCTTGTCCTTCACGATGAAGACCAGGAACTTCGCCGGCTCGGTCTGGCTGGCGTTGCGGCCGATGGTGTGCGTGTCGTTCGGGCCTTCGTAGAACGTATCGCCCGCCTTCAGGTGCTGCTCCGGCTGGCCTTTCACGCCCTCGATGATGTTGCCCTCGAGCACGTAGACGATCGCGTTCGCGTCGTGGTGGTGCACGTGCTCGACGACGCCCGGCGGGTAGTCGACGGTGATGACGACGATTTCCTTGCCCGGGACATCCGGCATGTCCTTCTGGGTCACCGGGGTGACCTTCGGCTCGACGGCCGTGGCGGCGTGTTCCTCGTGGGCGCAGGCCGTGGCCGAGGCGGCGAGCAGGCCGAACGCCGCAAGCGCAAAGAGCGTTTTCATGGGTGTGTCCTCCAGGTGCGGGTGATCAGCCGACGGCGACCTTGTCGAGGCCATAAGCCTTGTCGAGGGAACCGGGCACGGTGTGGAAGGCGATGTTCACGCGGTTCCAGGCGTTGATCGTCATGATCGCGAAGGTCAGGTCGGACAGTTCCTTTTCGGAGAACTGCTCGCGCACCGTCTTGTAAAGCTCATCCGTGATGCCTTCCGGATTCAGGTCGGTCAGCGCCTCGGTGTAGGCCAGCGCGGCGCGCTCGCGCGGGCTGAACTGGTCCGATTCCCGCCAGATAGCGATGTGGTGGAGGCGCAGCTGGCGTTCGCCACCGGCAATAGCTTCCTTGACATGCATATCGACGCAGAAGCCGCAGCCGTTCATCTGCGACGCGCGCAGGTCGAGCATGTGCTTCAGGCCCGGTTCGATGCTGCTTTCCTTGCGCTGCGCGATCGAAAGCTCGACGAGCTTCTTGGTGAATTCCGGCGACTGCAGCTGGTAATCGAGACGCTTGCTCATGGATCGCTCCTCATGGGGTAGGGAAGGTGGGCCCGGCATGGGCGGGACGCTCACCAAGCTAGGCCCAGTGCCTTGCATTCGGTAGCCACGGCGGCGTCCGCACGATGTTGCGCGTAACGCACCAATGGCCATGTCACAGCGGCGGGAGCTACCGCGTCTGTATGGCATGGACACCCCAGAAGCCACGCAGCAGCGCCATGCCGGAACGGCCCGTGTCGAGGGTTGCGACCGCGTATGGATCGAATTCCAGGCCGCGCTTCAGCAGCTTCCCCTGCTGCCGCGGGTGGCCTTCCTGCTTAGCGACGTGCTGGGCAAGCCGATCGGCGAGGTATCCGCGCTGCTCGGTCGCGATGCCGACACCTGCCGCCAGCTTATCGACGATGCCCGAACACGCCTGCGTGCCTTGCGCGCCGGCGCCCACGGAGACCACCCATGAATGTCACGCCGTTTCCGCAAAGCGCCCGCGTGGGCGCCGATGCACTCACCTCGAGCTTTTCCGCCAGTTATGCCGGCGTGATCGCTTTCATCGCCGTGGTGAACGAGGGAAGTTTCGCCCGCGCCGCCGATCGCCTCGGCATCGGCCGCAGCGCGGTCAGCCGCAGCGTGCAGAAGCTCGAGCAACAGGTGGGTGCGCGCCTGTTCTCGCGGACCACGCGGAGCACCTCGCTTACCCCGGAAGGCTCGCTGTTCTTTGAGAATTGCCAGCCCGGCGTCGAGCGCATCGCCCAGGCACTGGAAGACATGCGCGAGCTGCGCGAAGGCCCGCCGCGCGGGCGCCTGCGGATCAGTGCGGCGGTCGGTTTCGGACGTCGCGTGGTGGCGCCCTTGCTGCATGGGTTCCGCGCGGCCTATCCGGACGTGGCGGTGGAGCTGCTGCTCGACGACCGGCCGGCCGATTTCATCACCGACCAGGTGGATGTCGCGTTCCGCAACGGGCGGATGGAAGACAGCCAGGTGATCGCCCGGCAGATCGTGCCGATGCGCATGTTCCTCTGCGCCTCGCCCGGGTACTTGGCGCGCAACCCGGCACCCATGTCGCTCGACGACATCGCGGCCCACGAGTGCCTTGGCTACCGGCTCGCGAGCGGCCGCACGTTCGACTGGGAGTTCCGCGTAGACGGCCGTGACCGCAAGGTGCGCCCGGCCTCCATGCTGTCGTTCAACGATGCCGACCTCGTGCTGCAGGCGGCGCTGGATGGCGAAGGGCTGGCCCAGCTGGCCGGCTACCAGGTCTGCGACCACCTGAAGACCGGGCGGCTGGTCGCCTGCCTGCCGCAGCACGCGCCCGAGGATCGTGGGCACTACGTGTGCTACCTCAGCCGCCAGCAGATGCCGTCGCGGATCCGCGTGTTCGTGGACTACATGATCGCGGGCATCCGCGCGCTGGATTTCGATTGCGGCGATGACAACCGGATTGGTGCCTCCGTGGCAACACGGTGACGTCACGCCCGGGGCTACCCGTCACCGGGGCCCGGGCCTAGCCTTTCCTTTCAGAGAACCCGGCATGAGGAGTCAGCCATGAAAATCCTGGTCATCGGTGGTACCGGCCTGATCGGCAGCAAGGTGGTGGCGCGCCTGCGCGCGAAGGGCCATGACGTCGTGCCGGCGTCACCGTCGAGTGGCGTGAACACGCTGACCGGTGAAGGCCTCGACGCGGCCATGGCAGGCGTCCACACCGTGGTCGACCTGGCCAATTCGCCGTCGTTCGCCGCGGATGCCGTCATGCACTTCTTCACCACGGCCGGCGGCAACATCGCTGCGGCGGAGAAGAAGGCCGGCATCCAGCACCACGTGGCGCTGTCCATCGTGGGCACCGACCGCAAGCCCGGTAACGCCTATTTCGCAGCGAAGAACGCGCAGGAGAAGCTCATCCGGGAATCCGGCGTGCCTTACACGATCGTCCGAGCGACGCAGTTCCTCGAATTCACCGGCGGCATTGCCGACGAGCGCGGGCAGGGCCCGGAGATCTCGGTCTCCACGGGTGGCATCCAGCCCATCGCCGCGGAAGACGTGGCCGATGCCGTCGCCGAGGCGGTGCTGGAGCCGCCGCGCAACGGCTATATCGAGATCGCGGGCCCCGAGGCGTACGCGATGGATGAGCTGGTGCGGCGTTTCCTTCGTGCGAAGGGCGACCCGCGCGTCGTGACCGGCGATCCGTCGGCGCCGTATTTCGGTGGTGTCATCGGCAAGGATTCGCTGCTGCCGGGCCCGGGCGCGCATCTCGGCAAGGTGAGCCTGGATGCCTGGCTCGCCGGGCCGACCCCGGGTGCGCATGCCTGACGCCACAGGAGGCGCCCACGCCATGGAACCCAAGGTGCCGCATGTCTCCTTCCTGGATCGTTACCACGGTGACGTCTTCCAGCCGCTGTACACGGCCGACGTCACCGTTACCGGTGGCGCGGCCGCCCACGCCCGCGCATCGGGCGTGGCGCGCTCGTCGGATGGCGAACTGGACGTCTCGTTGCGCCTCCCGCCGGCCCTGGGCGGCCCGGGCGGCGGTACCAATCCCGAGCAATTGTTCGCCGCCGGCTTTGCGGCCTGCTTCCACGGGGCGCTGAAGCTGCTGGCGGATCGCTCGTCCATCGCCATCCCGGATGCGGCCGTGAAGGCGAAGGTCACCTTCGGCCGTGATCCCGTGGATGGCCAGTTCACCCTGGTGGCCGAGGTGCGGATCGCGCTGCCGGGGGTCGACCGGCCGCTGGCCGAGGAGCTGGTCCGCCACACCGAGCGCCTGTGCCCCTACGCCAAGATGGCGAAGCAGGGGATCGACTGCACCGTGGCCCTCGAGCCCTGACCGCGCGGCGCCCGTGACGGTCGTCTCGACCCTTTAGTCCCGGCCACGTGGCCTACTACTGCGCCGTGCCCGGTGGCGGTATGATCGCGCCATGATTCGTCCTCGAGGGGAGGCGAGCCACGCGGGCCGAAGGCAAGGCCTTTGAGCCCAAGGGACAGGTGCGATGGGAAACGTCACGGACTATCTCGCCCGCGTCGGGCAGGACGCGGCGCTGCGGCATGGCTCACCGGCCGACCGCGAGGCGCTGCTGACCGAACTGGGGATCGACGACGATGCGACGCGCGAGGCGCTGGCCTACGGCGACGCCGACGGCTTGCGTCGCCTCCTTGGCGGCGCGCAGTTCATCGCCACCCAGATGCCGGATGGTCCGGAGCGCGAGAAGGAAGCGCCGGACGACGAAGGCGATGAGGATGACGACAACGACGAGCCGTTGAAGAAGAAGGGGCCCGGCAGCCCGCCGGCGAAGGAGCGCTGACCGCCGTGCGTCGCTGCATTCGCCAGGTTATCTTCGCGCTGGCCATGCCCTTCCTGGGCGTGGCGGCCGTGCATGCGGCACCCGATGCCGCGACATCGGCAAAGGCCAGCCGCACGCTGGACCAGGCGGACCAGATCAAGCACGCCGATTTCGATGGCTTCACCCGCCTGCTCGGGCAGGTCGAGCCAGTACGCGCCGAACTGGATGATGCGACCGCGGCCAAGCTGGCCTTCCTCGAAGGCTGGCGCGCGACCTGGGTGGGCGACTACGACAAGGCGCGCGGCCTGCTCGATCGCGTGGCCGATACCGCCACCGATTCCGTGCTGCGCGTCCGCGCCATGGCGACCCTGATCAACCTGCTCGGCATCGCGCATCGCTATGAGGATGCGTTCCGCCGGCTCAACCAGATGCAGGAACTGCTGCCGTCGGTGCGCGATGTCCGCGCGCGTTTCGCCGCATTGGGTGAGGCCTCGCAGCTGCTCAGTTCGGCCGGCCAGTTCGATGCCGCCGAAGCGTACGCCCGGCAGATGGTGGACGAACCGCCGCCGGGCGAGAGCGAGTGCAAGGGCGTACAGCACCTGATGCGGGCGCGCCGCGAAGCAGGCCGCCTCACGGCGATCGAGCCCTTGTACCAGGGGGCGATCGAAGCGTGCGAAGGCAGTGGCGATACCGTGTTCGCCGACGCCATGCGCTCCGATATCGGCATGTTCTACCTGCGCAACGGACAGCCGCGCGCGGCGATCGACCTGTTGCTCCCGCACCGCGATGACCTTCGCGACACGAACTACGCGACCCTGCTGGCTGAATTCGACGCGACGCTCGCCAGCGCTTACCTCGCCATGGATGACCTGGCCAATGCGCGGAAGCACGCGCTTTCCGCCGTGGCTGGCGCGGTGCGCGATGAATACACCGACCCGCGCCGCGTGGGCTACAAGGTGCTGTTCGAAGTGGAGCAGCGCGTGGGCAATGCGCAGTCCGCGCTGGCGTACCACGAGCAGTACATGGCGGCCGACAAGGGCTACCTGGACGACATCAGCGCGCGCAGCCTCGCGTTCCAGCTGGTCGACCAGCAGGTGGTCGCGCGTAAGGCGGAAGTCGAGACGCTGAACAAGAAGAACGAGATCCTGCGCCTGTCGAATGCGCTGGATCGCAAGGAAGTGGAAACCGGGCGTCTGTACATCTTCGTACTGGGCCTGAGCCTGGTGGGCATCGTCGCGCTGGTGTTGCGCCTGCGCCGCTCGCAGCTGCGCTTCATGCGCATGGCGCGCCGTGATGGCCTCACTGGCATCTGCAATCGCGAGCATTTCGTGGAGCAGTCGGAGCGCGTGCTGGCGTACGGTGCACGTTCGGATCGCGGTGCCTGCCTGATCCTGTTCGACCTGGATCACTTCAAAAACGTGAATGACACGTGGGGTCATTCGGTGGGTGATGAGGTGTTGAAGCGGGCGGTGGATGTGTGCCGGCGCGCGCTGCATGCGTGCGATGTGTTTGGCCGCCTGGGTGGCGAGGAATTCGCGGTGCTGTTGCCGGATTGCAGCCCGGCGCAGGCGCGTGCACGTGCGGAGCAGCTGCGCCTTTCCATTTCGGCGACGTCGGCGACGCCGTCGCGTCCGGAGCTGGTGGTGACGGCGAGCTTCGGCGTGGCCTCGACGCTGCAGTGCGGGTTCGAGCTGCATCGCCTGCTGGTGGTGGCGGATGGCGCGCTGTACCGGGCGAAGCGCTCGGGCCGCAACTGCGTCTTCATGGGCGATAGCGGGGACATCCCGGATTCGCCGTACCCGGTCGCGGCTTCGAGCTGACGATCGGGCTCGCCTTCGGCTTCGCGGGGCGGGCTCGGCTTACGCCATCGCTTCTAGCGCTCTGACGTCTCGGGAAAGAGCCCTTGGCGCCCACCCTCGCTGCTCAGACAGGTCCTCGTCGTTCGAAAAGGAGTGCCCCTCCGGGGCAAATGTACTTATTGCCCTACGGGCGCGAACCGGCAGCCGGGCGGGGGCTTTTCGACGAGACGTCCCTGTCTCGTCGAAAAGGGCCGGCCATCCATGGCCGACCCCCTGCGGGCCATTTCCCGCCCGACTGCCTCGCCTGCGGAACTCGCCTCGAGGGTGGGCGCCAAGTGCTCTCGGACGCGGTGGGGTTGGGTGGTGGGAGAGCCGACGCCGCTTCGATGATTGGTCACCGCTTCATCGCGCTGTAGGTGATCGCGCGCAAGCGCGCTCCCACAGGCGAATGGCGGCCGGACGGCAATGCTGTTGTGGGAGCACGCTTGCGCGCGATACCCCACGCCCTGCGCAGATCTCCTGTAGGAGCGCGCTTGCGCGCGACATCTTTCGCGAAAGCGCTACAGGACCATGTCGATCGAGGCGAAAGCTGACGGCCACAGGGTGGCCTCCTGCAGGTCGCCGGCGCGGCGAGGCTTTCCCATCAACCCGCCTCAGTGCGTCCGAGAGCCCTTGGTGCCCACCCTCGAGGCGAGTTCCGCAGGCGAGGCAGTCGGGCGGGAAACAGCCCCGCAGGGGGGACGCACATGGATGTGCGTTCCTTTTCTACGAGACAGGGACGTCTCGTAGAAAAGCCCCGCCCGGCTGCCGGTTCGCGCCCGTAGGGCAATAAGTACATTTGCCCCGGAGGGGCACACCTTTTCGAACGACGAGGACCTGTCTGAGCAGCGAGGGTGGGCGCCAAGGGCTCTTTCCGGAGACGTCAGAGCGCTAGAAGCGATGGCGTAAGCCGAGCCCGCCCCGCGAAGCCGAAGGCGAAGGCGAGCCTGCTCGTGGAATTGAGCACGAGCCCAGTCCAAACAGCGCGCACAAAAAAGGCCGCTTGCGCGGCCTTTTAAGTAGAACCCATCGCGGCTGATTAGCGCTGACGGGCCTTGAAACGCGGGTTCGACTTGCAGATCACGAACACCTTGCCGCGACGGCGAACGACTTTGCAGTCACGGTGACGCGACTTCGCGGACTTCAAAGAAGAAAGCACCTTCACGGCCAGCTCCTGATACAAATGAGATACGGGAAAAACGGGATTGTAACCATCCCGCCGGGCCAACGCAAGCCCCGGAATCAATTCGCGTTTCAGCCAAGCCCCAGCTTGGTCCGGGCCTCGCGCACCGTGCGCAGGAAGCTTTCCAGCACGGGGGACGTATTGTCCACGCGGCAGGCCACCGCGAGCAACCAGAACGCCTCCGGGTCGTCGATGTTCGCGAAAGCCACCTTGTCGAGGTGCACGGCGCGCAACGAAGCCGGGACCAGCGCCACGCCGATGCCCGCCGCCACCAGGGGCAAGAGGGAAGGGATCTGCTGGGCTTCCTGGCGGATATTGGGGCGGAATTTCGCCTTCCCGGCGAGCAGGGTCAGGCGGTCGATCAGCGTGGCGGCGGCGGTGCGGGGTGGTGCCACGAAGCGCTCGTGGGCGAGGTCCGCCATGCTCACCGTCTCCTGCTTCGCGAGGCGGTGGCCGGCGGGCAGGGCGAGGATCAGCGGCTCTTCGTCGATGACTTCCATGGTCAGCTGGCGGGCATTGGCGATGCCCTCGGGCGGCGAGCGGAGCAGGCCTACGTCGATCTGGCCGCTGAGCAGGGCGTCGTACTGGGCGCCGGTGGGCATCTCCACGAGGTGCAGGCTGACGCCCGGTGCCGCATGTGAGAACCGGAGCAGGGTTTCGGGAAGCGCCCTGTGGAAAGATACCGAGGTTGCATAGGCCAGCCGGAGCTGGCCGGTGAACCCGGCCGCGGCCTCGGTCACGACGGTCCGCGCCGTTTCCGCCCGCGCCAGGATCGCCTTGGCCTCGACCAGAAAGATCCGTCCCGGTTCGGTCAGTGCCACCCGGCGGCGGTTGCGGTCGAGCAGGCGCACCCCGAGATCGGCCTCAAGTGCCTGGATCTGCTGGGAAAGCGGCGGCTGGGAGATATGCAGTCGCTGCGCTGCCTGGGTGAAGCTCAGGGTTTCCGCCACTTCCACGAAGTAGCGCAGTTGGCGCAAATCGAACATAGTGGTTTTTCGTATAAGTGATCGCTGAAAGATATATTGGCGAACATTTCCTAGGAAATCTATGATTCGTCTCGGCCTACCACCAACCCCTCCCCCTGGGTCGGTAGTGCCCCTCGCTCCGTAACGGTGCTAACAACCGGCGTTTTGGCCTACCTCCCCCCCCGAGGCCCACGCTGAGGCACCCTCTGCGGAGCGACTTTCTTCTGAAGGCCCCGGTCGTGAGACCGGGGCCTTTTTCTTTAGGGTCGTCGGTCGGGGCTATCGCGCGCAAGCGCGCTCCCACGGGTCCAGCGATTCCATTGGGTGTTGTGGGACTGCCATCGCGCGCGAGCGCGCTCCCACAACAGCTGATCGCCTGATGATCCTATGGGAGCGCGCTTGCGCGCGATGCTTCTCAGACCTTCGAGGTGAAATCGCAGCCCGTGGCAGCGCGCAGCGACTCGACATCCACCTCAGGCGCCAGCTCGATCAGTTCGAGGCCACCCGGTGTCACGTCGAACACGCCCAGCTCGGTGATGATGCGATCGACCACGCCCTTGCCGGTGAGGGGCAGGGTGCATTCCTTCAGGATCTTGTGGCCGCCATCCTTCGCGGTGTGTTCCATGACCACCACGACGCGCTTCACGCCGGCGACCAGGTCCATCGCACCGCCCATGCCCTTCACCATCTTGCCGGGCACCATCCAGTTGGCGATGTCGCCTTCGCAGGTGACCTGCATGGCGCCGAGGATCGAGATATCGATATGGCCGCCGCGGATCATCGCGAACGAATCCGCGCTGGAGAAGAACGCCGCGCCCTGGCGGGCGGTCACGGTCTGCTTGCCGGCATTGATCAGGTCGGCATCGACCTCGTCGTCGGTCGGGAAGGGCCCGATGCCGAGCAGGCCGTTTTCCGACTGGAGCCATACATCCACGCCATCCGGCAGGTGGTTGGCCACCAGCGTCGGCAGGCCGATGCCGAGGTTCACGTAATCGCCATCGGAGAGTTCCCTGGCGGCGCGCTGCGCCATCTGTTCACGGGTCCAGGCCATGGTCTTCTCCTCAGGCGCGCGTGGTGCGCTGTTCAATGCGCTTGGACGGCGCGGGGTTGTGCACGATGCGGTCGACATAGATGCCCGGGGTGTGGATCTGGTCCGGGTCGAGTTCGCCCACCTCGACCATGATCTCCACTTCGGCCACGCAAACCTTGCCGGCGGTGGCGACCATGGGGTTGAAGTTGCGCGCGGTCTTGCGGAAGACGAGGTTGCCCGAGGGGTCGGCCTTCCACGCCTTCACCAGCGCCACGTCCGCGACGATCGAACGCTCCATGACGTACATCTGCCCGTCGAATTCACGGGTCTCCTTCCCCTCGGCCACCTGGGTGCCGTAACCGGTGCGGGTGAAGAAGGCGGGGATGCCGGCGCCGCCGGCGCGCAGCTTCTCGGCGAGCGTACCCTGCGGGGTGAACTCCACCTCGAGTTCGCCGGCCAGGAACTGCCGTTCGAACTCCTTGTTCTCGCCGACGTACGAGGAAACCATCTTGCGGATCTGCCGGGTCGCCAGGAGCATGCCCAGGCCCACGCCGTCGATGCCGGCGTTGTTCGAGACTGCGGTGAGCCCCTTCACGCCTGAATCGCGCAAGGCCTCGATCAGCAACTCGGGGATACCGCAGAGGCCGAAGCCACCGACGGCGACGATCTGGTTATCGGCTACGAGCCCGGCCAGTGCCTCGCGGGCAGTGGCCACACGCTTGTCGCGCTTGTGCGACGTCACCTGGTTCATGCGTACCTGTTCCTTCATGGCGGGCCAGCCGCCGGTTCGCCCGCCATCATAGCCGACGGCCGTCACGTTCCGTGGCGGTTTTCCCGGGCATGCTTGATACGAGTGATGCTGCAATGCGGCGAATGTCGTGCGAATTTCGCCAATCGCGATGGCATCGCGCCACCTATCCTCGTCCCTTTCCGTGGGCTTCGCCGGAGTATCCCGTGAGCAAGCAGAAGATTGGCGTTATTGGCATGGCCGTGATGGGCCGCAACCTGGCCTGGAATATCGAAAGCCGCGGCCACGCGGTATCCATATTCAACCGCACCAAATCCCGCACCGATGAGGTCATGGAGGAGAGCAAGGGTAAGAAGCTCATCCCGACGTATTCATTGCAGGAGTTCGTCGATTCGCTCGAGAAGCCGCGGCGCATCCTGCTCATGGTGCAGGCGGGCAAGGGCACCGATGCCGTGATCGAGGAACTGCGCCCATTGCTCGACAAGGGCGATATCGTGATCGACGGTGGCAATACCTATTTTAAGGACACCGTGCGCCGCGGCGAAGAACTCGCCAAGGATGGTCTCCATTTCATCGGCACGGGTGTGTCCGGTGGTGAGGAGGGTGCATTGAAAGGCCCTTCGATCATGCCCGGCGGCCCGCGCGATGCGTATGACCTTGTGGCACCGATTCTCACGGAAATAGCGGCCAAGGCGCCGGATGGCGAGCCATGCGTCACGTACATTGGCCCGGATGGCGCGGGCCATTACGTGAAGATGGTGCACAACGGCATCGAATACGGCGATATGCAGCTGATCGCCGAGAGCTACGCGGTACTGAAGCATGTGCTCGGCCTCTCCAATGAGGAACTGGCCGATGTCTACGACGAATGGAACAAGGGCGAGCTCGACAGTTTCCTGATCGAGATCACGGCGAAGATCTTCCGCCGCAAGGACGAGAAGAGCGGCAAGATGCTCGTGGACATGATCCTTGACCGCGCCGCGCAGAAGGGCACCGGCAAATGGACCAGCCAGAGCGCGCTGGATCTCGGTGTCCCGCTGACCCTGATCACGGAGTCCGTCTTCGCCCGCGTGCTTTCCTCGATGAAGGAGGAGCGCGTGGCGGCGAGCAAGGTGTTGAAGGGGCCCGGGCAGCCGAAGTTCAGTGGCGACCGCAAGGCCTTCATCGAGTCGGTGCGCAAGGCGCTCTACATGAGCAAGCTGATCTCGTATGCCCAGGGCTTTGCCCAGTTGCGCGCCGCATCAGAAGAGAACCACTGGGATCTCCATTACGGCGAGATCGCCAAGATCTTCCGCGCCGGCTGCATTATCCGGGCCCGCTTCCTGCAGAAGATCACCGATGCCTACAAGCACGATGGCCAGCTGAAGAACCTGCTGCTCGACCCGTATTTCAGCGATATCGTCCAGGGTTACCAGGGCGCCCTGCGCGAGGTCGTGGGCGAAGCTGTGCGGGTCGGCGTACCGGTGCCCGGCTTCTCCGCCGCCATCGCTTATTACGATAGCTACCGCGCCGATGTGCTGCCCGCCAATCTCATCCAGGCCCAGCGCGATTTCTTCGGTGCCCACACGTTCGAGCGAATCGACGAAAAGGGCAGTTTCCACGCGGAGTGGGCCGGCGGTTAATCCACGGCGCGTGGCTTGTTAATGGCCGCTCCGGGCAAGGCCTGGCGCGGCCATTACGTGCGCGCGTCGCGTTGTTGCAAACGCACGCTAGCGCTGGAAGGGAACCTCCCTATAGAGTTGGGCCTCTAAGGGGTGGCCACCCGAGGGGAATGGCCGCCGAGTCCAACGAGGGAGTACGTTGTTCCATGTTCAAAAAGCCCGTGATCAGCGTTACGGCGCTGGCGGTAGCGCTTGCCGGATGCCAGTCGCTCCCACAACCCAAAGACGATGGCGCACTGCAGCGAGAAGCGCTGGCCGGTACCGAGAAGCCGGCGCCTCGCCCCGTCATCGCTCCGCCGGTCGGCCCACAGAGCGCGGTGATCGCTCCCGCCCAGATCACGACCGGCACGGGCGAATTCGTTAAGCCGGTCGGCTTGGCCGAACCGAAGCCAGTGGCCGAAGGGCAGGGCACGGTCACATTCAATTTTGAGAACCAGCCCGTCGAGTCGGTGGTGAAAGCCATCCTGGGTGACCTGCTGCACGAGAACTATTCGATCGTTCCGGGCGTCCAGGGCAATGTATCCTTCTCGACCGCGCAGCCCGTTACCGCCGAACAAGCACTGCCGATTCTCGAAACGCTCCTGTCGTGGACGGGCAATGCGCTCGTCCGGACCAATGGCCGCTATGTGGTCATGCCATCGAAGGATGCCGTGCCGGGTAACGTGGTCCCGAGCATCGGCGCCGCGGCGCCTCCCGGCGGCCTCCAGGCGCGCCTGTTTCCGCTGCACTTCATCTCGGCGACCGAGATGCAGAAGCTGATAAAGCCGTTTGCCCGCGCCGATGCGACCCTGCTGGCCGACCCGACCCGCAACGTGCTGGTCATGGCGGGCACTTCCAGCGAACTCGATAACTACGCGCGCACCGTAAAAACCTTCGATGTGGACTGGCTCCGGGGCATGTCCGTGGGTGTGTTCAGCCTGCAGCGCGCGGAAGTGAAAGACCTGACGCCCAAGCTCGATTCGATCTTCGGCGACAAGGGCAACACGCCGATGGCCGGCATGCTCCGCTTCATCCCGATCGAGCGGACCAACTCGCTGGTAGTGATCAGCCCGAACGCCACGTACCTCGAGGAAGTGAAGAGCTGGATCGACCGCATCGACCGCGGTGGCGGCAATGAGCCGCAGCTGTTCGTATACGACGTCCGCAACGTCCAGGCGTCCGACCTGGCCGATTACCTCTCCGATATCTATGGTGGCGGTTCGGGCGGCGGTTCCTCCGATCGTGGCGGCCGCGTCGGCCCCGGCCTTTCCTCCGGCACGCTCGGCGGCGGCGATAGCGACCTCGGCAACCGCGGCGGTTCGGGCATGGGCAGCACCACCGGTGCGTTCGGCAACAGCTCGTCCTCGTCCAACTCCGGCTATCTCAATACCTCGAACAATTCGGGGCTGAACGGCTCCAGCACCGGTGGCTTCGGCAGCAACAGCAGCGGCTCGGCCTTCGGTAGCGCCGGGTCGTCCGGCAGCGGCTTCGGTGATGACGATTCGTCCGGCCGTCGCCAGCACAGCGGTGGCATCACCACCGACGATGGCGTGCGCATCACGTCTGTGGACAACAATAATCAGCTCATGGTCCGCTGCCGTCCCTCGCAATGGACGGAAATTGAGCAAGCGATCAAGCGTCTGGACGCGGTACCGCTGCAGGTGCAGATCGAGACCCGTATCCTGGAAGTCAGCCTCACGGGCGACTTCAAGTTTGGCGTGCAGTGGTATCTGGAGGGACTGGTCGGCGGCACCAACGGTTCCGTCGGACAACCCGGCAACAAACAGCAGTGGGCCATCGGCAACATTGGCAATGTCTACACGCCGGCTAACGATGCGTTCTTCTATTCGTTCGTCAATAACAATCTATCGGTAGCGCTTCACGCCCTCGAGCAGAATGGCAACACGAAAACGTTGTCCGCACCGTCGCTGGTCGTGCTGAACAACCAGAAAGCGCACATCCAGGTGGGCGACCAGATCCCCATCCAGCAGACCTACATCAATACCAACGCCAACACCGATAACACCATCGGCCAGGTGGAATACAAGGACACTGGTGTGATCCTCAACGTGCGCCCGCGCGTGAATCCGGGTGGTCTCGTCTACATGAACATCAATCAGGTAGTCAGTTCGCCGGGTACGAAGGACCCGACAACCAACAACTTCCCGATCCAGCAGCGCGAAGTTGCCACCCAGGTGGCAGTGCAAAGTGGTCAGACCGTTCTTCTGGGCGGCCTGATTCGGCAGATCGACAATACGACGGATACAGGGATCCCGGGCCTCAATCGGATTCCGATTTTCGGGCGCCTGTTTGGAAGCACGGACCGTAGCAAGAACCGCACGGAGCTCATCGTTCTCATCACGCCGAAGGTGATCACCAACGGCGACGAAGCCAAACAGGTAACGGACGAGTACCAGCAGAAGTTCGAGTCGCTCCGTCCTTTCAAGCCCGTCGTCGCTCCGGGTACGGCGCGACTGGGCAACAGCAATGAGCCGACGGTGACCGTGCCGCTGAAGTGACCCTCACCTGGGTTTGCAACAAAAACGGGGCCGGCATTTTTTGCCGGCCCTTCTTTTTGGGGCGCTGCCTACGGGCGGAAACGAAATTCCCTACGCAATCATCCTCGAAGGCGCTCATCTCGCCAGGGCTTGTCCCGGCTTACCGGAGTCGCTGCAAGGTCCACCCTTGCATCGCGGCCAAATCGGTCGCAACAGCCATGGAGAGAAACACGCTATGAAGAAACTTCGAAACGGTATCGTTGCCGCCCTGATTCTGACGACATGCGCCACGTCGATGGCGGAAGCTAGTGCAGGTAGTCCACCCGGACGAATCGCGCGTCCGAAGCACCAGATCGTGAGCTGTGAATACAAAGGGATCACGGGATACTTCCTTGTCGGCATGATGGGGTCGCTCGGCTGCCGCCTCGCCTATATGCATGAGAGCCACTTCGACAAGCCTGTCGGCACGGTGATTAGCATTTGTCCAAACCAGTCGCTTCCGCCTGGCTGGAACATCATCAATATCGTCGGAGTTCCGCGAGGGTGCCCCACCGATAGCAAGATGAAGGGCTCGTACTGGGATGTCCGTCGCGACGGATAAGCCTGTTCGGCGTGTCTGCTAACAGGTAGTGCGCTTGCCGCAAGCACCCATCGCGCGCAAGCGCGCTCCCACAGTCGTTTTTAGTGCACGGGTGAGGGGTACACCGGCGCGGGCGGCCGGTACGGCTGCACGCTGCGCCCGAGGTTCGTGCCCATGCGCTGGCCGAGCGCCGCGGCGTTGTACAGGCCGAGCCGGTTGCTTGGCACCTTGCGTATGTCATTGCTATCCAGCGGCGACGGCATGCCGGGTGGCGTGGCGAGTTGCTGGTTGAGGCAGTCGTATGACAACGCGGCGCTGCCCGCGTGTGCCGGTTGCACGCAGGTGGCGGTGGCGCTCGCATGCACGCCGGGAAGGTCCACCACGGATTGCGAATGCACGCTCATCGCGGCGGACAATCCGACAAGCAGAAGACAATATTGCCGATTACGCATAGCCTTGATCCCTCGCTGGCGCGCATTGGATAACACGCCATCACCCGGGAAAGGAAGCGCGTCACGCTTGTCACGGTTGCGTCATCAACCTTGTCACCGAACCGGCGTCTTTGTGTCATCCACGCTGCCTAGCCTTGGCTCGGATTACCCGTACCGCATGGGCCACCGCGAGGACTGACCGTGACGCGTTGTGCCTTCGCGCTGCTGGCTTGCGCGCTGTGCTTCGGCACGGCGCTCGCCGCGCCACGGGGAGGGGATGCCACGCAAGGGATGACGCATGGAACGACGCGCTTCGATATCGATGCACAGCCGCTCGCCGGCGCGTTGCGTGCGTTCAGCGAAACCACGGGCATCGCGGTGCTGTTCGATGACGCGGTTGTCGCCGGCCGGAGTTCGCCTGGCCTGCATGGGGAGGCCGGACCACGCGATGCACTGCGGATCCTCCTGGTCGGCACCGACCTCAGCGCGCATTTCACGTCGATGAACGCGTTCACCGTCAACACCATGCCCGCCGCGGCCGGCGAAGAGGCCGGCACTCCACCGGTGGCGCCGCCAGCGCTTGCCGAAAACGATGCGACCGAACTGCAGCAGGCGCTCGAGAAAGTCCTTTGCCTGCGCCGCGATACAAGGCCCGGGACCTTCCGACTTGCGCTCCAGATATGGATCGATGGAAACGGTACGGTCGCCGATGTCGTGGCGCTGGCGCCCTCCGACGATGGCGCACGCGATGCACGCGTGCTCGGCGCCGTACGCCAGGCCCGCGTGCCTGCGCGCCTGTCCGCAGGTAGTCCGTTCACCGTGCTGCTCGCGCCGTCGCGGCGCGATGCCTGCGGGGACGCATGAATTCCCAGGTCACGCTCCTCGGCCTGTTCCTCGATAACTACGAGGATTTCCGCCGCCGCCTTCGCCGCCGCCTGCGTTCCGACGACCTCGCCGACGACGTGATGCAGGAGACCTACCTGCGCGTGGAAAAGCTCGCGATGCCCGAGGGTCACGCGACGCACCCCACGAGCTATCTGTTCCGCATGGCGCTGAACATGGCGGCCGACCATCACCGCTCGCAAGGGCGGTTGCTGACCGGCGAGGAAGTCGACGACCTCCTGCACGCCGTGGACGACATCGTGGATCCATCCACCGTCCTCGCTTCGCAACAGGACATCGCGGCGCTCAGCGTCGCGCTGGAGGGGCTGACCCGACGGCAGCGGGAGATCCTGCTCGCCGCCCGCGTGGACGAGCTGCCCCAGGCCGATATCGCGGCCCGCCACGGCATCTCCGTGCGCATGGTCGGCAAGGAACTGAAGAAGGCGCTTGAGACCTGTGCCGCGAAAACCGGCCGTCGTTCGTTCCAGCGGTTCGGTCCCGGCGCCCGGGAAACGTCCTGACCGGTATGGATACCTTCAACCGCCACGATCGCCGCACGGAAGCCCATGGCTGGCTGGTGCACCTGACCTCGGGCACCGCCACCCGCGAGGATGGCGAGGCGTTTCGCCGCTGGTGCGCCGCCAGCGAGGCGAATGCGCACGCCTTCGCCGAAGCGCGCGCGCTGTGGGAGGCCCTGGGCCCCGCCGCGGCGCTGCGTGAACACCGGCGCGGCACACGGGGCAGGTCGCCACGCGCGCATGGCGTCCGCCTGTCGCGGCGCGCCTTCTTGGGCGGTGCCGTGGCCGCATCGGTCGCCGCCTTGCTCATGGTGCGCAGCGATGTGTTCACCCGCGGCAGTGCCCCGGATGGCGACGGCCTGCGTACCCAGGTCGGGGAGCAGAAGACCCTGGCGATGGCTCCTGGCGTCGCGCTGGAAATGAACACGGATACCGACATCGCCGTGCGCAAGCGCGGTGGCGTGGTCACCGGCATGCACCTGCGACGCGGCGAGGCCGTGGTCCGGGTCGATCCGTCGCGCAAGGAGCCGTTCGTGGTCGAGGTGGCCGATGGCCGGCTGTTTTCGAGCCCGGGTGCGGCCTTTGCCGTGCGCTGTGCAGGCGATGCCGCCACGGTGACTTGCATGAACGGGCAGGCCGTGCTGACCCGCGATGGGGTGAACACCACGGTGAAGCCGTCGCAACAGCTGGCGTTCGACGCCACGGGCGTGGGCGCGATCACCGCGGTGAACCTGGACACCGCGCTGGCCTGGCGTAACCGCGTGCTCATCTATGACAACCAGCCGCTCGGCGATGTCGTGGCCGATATCAATCGCTACCGCCCCGGCCGCATCGTCATCACCGATCGTGCCCTCGCCGAGCGTCGCGTCCATGCCCGCTTCACCCTCGACCAGATGGGTGAAGTGGCCACGCTGATCCAGGACGCGTATGGCGCGCATGCGACGAACCTGCCGGGCGGCTGGGTGCTGTTGAGCTGAATGGAACGGGCCGGCACCCGCGGCCGCATGAATTTTTCGTGACACCGGTTCAGTGCGACGACAGCCCGCGCGTCTAAGGGGCAAACGGAACACAGGGGAACTTGGCGTGGGTACACGAGCACTACGGGTGAACGCATGAAGCGTGCCGCGAACCCACTGGCGAAGGCATTGGCCCTCGCCATCGCATGCGGGCTTTCCGTCCATGCCACGGCGCAGGATGCGCCGCAGTCGTTCGATGTGAATGAGTACGTCGTGGATGGCAACACCACGCTGCAGGCGCTGGATATCGAAACCGCGGTGTACCCGTTCCTGGGCCCGGGCAAGTCGATGAACGACGTCTCCGGTGCGCGCGATGCGCTGCAGAAGGCCTACCAGGCGAAGGGTTACCAGTCGGTCGTCGTCGACATCCCGCCGCAGCAGGTGAAGGAAGGCGTGATCCGCCTGCAGGTCACCGAGAACACGATCGGCCGCGTGCGCGTGGAGGGCGCGACGTACCGCTCGCCGAAGGATATCCGCGACGGCGTACCGGCTCTCGCCGAAGGCGACGTGCCGAACTTCTCCAGTGCCCAGCAGCAGCTCACCGACGTGAACCGCCGTGCCGGTGCACAGGTGGTGCCCGTGCTTACCCCGGGCAAGTTGCCGAACACCATGGACGTCACGCTGAAGGTCACCGACAACAAGCCGGTCACCGCGAGCCTGGAGGTCAACAACGACCACAGCGTGAACACGCCGGAACTGCGCACCGTCGCCAGCATCCGCGACGACAACCTCTTCCAGGATGGCCACGCGGCGTCGTTGACGTACATCGTGGCGCCACAGGATCGCAACAGCTCCGAAGTGTGGGCCGGCTCGTACCTCGTGCCGTTCAGCAGTGACTGGAGCATGCTGGCGTCGGGGTACAAGTCGAACAGCAACGCCAACGCCGTCGGCGGCACCACGGTGCTCGACAAGGGCAACGCGTTCGGCTTCACCTTCGTGCGCAACCTGCCCACGCATGGCGAGTTCTCGCAATCGCTTTCGCTCGGAGTCACCCGCAAGCACTTCGACCAGAACCTGGTGCTTGGCGAGGACACCTCGAAGGCACCGATCACCTATATCCCCGTGAGCGTGACCTACCAGGGCCAGCGCGTGGGCGAGAAGTCGCTGAGCACGATGTCGCTGGGCGCGGTGGCGGGCTTCCGCGCCGGTGGCAGCAGCGCGGCCGAGTTCGACAACCAGCGCTACAAGGCGCGGCAGAACTTCTTCTACGTGAAGGCCGAAGGCGGCCACACCCGCAATTTCGACAGCGGATGGAGCCTGATGGGCCGCCTCGCGCTACAGCTTTCCACGTCGTCGCTGGTGTCGAGCGAACAGTTCGCGGCGGGTGGTGAAAGCACCGTGCGCGGCTACCTCGAAGCCGAGGAAACCGCCGACCACGGTGTCATCGGCTCGCTCGAGCTGCGCACGCCTTCCATCGGCGCGCACCTCGGCAGCTGGGTCAACGACTGGCGCTTCCTCGCCTTTGCCGATGGTGCGCACCTGCAGCTGATGAACGCGCTGCCGCAGCTCATCGACGCGAACAACCCGGATGCCGGCAGCCGCACCGTGAAGAGCTACGACCTCTCCAGCGTCGGCGTCGGCACCCGCTTCCAGCTGTTCAACATCGCCACCGGCGCCTTCGAGATCGCCTATCCGTTCAACGACGGCCAGGCCACGAAGGCGCACGACACCCGCATCCATTTCTCTCTCAAGGCCGAGCTCTGACCGGGCACAAGGGCATCCACCCAGGGGTATCACCGTGAAACGACTTCTGTTCCTCGCCTCCATGCTGGTCGGCCTCGCGCCGGCGGCCCACGCTGCCGATGCCTCGTGGTGGAACCAGGATTTCGCCTATCGCAAGGCCATCACCATCGACACCACGGCGAAGGGCGGCAACGTCAGCACCGCCGCCGGCCGCGTGCCGATGCTGGTCCGCCTGCATTCGGGCAACTTCACTTTCGATGGCGTCAACGAGAGCGGTGCCGACGTTCGCTTCGTGGCCGCCGATGACAAGACCCCGCTGAACTACCAGATCGAATCCTTCGATCCGGTCCTGGGCGTCGCCTTGGTCTGGTTGGATCTGCCGCAGGTCGGCGCGGATGCGCAGCAGCAGGTGTGGATGTACTACGGCAACCCCAAGGCGCAGGGCGCCGACAAGGGCAGCGCCACGTTCGATGCCGACTACGCCGCGGTCTACCACTTCGAGGACGCCGCGGGCAGCGCGCCGCGTGACGCTACGGCCTATGCGAACAACGCCGCGGGTACCGTCGCCACGGTCGACGGCATCATCGGCAAGGCCGCACGCTTCGATGGCAAGCAGGGGCTGAAGATTCCCGGCGCGGTCTCGATGGCCGTGGCCCAGGGTGGCGCCTTCACGTTCAGCGCCTGGGTGAAGCCGGATGCGATCGCCGATGGCAAGGTCACGCTTTATGCGCGCCACCAGGGCACGCAGGAACTGGTCGTCGGCCTGCAGAACGGCGCGCCGTTCGTGCAGGTGGGTGAGGGCGACGCCGCCCCCGCGAGCACGCCGGGCGAACCGCTGAAGGCGGCCAGCTGGGCGCATATCGCCGTCACCGCCGCCGACGGCAACGTCCAGCTCTATGTCGATGGCAAGCCGTACGCGACGCTCGCCGCCGCGCTGCCGGCGCTGAACACCGAGGCGTCGCTGGGTAGCGACAGCGCCGACGTGACGAACGCGGGCGCCCCCTTCGCCGGCCAGATGGACGAAGTACGCATCTCGCGCATCGCTCGCCCGGCCGTGCTGATCGCGATGGATGCGCAGGCCCAGGGCGCCGAATCGAAGCTGGTGGCCTATGGCACCGATGAGAAGCAGGCCGGCGTGGGCTTCGGCTACTTCGGCATCATCGTGAAGTCCGTGACCGCCGATGCCTGGGTTGTCATCGGCATCCTGCTGGTCATGGCGGTGATCTCTTGGGTCGTGATGTGGCAGCGCGCCTCGTACGTAAACCGCGTAAGCCGGGCCAACGACGAGTTCCTCGATGCCTTCCGCAAGCAGGGCCGCAACATCCTGGCCCTGTCGCGTGACCCGGCCGCCAACCGCCTGGCCGATGCGTCGCTGTACCGCCTGTACAAGGTGGGCGCGGGCGAAGTGTGGGGTCGCCGCGACGCCGACGGCCACGACCATATCGCCCCGGAATCGATCGAAGCGATCCGCGCCACGATGGATTCGACCATGGTCCGCGAGAACCAGCGCCTGGCGAAGTCGATGGTGATGCTCACCATCGCCATCTCCGGCGGCCCGTTCCTTGGCCTGCTCGGCACCGTGGTCGGCGTCATGATCACCTTCGCGGCGATCGCCGCGGCGGGCGACGTGAACGTCAACGCGATCGCCCCGGGTATCGCCGCCGCGCTGCTCGCGACGGTGGCGGGCCTGTTCGTCGCGATCCCGGCGCTGTTTGGTTACAACTACCTGCTCATCCGCAACAAGAACGTCACCGCGAACATGCAGGTGTTCGTCGATGAGTTTGTCACCCGCCTGGCCGAACAGCAGCGCGTCGTGGCCCCGGCCGCGGTCGCCGCGTAAGGACCCGCCGCCATGCGCGCCCAGGACGACGACAAGCCGTACGACGACATCAACATCACGCCGATGCTCGACCTGGCGTATGTGCTGCTCGTCATCTTCATCATCATGACCACCGCCTCGGTGCAGGGCATCAAGGTGAACCTGCCCAAGGCCTCGGCCGCCGTGAGCATGGCCAAGCCGCAGACCAAGGCCATCACCGTCTCCGAAACGGGCCAGGTGTTCCTCGATGCCTACCCGGTCACGCTCGCCGAGCTGGAACAGCGCCTGCGTTCGCTCAAGGCGCTGAACCCGGATTTCCCGGTGGTGGTGAAGGGCGATTCCACGGTGCAGTACCAGAAGGTCATGGACATCCTGGACCTGCTGCGCCGCGTGGACCTGCCGCAGGTCGGCCTCGTGACCGGCAAGGCGCCGAAGGGCTGATGGCGTGGACGCTTTCGAACCACGCCGCCGTCCGCCACGCCGTTGGCTAGGCACCGCCGTCGCCGCGGCGGTGTTCCTGGGCTTCGTCGCGCTGGTCTGGCATTTCGCCTCCAGCACGGTGGGCGTGCGCCGCGAGGCGCCGCGCATCGCGACGATCACGCCCTTGCCGCCACCGCCGCCTCCGCCGAAGGAAAAGCCGCCGGAGCCGCAAAAACCGGAGGAAAAAATCAAGCCGGTAGAGGACAAGCCGCTCGACCAGCCGCAGAAGCCGGTCGATGCGCCGAAGTCCACGCCGGACGTGGCGAAGCAGGTCACCATGAACACCGACGCGCAGGCCGGCAGCGACAGCTTCAACATCGGCGCGGGCGCCGGTGGTGGCATGGTCGGCTCGAACGGCGGTAACGGCAGCGGCACCGGCAGCTACGACCAGTACCTCGGTTACGCGATCCAGCAGGCGATCCAGCGCAACGACAAGGTCAACCGCCTCGCGTTCCAGGTACAGGCCGATGTCTGGCTCGATGCGGATGGCCGCCTCGTGCGCGCCGAACTGGTGACGCCCAGCGGCAACCAGGCGACAGACGATGCGCTGATCGAAGCCTTGCGCGCGATGCCGCGCATCGACGTGGCGCCGCCGTCCTCGCTGCATTTCCCTCTTCGCGTGTCCATCCGCGGGAAACGTCCCGCATGAACACGCTCATTCCTTCCAAGTCCTTTGTTTCCCGGAGATTCCGCATGACCCACGGAAAGGCACGCCAGCGACCCGCGCGCGCCCTGCTGGCCGCCGCCATCGGCCTGGCCATCTGCGCCACGGGCGTCCACGCCCAGTCCGCGCCGTCGGAGAACGCCACCATCAACCTCGTGCGCCTGCTGGTAAAGCGCGGCGTGCTCACCCAGGCCGACGCGGATGGCCTCATCGCGCAGGCCAACGCCGATGCGGCCGCCGCACAGAAGGCTGCCGGTACCGCCAACGCCGCGCCGGCCGCTCCGGGGCAGGTGCGCGTGACATACGTACCCGAGGTGGTGCGTAACCAGATCAAGGACGAGCTGCGCCAGGAGGTGGTGGCCCAGGCGAAGGAAGAGCGCTGGGCCGAGCCGGGCAAGCTGCCGGAGTGGCTCGATCGCATCGAGTGGACCGGTGACATGCGCGTGCGCGACGAATTCCACTACTACGACAAGGGCAATGCCTCGCAGGTCGTGGACTTCGCCTCGCTCAACCGCACCGGCCCCTACGACCTCAACGGCGTGGTCCCGCCGCCGCAGCTCAACACGCTGGAGAACCGCACCAACTCCCTGCGTATCCGTGCGCGCCTCGGCGTCAACGTGAACCTGGGTGACGGCGTGACCGCGGGCATCCGAATCGGCACCGGCAACGACAACAACCCGGTGTCGACCACGCAGAACCTGGGCGGTGGCCTCGGCAAGAAGAACGTCTGGCTGGACCAGGCGTGGCTTGCATGGCGCCCGGCGGATTGGGTGAAGGTGACCGGCGGCCGCATGCCGAACCCGTTCCTCAGCACCAACCTCGTCTACGCCGACGACCTGAACTTCGACGGCATCGCCAGCCATTTCGATGTGCCGGCCAGTGACGATGTCAGCACCTTCGCCACCGTGGGCATGTTCCCGATCGAGTACCAGTCGGATGACTTCCCGTCCCAGGCGGGCACGAAGAACGCCAGCCGCGACAAGTGGATGACCGGCGCGCAGCTCGGCGCTACGTGGAAGTTTGCCGACGATGCGGAATGGAAATTCGCCCTGGCGTACTACCGCTTCGACCACATGCAGGGCCAGCTCTCCGACCCGTGCCCGATCTACCTGGGCGTAACCTACTGCAGCACGGATGCCACGCGTCCGACCTTCATGCAGAAGGGCAACTCGCTGTTCCTGATCCGCGACATCATCCCGGACCCGAACTCGCCCAGCAATTACGCCCAGCCGCAGTTCGTCGGCCTGGTCTACGACTACCACGTCGCCAACGCCACCACGCGCCTCGACATGAACGTCGCGGATACGCCGCTGCGCCTGGAAGGCGACTACATCCGCAACATGGCCTATCACCGCAAGGATGCGTTCCGCGAGGACGTGGGCCTCAACCGCCTGGTCAACAACTTCGGCGCGGGTGACTTCTCCGAAGCCACGTACAAGAGCGGCCCGGTGGGCTGGATGTTCCGCGCCACGCTGGGCAACCCGGATCCGCACGCGGCCGGCGACTGGAACGTGAGCGTCGCTTACAAGTACCTGCAGCCGGACGCGACGCTGGATGGCCTCAACGATCCGGACTTCCACCTCGGTGGCACGAATGCCAAGGGTTTCATCCTTGGCGGCAGCTACGGCATTTCGAAGTACTCCTGGCTGAGCCTGCGCTACTTCAACGCGAAGGAAGTGTTTGGCCCGCCGCTCTCGATCGACGTGTTCCAGCTTGAAATGAACGCACGGTTCTAAGGAGGCGCCATGAAACGCTTGCTCATCGCCATCGCGCTGACCGCCGCCATGCCGGCCGCGTTCGCGCAACAGGCCAGCCTGGAGAGCCGCATCCGCAGCCAGCTCGCGGAAACGCGCGGCCAGCTGCAGGATCTCCAGGCCCAGCAGGCCAGCTGGGCCGCGGAAAAAGCCCAGCTGGAGAAGGAACGCGATGCCGCGAAGGCCGAGGCCGAGGCGGCCCGCGCGGAAGCGAAGAAGGGCAGTGCGGTATCGCCCGATACCTCGCGCGCGCTGGCTGCTGAAAAGCAGCGGCGCGAGGCTGCGGAAGCTTCCGCCCAGAAGGGCAAGGCCGACGCCGATTCGGCGGCGGTCGCACTGCGCACCGCGGAGACCGAGCGCGCGCGGCTGGCCAAGGCACTGGATGCCGCGAACAGCCAGGTGGATGTCTGCACCGCGCGCAACGTGCAGATGTACCGCGTAGGACAGGAAGTCATCGCGGCCTATGAAAACATCGACATGGGCGACGTGTTCAGCTCGCGCCAGCCGTTCGCGGCGAAGGCGCGGGTGAAGCTGGAAACCGCGGCGCAGGCGTTCGGCGACAAGCTCTACGACCAGCGCTTCGATCCGCGCGCCAGCCAGGCCGCGGCCAACCCATGATCAAGGACCCGTCAACCCCGCGGTGGGTCGCCACGGACGACACAGGAGCCCGCGATGGACAGGGACGTCCCCTTGTCGAGGCACGCATGAGCAGCCTGCATGCGCTTGCCGAGATGCTGCGCCAGCTATATGCGGCGCGCCAGGCGAAAGCCGCCGACATCCTGCTCGACCGCGTGCCGCGCGATGCGTTGCAGGAGATGCTCGGTGAGTCTTCGGCCTTCCTCGGCGCGCGCGTGCGCTACGCCATCGAAGATACGTTGCGCCACCGCAAACGCCCTGAGGATCCGAGCCATACGACGCTGCGCGCGATCAGCGCGGTGCTCAACGCATGGCTGCATGACGGGCGCCGCATGGCCATCCGCGCGGTGCTCCGCGAATGCACCGTGGCCGAACTGCATGAGCTCGCCCATTTACCCGATATCCACGACGAAGTGGCGTCCATGACCAGCGATTTCACGGGCGGAATCGCTCCGTAATCGACGCCCCTAAAAAACATGCTTCACGAGGCCTTGCCATGATCGTTCGCCACACGCCAGCCACCACCCGCCGCCCGGCACCGAAGCCGCGGCCGACCCTTCGCCGCCGCGCCATGTGCCAGTTCATCATGGCCGCGCTCGTGGGTAGCGGTGCCGCTCACGCGGCGAACCCACCGGCGTTCAGCCAGGCCTGGTTTGCTGCGAAACAGCAGCAGGGTGCCACGGCACCGGCCCAGCCGGCGGGCGGCAGCGGAAACACGGTGAGCTACAACCCGGGCAACGCGCTCCAGCAGCAGCGCGTCCAGCAATCCATCACCAACCTCAACAACGCCGCCGCGGCGCTCGCCGCGCAGATGCAGCAGCAGAAGGACGCGCAGGCCGCGGCCGCGCAACTGGTCTCGACCGTGCCGAACGGGCTGGGTGATGGCGCGCTGAAGCCATCCGCCGGTGTCGCCACCGATCCCTCGCTGTGGCAGAACGCGCTGAAGCCCACGGATACCGTGGCGGCGGGCGGCAAGCACACGGTGGAAGTGAAGCAGACCGCGAAGAAAGCCATCCTCACCTGGGATAGCTTCAACGTGGGCCGCGACACCACCCTGTACTTCAACCAGAGCGCCGGCAACCTCAGTGGCGGGGGCAACGACTGGATCGCGCTGAACCGGGTGAACGACCCTTCCGCGAAGCCCAGCCAGATCCTCGGTGCCATGAAGGCCGAGGGCACGGTGTATGTGCTCAACCGCAACGGCGTGGTTTTCGGCCAGGGCGCGCAGGTGAATACGCGCTCGCTGATCGCCAGTTCGATGAACCTGTTCTCGAACGACCTGAAGACAAGCAATACCGTATTCCTGGCATCCGGCATCGCTGACCAGACCCGGTCGAACCAGGCGCTGTTCTTGACGGATCCTGCTTCCGTCGATGGTGCCGGTGTGGTGATCGAGAAGGGCGCATCCATCAATGCGAGCGGCGGCGGCTTTGTGTTGGTCGCGGCGCCGAAGGTGGTCAACCGGGGTTCGATCGTCGCCGACGATGGGTCGGTGATCCTTGCTTCGTCGCCGCAGTTGCAAAACACCAGCAACACGGGTGACATCCAGCTTGCAGTGAACGGCGGCACGTCGGGCGCCTCTGACGGCATCGAGAATGGCGGTCTCATTCAGGCTCGTCGTGGGTCGATCACCCTGTTGGGCCCGGATATCGCCCAGGACGGCGTAGCAGTCGTCTCCACCAGCATCGCGCGACCGGGCAAGATCACTATCCAGGGCACGACCCCTGTTGCTACCGGCGGACCGGTCGAGTTCGGCGCCGGATCGGTCACGACGGTATTGCCCGAAAAGGATGGCGCGACAACCACGTCGACGCCTGAAGCCGACAAGGCCTTTGTCCCGGGCGCCATCCTGGTCTCGGGCTCCCGCGTGACGCTGAATAGCGGATCGCTCATCGAAGCACCGGGCGGTAAGGTAACGCTGCGGGCGGCGTCCGCGGGCGGCCCGACAGCGGGGCCCACCGATGGCCGCGTGTACATCGATAGTGGTGCGATCGTCGATGTCTCTGGCCTGGCGGACGTCGAGCTGCCGATGTCCGCGCTGCTCGTCAGCATTCCCCGCGTTGGCCAGAACGAACTCGCCGACTCGCCGCTGCTTCGCAACAGCTTCCTTTACAGGCAGAAAAACATCGTGCTCGATAGCACGGTATCCGGTACGCGCGCGGATGGCCTCGACTGGATCGGCAGTCCCATTCTCAACGCGGCTGGCTATGTGCAGAACGTGCCCCGCGATATCAGCCAGATGCTGACCACCGGTGGCACGGTAACGCTTGACGGCAATGAAGTCATCGCGCGGACCGGTTCACGTATCGCGCTCGATGGCGGCTACCTGGCCTACCAATCGGGCTGGATCACCACGCCGAACCTCTTGGGCGCGGATGGGCTGATCCACAACATCGCTTCAGCCGATCCGGATGTGGCCTACGTCGGCTTCGCGGGGCAGTTCACCAGCGACCATGCGCGCTGGGGTGTCAGCCAGACGTACAACTCGCCCCTCTTCGGTGGCGCGAAGCGGTACCAGGAGGGCTTCGTCAAAGGCTCCGACGCCGGCACGCTGACCGTGCACGCGGGACAGGCGGTGGCACTCGATGGGGAGATCTCGGCGCAGGCCACGCCGGGGACGCGGCAGACGGGGGATGGCACGCAGCCCGATGGGGGCACGTTCATCCTCGACCAGGCGGCTAACTCAGCCGGCAATGGTCGCGCCCCGGCGGGCCTTCGCGTGCAGCAGATGACGCGTACGCTCGAATCCCTGGTGCCCGACTTCGACCAGGATACGAAGTGGAGCGAGCTCGACGTCAGCGGCGGGCTGGACGCACCGTGGATGGTCCTCAGTGCCGACACCCTGGGCAAGGCCGGGTTCAGCTCGGTCAGCCTCACTAACAGCGCGATCGAGGTGACCGCTGGTACCCGGTTAGCCGTTCAACCGGGCGGCAGCATTTCTCTCGCCGGCTCGGGCGTGGATATCTACGGGAGCCTGGAAGCGCCGGCCGGCAGCATCTCGATTACAACAACCTCAGGCAAGGACATCACGCTGCACGATGGCGCGCTGCTCAGCGCGCGCGGGCAATGGATCAACGACAGCGGTGCTGACAGCGAGCACGCGCAGGGGAGCCGGTGGACCAACGGCGGGAACGTTGCGCTCTCTTCGAGCCGAGGCGCTGCTGGTAGCGGTGGCGACGACGTTACGGGATCCGTGGTGCTTGACGAAGGCAGCACCATCGACGTGTCCGGTGGTGGTTACGTCGACACCACAGGCAATGTTCGCCTGGATCACGGTGTGCCAGCAGGACGCGGCGGCAACGTGTCGATACAAACCTACCTCAATGGCTTCGCCCCCTCGGCGACGTATGACCATGCTCGTGTGGTGCTCGATGGCACGATTCGCAGTTGGGGCTTTTCAGGCGGCGGCGCACTGACATTGCGGGCGGCGCAGATCCAGGTGGGTGGCGATCCGTCCGATATGGCCCTGGCGAACGGCCTGTGGCTCGCCCCGGGATTCTTCGATGGCCAGGGTTTCAGTCGTTACAACCTGGATTCGGTCACAGACGCGACCATCGCCGATAACAGCACGGTCGTCGTACGCCCGGCCAATCTCATCGGTGACGTTGGCGCCCTGCGTGGGCTAGCTACCGGCAGCGATGTGTATGCGACGCCAGCGGTGACCGGTATCGGCGAACTCGACGCATGGCAGCGATGGGCGACAAGGGGCGCCGCCGCAGCACAGGCGCCCGGCCTGACGATCCGGGCCGGCGACTACCTGAATTGGGTCTCGGACGAGAACGATCCTTCTACGTACTCCCACGTGGCGGGCGTATCCGGCAGCGTCGTCGTTGGCCGTGATGCGGTCATTACCGTCGACGCCGGCGGCCTAATCGACGTGTCGGCCACCCATGATGTGCAGGTGGAAGGCCAGCTCACCGCGCATGGCGGCGCCATCAATCTGACGACGATCAAGCCTACCGGCGATACGGGGCTTACTTCGCGCATTGGCCTTGGCAGTGAGGGTGTCCTCGATGTCAGCGGCATCTCGCTGGTGAACCCGACGGCGGCGCCCGCCATGGGCCCATCGGGACGTATGACCCCGCGTACGGGTGATGTGCTGGCGGGTGGCGCCGTGGCAATGACCGGCGACGACGAGACCTTCGTCGTGGCCGACGACGGATCGCGCATCGATGTCTCAGGTGCCTCGGATACGTTCGATCTGCCGACGGCGTCTAGCCGTCTGAACGGGATGACCTCGGAGGTCGTACCCACGGCCGTCTGGAGCGATGCCGGTAGCATGCTGTTCGGCGCATCGGCGGGCCTTTACCTCGGGGCGACGCTCGAAGGGCATGGCGGTACGCCGTTGGCGGAAGGCGGCTCGCTCCAGGTGGTGACGCTTGACCAGGGCGACATCGTTGCCAGGGTGCGCGCGAAGGGTATCCTCGTGCGCCAGTCGTATGCGAGCAAGCCCGCATTCGCGAGCGGACGGGACGTCATCGGCGATGCCGATGGAACCCTGGTGTTCGCGGCCGATGTCCTGCATGGCTCCGGCATCACCACGCTGCAGTTTGGCCCGACCGCGGGTCAGAACCCTGGGGGACAGACGATATTACCGCTCGGCTTCGCGGGGGATGTCAATCTCAACCTGGGCCGCCAGGTCATTATCAACGCGACAGGTATCGAAGCGCTGGGCGCGGGTGCGTCGCGCGTCGACCTGCCATCGGGTTACCTCACCGACACCGGCCATGTGACCATCACCGCGCCCTACGTCCATATCACCGGCACGTCGGCAACGCCCAAGGCGGTGGCGGGCGATGGCATCCTCGATGTCAATGCATCCACCATCGACATGGGTGGGATGGTCAACCTGCAGGGCTGGAAGCAATCCAGCTTCAACGCCAGCGATGACCTTCGCTTCACGTTCCCCGCCTCGGCTAGCAGCGGAACGAATGCTTTGCAGGGCATGTTGTTCTCCACCGGCGACCTGACGTTCACCACCGGCCAGGTCTACCCGGCCAGCAATTATCGCTTCGCGATCGACGCCAACGCTTCCAACCTTCCAGACGCGCAAGGCAATGCCCGCGAGACCACGATTACCTTCCTGCCTTCGGGCAATGCGCCAAGCACGCCGTTGTCGGCGGGTGGTGCGCTGCTGATCAGCGCGGACCATATCGAGCAGAAGGGCAGCATTCGCGTGCCTTCAGGCTCCCTTGTCATCGGCACCACCGATCCGTCGGCGGATGCGGCCGCGTTCGGGCTGACGGGGGGCTTGCCGGCACTGACAAAAACCCAGAGCGTGCACCTTGCCCCGGGCAGCATCACGTCGGTATCGCTGGATGGCCTCACGGTGCCGTATGGCAATACGATCGATGGCGTCGACTGGCGCTATGGCACCAGCAAACCCTCAACCGTCGGCGGGGTGGCCAGCGTCGTCACGGCGCCACCGGCCAAGCAGATTGAAGTGCAAGGTGACTCAGTGTCGCTAGATGCCGGCGCCACCATCGACCTTTCCGGTGGGGGCCACCTGCAGGCCTCGGAATTCGTGCCCGGTACCGGAGGCACGCGAGACCTGCTCGCCACGGCACCCAATGGAGCGACGGTTTACGCCATCGTCCCCGGTTTCCAGGGCAAGATCGCGGCCACCGACATGTCCATGGAGGGGCTCGCCGTCCCCCAGCCCGGCGTCGGCCGCCAGGTCTACCTCTCGGGCGTGCCTGGCCTCGCTGCGGGCTATTACACCTTGCTCCCCGCCCAATACGCGAACCTGCCCGGTGCGATGCGCATCTACCAGGCGACGGGCTCGCGCGATAGCGTGGTGGGACGTGCCGCCGTCGCTCCCGACGGTGGCTATGCCGTGGCGGGTTATTACGGCGATGCGTTCACCGGGGCGCATGATGCGCGCACGACGACCTTCGTAGTGCAGTCCGCGCCCGTGTGGCAGCAGTATTCGCAGTACCGCCTGACGGATGCCGATACGTTCTTCAGCAACGTCGCAACGAAGAAAGGCCAGGTGGCTCCGCAGCTCGCCGCCGACGCGGGTCGCCTGCAGATCGGCGCAGGACATGCGCTGCAGCTGGGCGCCACGCTGGCGGCGGCGCCGGGCACAGGTGGCCGCACCTCACAGGTGGATATCGCTGGCGAAGCCATCCAGGTGCTCGGCGCGGGCGACACGGCACGCGATGGTTACCTTGGTATTTCCGCCGACGGGCTGACCACGCTGGGTGCCGGTAGCTTGCTGCTAGGCGGCACGCGAAGCAGCGATACCGATGGCGACCACATTGACGTGAGCGCCCAGAGCATCCTGCTTTCGAATGACGCGGCGCATCCGCTGGCAGGCCAGGAGATCATCCTCGTCGCCGGCTCGGGCGGTGATGGCATCACCCTGGAAGACGGTAGCGTGCTGCAAGCGCGCGGCGATGGCAACGCGGTGGCAAGCCAGCCGCTGGTGATCGGCCGCGATGCGGGAACGGATGCCAGCGGTAGCCCGGTTTCGGCTATCGACGGTAACGGCGCGTTGCTGCGCGTCTCGCAACATGGTGCCGCCCCCGTCGCCCGCCATGGCCTCGCCAATACGACGCCGGCTGGGCAGTTGACGATCGGCGCGGGCGCATCCGTCCTCGGTGGCAACGCCCTGACCCTGGATGCGACCGGGCGCGTTAGCGTGGACGACACCGCGCTGCTTGCCGGCAAGAATATTGACGCGACTGCCAACCGCATCGCGTTCGTCGGCGCCGGCGCGACGGCGCCGGATGATGGGCTGACCGTGGGTGCTGGCACGCTGGCACAATGGCGCGCGGCGAACTCGGTGACCTTGCGCAGCCGCGGCGACATCGATTTCCTCGGTGCGCAGGATATCGCCGTGGATAACCAGCTCGTGTTGAGCGCGGGTGCCCTCAACGGTGACGGCAACGATGTCGCGATCCACGCTGGCACGGTGGTATTCGCTAACACGCTGGGTGCTTCGGCCGGCGCGGCATCGAGCGCCGACGGCACGCTGCGCGTCGATGCGGGCGAGCTGGATTTCGGCCAGGGCACGACGACACTGCATGGGTTCGGTGCCTTCGAGGCTTGCGCCTCGTCGGGCATGCTGGCCGCTGGCCAGGGTGGCGCGGATTTCGGCGCGGCATCGGTGGATCTGACGGCGCCGGTGTTCGTCGCGGGCGGCGGCGGTGCGACCACGCTGGTGACCACCGGGGCCATGCGTCTGCACGGCGCGGCGGGTACGGCGCTCACCAACGATGGCCTGGGCGGTTCGCTCACCTTGCGTGCCGCGAGCATCGATGACGGCATGGACCTGAAGGCGGCTGCGGGTGGCCTGACCCTGGACGCCACGCAGGGTGGTGTGCACGTCGCGGCAGGCACGGCGCTGGATGTGGGCGGGATCACAAAGCAATTCTTTGATACAGCAGCCTACGCCCCAGGCGGCAGCCTGGCGTTGAAGGCGGCAGGCGATATCGCCATCGACGACGGCGCGACGCTCCGTTATGGCGGCGCCGCCGAAGCAGGCGATGCGGGCTCGTTCAGCGCCGTCGCGGGTGGGGGCTTGCTGCTTGGCGGCACCTACGACGGCCAGGCCGCCAAGGGCTACCGCGGTGGGTATTTCACGATCGGCAGCGGCGGCTCGCTCGACCTGGATGCACTGGCGGGCCTGGTCGCGGCCAGCGGTTCGACCGGCCTGGTCGACATCACGAGCGGGCAGGGCGATCTGGCCTTGTCCGCCGGGCATACGCTCACCGCGCAAAAGGTGTTCCTGTACGCCAACGGCGGGAAGGCGCGGATCGATGGCACGGTGGATGCCAGCGCGCCTGCGGCCAGCCGCATCGAAGTGTGGGGCCGCCAGGGCGTGGATATCGATGGCACCCTCGATGCCCATGCGACCACGCCGGAACAGCGTGGCGGCGATGTGGTCCTCGGAACCACGGGGACGTTTAACGGTACGGTCGATCAGACCTACGGCTATGAACAGGTCGACCGCGCCGATGCGGGTTACGTGCATGTCGGGGCGAATGCGCTCATCAATGTCGCCGGCGGGGCTGATACCGCTTTCGCAGGCGGCACGATCAGCATCCGCGCGCCGTTGCTGAGCGATGGCGATGTGCCCGTCACCGTCGATAACCCGGCGTCTCTGCAGGGTACGCGCTCGGTCACCATCGAGCCGTATGCGGTGTGGAGTACGAAGGACCCCTACACCGATGACCCGGGCACTGCTCCGTCGAGGCATTTCGATGGCGTCATCGATCCCGCCGGCTGGTTCACCAGCGACGGCACCACCATGGTCGCCGGCACCTGGACCGACGAGAAGGGCAACGCGCTTCCAGCGCCCGCCGACGCCGCGCAGCAGGCGGTGTACATGGGCAAGTACTACTTCACCCCCGATGCGATCAACACCGACCACGCCGGCTTCTTCGGCTACGTGAACGGCGATATCGCGCAGGGCCCTGGTGCGTTGATGGGCTTCGTCGAGCAGCCGGGCTTCACCTTCGGCGGTCGCTTCGCCGGCATCGCCAACGTCCACGTGCGGCCGGGTATCGAACTGCGTAACCCAGCCGATGGGGCGAACGCCGGCGATGTCAGTGTCGTCACCCACTGGAATCTCGGCGCCGGCGTCACCGGCGCCGACGGCAAGCCTCAGCTGGCGTACCGTTACAACGGCGAGGCGCCGATCCTCACCGTCCGCGCCGCCGGCAACCTCAAGCTCGATGCGAGTATCACCGACGGGTTCTACCAGCAGAACGACGGCGCCGCGCTCAATGATCCGCCGCGGGATGATAGCGGCAGCACGCCGGATGATCCGCGCTATGACGCGGCGCTGGCCGCCTACCAGAAGTCGCAGGCCTACCTGGACGCGAACAACGCGTGGAACGGCACGATCAACCTGGCGGCGGGCGACCCTGCCGACGGCATGACGCCGGGCGGTGGCGTGGCCGACATCAGCAAGGATCCGTACTACCAGCCGCTGACCGCGCCTTCCAAGGGGCAGGAAGATGCGTACTACGCCAACTACACGAACTATATCGGCGAGTTCGGCGATGACGTTAACTCGATGTGGTCGTTCTACTTTGTCCAGCAGAACAGCGGCGTCGGCTTCCTTGTGCACAACCCGACGACGGAAGTGGCGCCCCAGCCGGCGGGCTTCAGCAACTACTCGGATTACGCGGACAGCTACATGAACTGGCTGTACAACACGTTCGGTGTCGGCCTGCGTACGAACCAGACGCCATCACCGATCCTGCTCCCGGTGGATACGGATTACGCGGCCTGGTCGAACAACTACAACAGCATTTACCTCGCCAACCACCTGAACTACTGGGCCTATGTTGACTTCAATGTCGGCGACCCCGTTACCGGCGCGTTCCAGCTGTCCTACGCGCCATTCGCACCCAAGCTTTCGCCGACGCCATCGAACCCGCTGTACGCAGCGGCACTCACGGCGTACCAGCGTGCGCAAGCCTATCTCGACGCGAACAACGCCTGGAATGGCACGATCAACCTTGCCGCCGGCGACCCGGCTGGTGGCATGACGCCGGGCGGCGGTATCGCCGATATCAGCAAGGACCCATACTTCCAGCCCCTGATCGCGCCGGCTCTCAAACAGACCGACCAGTATTACAACAACTACCAGAAATACATCGCTGAGTTCGGCGACGACGTTAACTCGATGTGGTCGTTCTTCTTTGTCCAGCAGAACAGCGGTATTGGCTTTCTCGTGCACAACCCGACCACCGAGGTGGCACCGCAGCCCGGCCAGTTCAACAATTATTCGGACTACGCCGACAGCTACATGAATTGGCTGTACAGCACATTTGGCGTTGGCTTGCGCGCTAACCAGACGCCGTCGCCGATCCTCTTGCCGCTCGATACTGACTACGCGGCCTGGTCGAACAACTACGACACCTATCTCGCGAACCACCTGAACTATTTCTCGTACGTGGATTTCAATGTGGGCGATCCGGTGAGCGGCGCTTTCCAGCTTTCGTACGCGCCGTTCGCGCCGCGCAACGATGCGGATACGTCGGCGCCCCCGGCTATCTCGTTCGGCAAGCCCGCCGCGAACAACTCGCCGTCGAACATGCCTTCGTATGGCAATGCCGCTTCGCTGGCCTCGGCCACCTTGCTGGGTGGGCCGAGTACATCGTATCGCCTTGTGGCCGGTGCGGACCTCGCCGGTTCCGATCCGCTGGGGACCGCGGCCACATCGACCGCCGACATCGCGCTGGATGGGCATTTCGCGGTCAAGGACACCTTGACCGACCCCACGGCCGTGACCGTGGGCAGCCCGCTCGCCGGCAAGGTCCTTTACATGCCGACGACGATCCGCACCGGCACGGGCGACATCGACCTGGCCTCGGCCGGCGATATCCGCTGGCTGGATGCGGCGGCGCCCGCGACCATCTATACCGCGGGCGCTCCCGCGGATGGCACGTCTGCTGGCACCAACGTCGATGTATTGCGCCCGTCTGAACACGACAGCGGTGCGGCTGCGACCCAGCCCGACATGCTGGTCAACGGCCTTGTGAATCCTGACCACGCGGGCGATATCCATCTGCGTGCCGGCGGCGACATCGCCAGCATTCAGAATTTTGCCGACAGTGACGGATCGCAGACCAAGGGGACCCCGGGCGGTTCGATCGCGCAGTACTGGTGGCAATGGATGCAGGTGGGCAATGCAGCCGATGGCTCAAGTTCGTCCATCGATTTCTCGAACTTCCACCAGGGCGTGATGAGCATTGGCGGCAATGTCGATGTGGACGCCGGCGGGGATATCAGCGAGCTGTCGGTGTCGTTGCCCACCACCTGGTACAAGAATGCCGATGGCAAATCGATTACCACCGTCGGAGGTGGTGATCTCTCGGTGCATGCTGGTGGCGACATACTCAGTGGCACGTACTTCGTCGCGAAGGGCACCGGCGATATCCGTGCGGATGGCGCGGTGGCCGCTTCGCCCTCGCTGGCCGCGTTCGGTCTTGGGTATTCGTCGGGCGGCGTTGAGGCTACGACGCCGGTGTCCACCTTGTTAGGCATGCAGGACGCGCAGGTCAACGTGAGTGCCAGGCAGGGCGTGGATATCGGCGGGGTTTACGACCCGTCGTATTATCGAAGCTCCAACCTGCAGCCGATCCTTCCGGCAGGTGGGCCGGACAGCCAGGGCTATTCGACGTCCTCGTCGTTCACCGCCCAAGCCGCAGCAGGCGATGTGGTGTTCGGCAGCCTGCTTGCGCCAGGCGACCTGTTCTCGCACGCGCCTTTCCAAGGGGGCGGTGGCCTGGCCGGACCGCTCTTGCCCTCAACGATCGCGTTTTCCGCGCTGGGTGGCAGCATCGATATCCTGACCAGCGGTGAGCTGTTCCCCTCCGCGAGCGGTAACCTCACCCTGCTGGCGGCTGACAACGTCTCGTTGGCAAAGATCGCCTCCGATACGTCCAGCCGGAGCTTTGGCCTTGTGGATTCCTCGCCCGACGACATGCCTTCGCCGCTGAATCCGATTGATATCCGCAGCAGCTCGTGGGTGACCTGGGATCCCAGGGCCGCGCAATTCAATGCGATTTACCATGAGGCCGATGCGCTACACGCCGACGATACGAACCCGGTACGGATCTATGCACTGGAAGGAGACATCAGTGAAGGTCGAGTCGGCTCAGGCAATCTCTACGGACAATTCCTTACCCTGCTTCCTTCCAAACAGGCTGACATCCGCGCCGGACGCGACATCGTCAATCTTTCGCTGGTGGGTCAGCACACGCGTCGGGCGGATATCACGCTTGTCTCCGCCGGCCGCGACATTTACGACACGCCCTCCAACGATCAAGTGGCGCCCTCGCTCCAGTTGGGCGGCCCGGGTTCGTTCGTGGTCGAAGCCGGGCGCGATGTCGGGCCGTTCATCAGCCAGGCCGATGTCGCTAATCGCGGTGACGGTGTAAACGCGTATCCGACCGGTATCGAAGCCGTCGGTAATGCGTACAACCCGTACCTTCCGCACGAAAGCGCAGATGTTCTGGTGAACTTCGGTGTTGGCCCCGGCGTGGACACCGTGGCGTTCCTCGCGCACTACATGGATGGCACCGATGGCCTGCCCAGCCTGCTTCCCGACCTGGTCGAGTTCATGCAACGGCGCATCGCGGGCAGGGCGACCGCGACGGGGCATGTGACCGACGACGTGGTGGCTCCGCTCACGACGCAGCAGGCGCGTGACCTGCTGGCCCAGGAGCCCGAGGTCGTCCAGCGGATGTTCGCCGAAACCGAACTATTCAAGCTGCTCGGCCAGGTTGGCGCGGACTATGGTGACGCGTCCAGCCCTTACGCCGGGCAGTACGCGCGTGGCTATGCGGCGCTGAACACGCTGTTCCCAAGTTCCCTCGGCTACACCGCCAACGGCAGCGGGCAGGGTGGATTGAATGGCGCGGCCGCCACCGTGAATACGGGCAACCTGGATATCCGCAGCTCGACGATCCAGACCCAGCAGGGCGGCGACGTTACCTTGCTGGGCCCTGGCGGCCAGGCACTTATCGGCAGCACATCGGCCCCCGCGCAGTTCGTCAACGCGCAGGGAACCGTGCTCGCCGGGCCTAACTCCATGGGCTTGCTCACGCTCGAGACGGGCAATGTCAATGTCTTCACCGACCGCAGCTTGCTCCTCGCGCAGAGCCGCGTGTTCACCGAGCAGGGCGGCGATGTCACCATCTGGAGCTCCAACGGTGATATCAACGCGGGGCAGGGTGCGAAGACGAGCAGCGAAGTACCGCCGCCGGTATTCCTGTGTGACAACGATGCCTGGTGCAGCGTCGACGCGCGTGGCCAGGTAGCCGGTGCCGGTATCGCTACCCTGCAGACGGTCGAGGGCGCCGAGCCAGGCAACGCCTACCTCATCGCGCCACGCGGCACGGTCGATGCGGGCGACGCAGGCATCCGTGTGTCCGGCAACCTGGTTATCGCGGCGGCGCGCGTGGCCAATGCGGACAATATCCAGGTCAAGGGCGATGCCATCGGTATCCCGGTGACGGCCGCCGTTAACGTGGGTGCGCTCAATGCAGCGAGCGCGGCGGCCACGGCGGCATCCCAGGCGGCAGAAGATGTCGCGCGCAAGCAGCAGAGCGATTCGCGCAGCAAGATGCCTTCGGAGATCTCGGTGCGCGTGCTGCGCGATGGCGATAACACCTCGAGCGTATTGCCGGCAGCGGCGGGCTACGACAACACATCACCGGTGCAGGTGCTTAGCCGCAACGACAGCGGCCAGCTGACCGACGACGAGCGCAAGGCACTCCGTCGCATGTAATCACTGCCACCCCTGTAGGAGCCTGCTGTGGGAGCGTGCTTGCACGCGATGGGCGCTAGCGGCATCGCCCATCGCGCCCAAGCACGCTCCCACAAGATCCTGGGTAGGAAATGCATTTCCTGTTATGTGACGCGTCATGTGTCCATTACGCAGCAAGTGTGATGCAGTCGTGTTTCCGCATTTGCCGAAGTCACTGAGCGAACATATTCGCGGACATCGCGGTAACACGCGGAGGTCATCGCGCGAGCGGATGCTTGCAAGGCCTCCACTTGGGGGGCTTCTATGCAAGGGGATACACCATGCGTTGCGATTTTTCGATGGGAAACACCCGCATGAAGTTCGTTGCGGGCGCGGTGCTGATGTCGCTCGCTTCTGTTGCCGGTGCCCAGAGCCTGGTCGGCGGTGGCGCCACGCTGCCGGCGATCGGTTACACCGGTGCCGCCACCACCACGATCGGTAACCCGATCACCCCGGGCGCCGGTTCGCTGTTCGGCGTCTATGCCGCCGCCACCAGCGGCGTCAGCGTCTCTTACTGCCCGACGGGCAGCGGCGCCGGCAAGAAGATCCTTGCGGGCAACGATGCGACGCACTTCCAGGTCAACGGCAAGTGCCTCGAGAGCAACGCTGCCCTGCCGCAGGGCTTCAGCGCCGCCCCGGGTGGCGGTAGCCTCGCCCAGGCCGCCTTCGCCGCGTCGGACGCGCCGATGTCGCTGAGCGAGTTCAACAACTATGTCACCGGCCATGGCGCCGGCACCCAGCCGGTGCAGCTGCCGGCCATCGCGGGTTCGATCGCGGTGGTGTTCAACAAGACCGGCGTCAACACGATGACGCTCACCGAAGGCCAGATCACCGATTGGAAGGACCTGGTCGCCGGTCAGTCGGGCCCGATCAACATCGTGTACCGCAGCGACGGTAGCGGCACCTCGTTCTCGTTCCTCAACCACCTGTCCGCGGTGTGCCCGTCGAACATCGTGCCGGCGCACAACGACTCCAACGGCAACCCGGTTGCGGCCACCCTGCCGGCGACGAAGTTCACGACGACCCAGACGTTCACCGGTACGACCGATTCGTCCGGCAAGGCGCTGGGTGCGCAGGCGTACTTCGGTGCGTGGACCACCAAGGTCGGTGCGAGCGGCAACGCTGGCGTGACCACGGCGGTCAATGCGACCAACGGTTCGATCGGCTACGCTGAAGCTGCGAACGGTGTGACCGCTCCGGCCAAGTTTGCGTCGGTGACGAACTCCCACTCCGGCCTGGCCGTCAATCCGTCGACGGGCTTTGGCACCACCGCCGTTGCCGTGAACCTTGCCTATGACCAGGTCATTGCCGACAACGCCGACGCCAATGGCCGCCCGGTGTTGAACGCGCTGTCGACCACCAGCAAGTGCATCGCCGTGGTGAACCCGAACGACTACGCCGATCCGTCGACGGGCTACCCGATCCTCGCCGTGACCTACCTGCTGGCCAATGCCCAGGCCAACGGTTCCAGCGCGGCTGCGGTTCGTGGCCTTATGTTCTCGCCGTACAACACCACCTCGCGCACGTCGGTGACGAAGATCGGTCGCATCACCACCGGCTACGCCTGGCTGAGCAATGCTGACCTGACCAACACCACCGGCCAGACCAAGGTCAACGGCTGCGTCGGTATCTAAGGGGAGTGGTTGTCCAGGAAGGACGGATAGAGGGGGCGGCCGTGGTGCCGCCCCCTTTTTTGCATGCAACGACACGCGACTGAAACGATGGAATGCAAGCCTCGCCGCATGGCCGCCTCCTCCCTTCGTTGCCAGCGCACCCAAGCGGGCTTCAGCCTGCTCGAAACGATCGCCGCCATTCTCCTGCTCGCCCTGGCGTTTGGTGCGGTGATGCACGTAGCCGGTGCCGCGACGGAACTGACCGGGCATGCGCGCACGTTGAACCGGGTCGCGATGTTCGCCGACACCACGCTGGATGCGACCGGCCGCCTTGAGCCGCTGCGCGAAGGAACGCGGGAAGGCCGGTATGACGCGCAGTTCCAATGGCGGACCGTCACCCGCGCGCAAGCGGCCGCACCCGGTCAGACCCCCGATTTGCATGTGTATCGCATCGACCTGGATATTCGCTGGCACGAAGGCCGCACCGAGCGCCATGCTTCGTTCGCCACGCTGCGCCTGCAGGATGAACCGGTGCCTGCGTCAATGACTTCGGTAGCCGGCCCATGAGGCGCGCCCGCGGTTTCAGTTTGCTTGAGGTGCTGGCGGCGCTGGCGTTGCTCGCGATCCTGTTGCTTGGCGTCTATTCGGGCGTACGTTCGACGACGCTGGCCACGGGTCATGGCGCGTCGATCATCGCGCGCCTCGATGAAGTGCGCGGCGCCCGGGAATTCCTGCGCCGCCAGCTGGCTTCCGCCACGGCGCTGCCCTGGATGTTGAACGAACGAGGTGCACCCGTGGTATTCGAAGGTGATGCCACGCACGTTCGATTCGTGTCCACCTTGCCAGGCTATCTTGGCAAGCTCGGTCCGCAGCGCATTGAACTGGCTCTCGCGAATGAGGCATCGCAGGGCCAGGCGCTTGAGGCACATTTCTCCCCGTTACCCGGCAGTCAGTCCGATGTGACCGCCGGCGCGCAGGATGTCCTCCTGGCCCGCGTGCGAACGCTACGGTTGCGCTATGCCGCCCGTGGCTCTTCCATGTGGCTCGATGCATGGACGACGCCGACGGTCTTGCCCGGCGCCGTTGAAATCAGCGTGGTTCCGGAGGAGGGGCGTGATGCGTGGCCGCCCGTCGTGGTCGCCCTTCGCCAGGACCCGGACGCGGTCAATGTGCAGTGGGCGGCACTTCGCCTTGCGGGGGCGCCATGAAGATTCGGCAGCAAGGCGTCGCGTTGCTCGTGGTGCTATGGGCGTGCACCTTGCTAGCCATCCTGGTGGGCGGCTTCGCGAGCATCGCCCGGGTCGAGGCGCTGCAGACGCGCTTCACCCTGGGCCAGCAGCGGGCCCGCTATGCGGCGGAAGCGGGGATCATGCGCGGTATCGCCGCGATCGACGCACGACGGCGGCAAGCGGTGCTGGCGGAGATGAGTGACGTACCGTCGTCCGGTGCCGGCTTGCCTGGCGATGGCCGCTCGCTCGCCTTCGACTTCGACGGGATGCACGTGGCCGTGGGCATCCAGGACGAAAATGGCAAGGTCGACATCAACAGTGCCGATTCGCGGACGCTGCAGGCGTTGTTCATCGCCGCTGGGTGCGCGGATTCGCGTGCCACGGCCCTGCGCCGCCGCGTGGAGGCATCGCGAGGCATGGTGGGTGCGCCAGTGGCTGACGATGGCACGTCGGCGACGCCGGGGCTGGCGTCGCAGGAGCCGCCGAACACCCCGACAAGGCGTCCCGTGCCGTTCGCCGCGGTAGAAGAGTTGCAAGCGTTGCCCGGCATGGACCCGGCTTTGTATGGCCGGATCGAACCCGCCATAACGATCTGGTCGGGCCGCCAGACCCCACAGCCGGAGTTCGCGCCCTTGCTGGCCATGGCCACCCTTCGCGGGCTGGACCTGGAATCGGCTCGCGCGGTGATTGCGGCGCGCGATGGTGCGCCCCCGGGTACGCCCCTGCAGAACCTGCCAGGTGGCCTGGCGCTTGGCGATGCGCTGCCTGGCCGGGCCATCACGTTCCGGGCGCTGGCGGATGACGGCCACGGTTCGCGTTCGCTGGTGGAGGCGACGGTCCTGTTCGCCGTGGCGGTACCCGAGCGCGACCCGCGGCAGAGCCTCTATACCATCGTCCGCTGGCGTGACGGACCGCCCGGCTGATCCCTTGAGCGTGCTTATCCGCGCCGCGCTTTTCTTGCCGACTTAGTGCATTCCTCGAAACCCCGCGCGCACATAAACGGAACCGCACACACCCACGTCACGACATGGGTCGCAGATTGGCCGTTAACGAAGCACGGGGGCGCGCGTGATCCAGGACCTTGCCAACTGGTCGAAAGTGCTTGAACTGATGCCCACGGCGATGTTCGTGCGCGATGCGGCGCACCGCTGGGTGTTCGTCAACCGCATGGGCTGTGACTATTTTGGTTTCCAGCCCGACGATGTGCTCGGCAAGACCGACGCGGATATGTTTCCCCCGGAGCAGGCAGAGCGCTTCGCACGGGGCGATGACGCCGTCCTGCGTAGCCACGAGGTGGTGGAATCGGAAGAGGCGGTGCATGATTTCCAGGGTAGGGTGCGCACGCTGCTGACCCGCAAGACCTGCATCGAACTGGATGGCGAGCCGCACGTGCTCGCGTCGGTCACGGATATCACCGAGCTACGCGAATCCGAGGCGCATGTGCGCTGGCTGGCCTGCCATGACGCGCTCACCGGTCTTTCCAACCGCACGGCGCTCTTCAGCCGCCTCGATGCGAGCGTGGCGCGCGCCGCGGAGAACGGGGGCAGGGCGGTGCTGTATTACCTCGACCTGGATGGCTTCAAGAAGGTCAACGATACCTACGGCCACCTCGTGGGCGATGAGCTGCTGGTGCAGTTTGGCCAGCGCCTGCGCCATGCGGTCGGCGCGAACGATGTCGTCGCGCGCATCGGTGGCGACGAGTTCGCCGTGCTCGTCGAGGACAGCGGCGATCTCGACCTGGATGCGCTGGCCGATGCCATGCTGACGCTTGCCGCGACGCCGTTCGACGTGCTTGCCGCGAAGGCCTTCATCGGCACGTCGATCGGCGTGGTACGGATTGGCGCCGACGCCGTCACCTCCGGCGAAATGGCGCGCAAGGCGGATAGCGCGCTGTACGAGGCCAAGAAGGCGCGCAACCGCTACACCGTGTTTTCCGACGCGCTGGACGCTTCCCTGGCGCACCGCCGTGAAGTGGAGCTGGCGCTCGAGGAAGCCATGCGCACCGGTGAAGGCCTCAGCTGCCATTACCAGCCGATGGTGCGGGCGTCCGACGGCAAGGTGATCGGCCTGGAGGCGCTGGCGCGCTGGCGGCACCCGAAGCTGGGCGTCGTCCCGCCGGTGCAGTTCGTGGCGGTGGCCGAAGAGACCGGCCTGATCGGGCGCCTGGGTGAATGGGTGTTGCGCACGGCGTGTGCGCGGATGAAGGGCGTGGACGACCTGTATATCGCTGTGAACGTGAGTGCCGTGCAGCTGCGTGACAGCCGCTTCGCCGATACGGTGCTGTCCATCCTGGCCGAGACCAACCTCCCGCCGCGGCGGCTGGAGCTAGAGATCACCGAGACCGCGATCGTGCATGCCGATGGCGCGGCGACCCTGCTGCTGAAGCGGCTGCGTCGTGCCGGTGTGCGCGTCTCGCTGGACGACTTCGGCACGGGTTATTCCAGCCTCACGCTGCTGAAGGACCTGGACGTCGACAAGGTGAAGATCGATCGCTCGTTCGTGCAGATGGCGCCGCTGGCGGAGGACTCGGCCGCGATCGTGCGGGCCGTCTCCAACCTGGGCTCGGCATTGGGCTTGTGCGTGGTGGCGGAAGGCGTGGAGACCGAGGAGCAGCGGCAGTTCCTGCGCGATGCCGGGTGCGACGAGCTACAGGGCTTTCTGTTCTCGCCCGCCGTACCGGAGGACCGGATCGAGCGCGTCAGCGGGCTGCTCTCACCCGCCTTGCTTCATTCCGCGGGATAAGGGCTGGCCGGGTAGGCGCTGGCGGGCATCGGCCAGGTCCGGCGCAGGTCGGGCATGCCGGGCATGGAGGTCGGCTGGGGCAGTGGCAAAGGCATCTGCACGCCGGCCAAGCCACCCGTCGCGTCACCGACGATGGCGATCACGCAGCTGCCGCTTTCCTGGGAGCTGCCGAACGACAGGCGACCCCACGGCATCTGCATCATGGTGTAGCGGTTGGGCAGCATCGACGGCGCGGTCGGTAGCGTCGTCTCCGAGCTCGCCACGTGGAAGTGTCCGGCGATGTCCTGGCGGGTGAAGCAGGGGCGCTGCTCCAGCTGGATCGACGTGAACCGGGCCATCGGCACGTCGCCGCCTTCGTTGAACCCGCGCACCTCCAGGGCCGAAACCCGGAAACCATCCCGGGTGACGAACGGCGCGCTGCGGACGATCTGCGAGGGGGCATCCGGCGTGGAGTGAAGGCCGCCCGGTACCTTGGCCGCCAGCTGGTCCACCGCATTGGGCAGGGTGCCCATGGTGCTGTCGATCAGCTCCACCAGCGTCTTGTCGCTGCGCGGCGGCACCGCCGCCTCCGCCGGGAGGGCGGCCAGCGCGGCAAGCAAGGCAGCGGTGACGGTCGGCAGGCGCATGCGGGCCATGGTCGAAGGTTCGGGGGCGCTAGTGTGCACGTTTTCGCAAATTCATGGTGGGCCGTCCTGCCGCGCGCCTCCGGGATTCTGTGGGAGCGCGCTTGCGCGCGATGGGACCCGCGACAAGATCCATCGCGCGCAAGCGCGCTCCCGCAGAGTGATGGGGGTTGTTGCGGCCCATGTCCGGCCGGATATACCAGAGAACGCCCAAGCCCCCACCCCGATGACAGACCTCCGCTTCGACAACGCCTTCACCCGCGAGTTGCCCGCCGACCCGGATACGCACCTGGCCTCGCGCCAGGTGACCGGCGCGGCCTTTTCCTGGGTCGAACCGACGCCCGCGGCGGCACCCCGCATCGTGGCCGTGTCGGGCGAGGTCGCGGCCATGCTCGGCATCGACCCGGGGCGGCCGGACTTCGCGGAGATCTTCGCGGGCAACGCCAGCATCCGGGGCATGACCGGTTACGCCATGGCCTACGGTGGCCACCAGTTCGGCCACTGGGCCGGTCAGCTCGGCGACGGCCGCGCGATCGGCCTGGGTGAGGTCCTGACCGCGCACGACGGGCGCCAGGAGCTCCAGTTGAAGGGCGCAGGGCGTACGCCGTACTCGCGCGGCGCCGATGGCCGCGCCGTGCTCCGCTCATCAATCCGCGAGTTCCTGTGCAGCGAGGCCATGCACCACCTGGGGGTACCGACCACGCGTGCGCTTTCGGTCGTGGCCACGGGCGACCAGGTCGTGCGCGATGTGATGTATGACGGCAACCCGGCTCCGGAGCCCGGCGCCATCGTCTGTCGCGTCGCGCCGAGCTTCCTGCGCTTTGGTAACTACGAGCTGCCCTCGTCGCGGGGAGACACGACCTTGCTGCGGCGGCTGGTGGACTTCACCGTCCGCACGCATTTCCCTGCGATCGACGCGTTGCCGGAAGCGGAGCGCTATGCCGCTTTCTTCCGCGAGGTCAGCACGCGCACGGCCCGGCTCATGGCCGAATGGATGCGCGTGGGCTTCGTCCACGGGGTGATGAACACCGACAACCTGTCGATCCTGGGCCTCACCATCGATTACGGCCCGTACGGCTGGATCGACGACTTCAACCCGGACTGGACACCCAACACGACGGATCGCCAGCACCGCCGCTACCGGTTCGGCAACCAGCCGCAGATCGGCTACTGGAACCTGCAGGCGCTGGCGCAGGCGTTGTCGCCGCTGTTCGATAGCGCGGAGCCGCTGCAGCGGGGCCTCGATGCGTACGTCGAGACCTTCGAGGCGACCGACGCGGCGTATTCCGCCGCGAAGCTCGGCCTGCTGCATGCGCGCGACGGCGACGACGACCTCATCGCCGACCTGCGCGGCGTGCTGACCGCCGGCGGCATGGACATGACGATCTTCTACCGCGACCTCGCGTCGCTGGACGTGCATGCTCCGCATGCGGGTGTGCTGGGTGCGGCGTTCTACAGCGAGGCGCAGCGCCTGGCGGTCAGTGAACCGCTGGATGCATGGCTGAACCAGTACGTACAGCGGGTGCGCGAGGACGAGGCCTCCGAGGAAGAGCGGCTGGCGCTGATGCACGCGAGCAATCCGCGCTACGTGCTGCGCAACTACCTTGCCCACCAGGCGATCGACAAGGCGGAGCAGGGCGATAACAGCGGCGTGACGGAGCTGCTCGAGGTCCTGCGTTATCCGTACGAGGCGCAGCCCGGGAAGGATCACCTCGCCGGCCGCCGGCCCGACTGGGCCCGCGACCGGGTCGGCTGCTCGATGCTTTCGTGCAGTAGCTGACCGTTCGGCACCGCCATCGCGCGCAAGCGCGCTCCCACAGGGTCAGGGGGGCGTTGTGGGAGCGTGCTTGCACGCGATGAAGGGTGCGGCACCGTCCATCGCGCGCAAGCGCGCTCCCACAAGGGTCAGGCAGGCGTGCGGGCTTAGCCCCGCGCAAACGCCAGCAGGTCGGCGTTGAACTTGTCCTGCTCGGTGGTCACCAGGCCGTGCGGGGCGCCCGGGTATTCCTTCAGCGTGCCGTTCTTCAGGCGCTTCACGCCCGAACGGGCGGCGGCGTCGATCGGTACGATCTGGTCGTCGGTGCCATGGATCAGCAGCACCGGCACGTCGATCTTGTCGAGGTCCGGGCCGTAATCGACTTCCGAGAACTCGCGGATGCAGTCGTACTGGCCCTTCAGGCCGCCCATCATGCCCTGCAGCCAGAACGATTCGCGCACGCCTTCGGACACCTTGGCGCCATCGCGGTTGTAGCCGTAGAACGGCATCGTCAGGTCGCGGTAGAACTGCGAGCGATCGTTCCACACGCCATCGCGGATGCCATCGAACACGCTCTTCGGCAGGCCCAGCGGATTGGCTTCGGTCTTGATCATCTGCGGCGGCACGGCGCCCACCAGCACGGCGCGCGCAACGCGCTTCGTGCCATGGCGGCCCATGTAGTGCGCCACTTCGCCACCACCGGTGGAATGGCCGACCATGATGATGTCCTTCAGGTCCAGCGCTTCGATCAGGGCGTGCAGGTCATCGGCATACGTATCCATGTCGTTGCCGTCGAACGTCTGCGTCGAGCGGCCGTGGCTGCGGCGATCGTGGGCGATCGTACGGAAGCCGTTGTTCGACATGAACATCATCTGCGCATCCCACGCATCGGCGCTGAGCGGCCAGCCATGCGAGAACACGACCGGCTGGCCGTTGCCGAAATCCTTGTAGAAAATCTCGGTGCCGTCTTTGACCTTGATATAGGGCATGGGGGTGGATCTCCGGGGAAAAAAGTCGGGAAGGCAGAGTCTGGCGGCTGGCCGGGTGTCGTTATTGGACAAATCTGCGGGCTCCGTACAAAACGCTAGAATGGCGGGTCCAAGACCTCATGGAATCACCGACGTGTCCGCCGGTTCCGCCTCCGACGCCGCGCTTGAAGCGCTGTTCGTACCCTTCGCCACCGGCGAACTCACGCTGCCGGCGCAAGGCGGCGTGCTGATGCTGCGCGCCCGCGAAGGCGTGGCCCTTCGCGAACACATCCGCCCCGGCTGGGTGCTGCAACAATCATTCGCCCCCGCCGCCAACGCACTCGCCCGCCACAAATACGACGTCATCACCGACCCACCCACAGCCAACACACCCCCTGTGGGAGCGCGCTTGCGCGCGATGGTAGACGCCGCCAAGTACGAATTCGTCCTCATCCTCCCCACCCGCCAACGCGAAGAAACCCGCCTGTTGTTCGCCCAGGCCATGAGCGTCGTTTCACCCACCGGCATCGTCGTCGCCAGCGTCCCCAACACCGAAGGCGCCAAGACCGCCGAAGCGGACCTCGCCCTGCTGTCCGGAAGCGTCGGCCAGCTCTCGAAACACAAATGCCGCGTCTTCTGGACGCTGCCCGGCGCGGCCCCCGACGCCGCGCTGCTCGGTGAATGGCTCGCGCTCGACGCTCCCCAGCCGATCGCTGACGGCCGCTTCACCAGCCGCCGCGGACTGTTCGCCTGGGATCGCATCGACATCGCGTCGGCCTTGCTCGCCAGCGTGCTCCCCGGCGACCTGCGCGGTCGCGTCGCGGACCTCGGTGCAGGCTTCGGCTACCTCGCCTGCGAAGTAGTCGAGCGTTGCGCACAGGTGACGTCGATCGACCTCTTCGAGGCCGAAGGGCGCGCCCTTGAGCCGGCCCGCACGAACATCGCCGCGGCGGTCGCTCGCAGCGGCCGCGCGATCGATACGCGGGTCGTGTGGGGCGATGTCACCCATGGCGTGGATGGCCGCTACGACGCCATCGTTTCCAACCCGCCTTTCCACCAGGGCCGTGCCGACCAGCCTGAACTTGGCCGTGCCTTCATTGTTACCGCTGCCCGCGCGCTGGCGCCGGGCGGCCGCTTCTGGATGGTCGCCAACCGCCATCTCGCGTACGAGGCCACGCTTGCCGCCTGCTTCGGGCAGGTGCGCACCGTGGTCGATCGCGATGGCTTCAAGGTGATCGAAGCGAAGGATCCCCGCCCATGAAACTCGTAAGACTCCTCGCCAACCTCGGCTACGGCAGCCGCAAGCAGGTCGCCCAGCTCTTCCGCGAAGGTGCGGTAACCGATGCCAGCGGCGAGGTGCTGTACGCCGACGACAAGGTCGAGCACGCCGATGTCCGCTTCGAAGGCGAGCCGCTCGACCCGCCGCAGGGCATGCTGCTGATGCTCAACAAGCCCACCGGCTACACCTGCTCGCGCAAGGACGTGGGCCGGCTGGTCTACGACCTGCTGCCGCCGCGCTTCGGAGTGCGCAACCCCGTGCTCTCCACCGTGGGGCGGCTCGATCGGGATACATCCGGCCTGCTGCTGTTCACCGACGACGGCCAGCTGCTGCACCGGATCATTTCGCCGAAGAGCGAACTCGGGAAGGTGTACGAAGCGACCCTGGCCGAAGACCTGAAAGGCAACGAAGCCGAGGTGTTCGCCGCGGGCACGCTGATGCTGGAAGGCGAAACCGATCCGCTGGAACCGGCATCGCTCGAGGTGCTCGGGCCACGCCACGTGCGGCTCACGCTCACCGAAGGCCGCTACCACCAGGTCCGGCGGATGTTCGCCGCCGTCGGTAACCATGTCGAGACGCTGGAGCGCACCGCCCTCGGCGGCCTGACGCTCGGTGGTCTCGAGCCGGGCACGTGGCGCTTGCTGACGGAAGAAGACATCCGCGCGATCTTCGGCAGCTAGCCCACCCCCCGCCTGTGGGAGCGCGCTTGCGCGCGATGGGTGCTCGCGGCAAACCCATCGCGCGCAAGCGCGCTCCCACAAGGGCCGGGTCGCCGATGTGGACGCCACGTGCACGCGCGGTGCAGTATCCCAGACCACCTTTCATCCGTTTGGGGAGTGCAAGATGAGAAAGTTCGCAATCGTGGCGGCCGGGCTGCTGGTGTGTGGCGCGGCGCAGGCGGCCGACAAGAGCGTGACGGTGCCGATGACGATGGTCTCGGTTGACGGCAACGGCGCGTCAGTGGGCTCGGTCAAGATCAGCGAAAGCGCTGGCGGCCTCGTCTTCACCCCGGACCTCAAGGGCCTGCCGGCGGGCGAGCATGGTTTCCACCTGCATGAGAAGCCGAGCTGCGCGCCGGGCGAGAAGGACGGCAAGAAGGGCGCCGCGCTGGCGGCCGGTGGCCACTTCGATCCGGCCAAGACCGGCAAGCACGAAGGTCCGGACGGCATGGGCCATGAAGGCGACCTGCCGAAGATCACGGTGGGTGCCGACGGCACGGATACGACCGCTGTGACCGCCCCGCACCTGAAGAGCCTGGCCACGCTGAAGGGCCACGCGCTGATGATCCACGCCGGCGGCGACAACTACTCCGACGAACCCAAGCCGCTGGGCGGTGGCGGTGATCGCATTGCTTGCGGTGTGGTGAAGTAACCAACGGCTGCAGTCACGCCGTTGTGGGAGCGCGCTTGCGCGCGATGGGGCTTGCGGTAACACCCATCGCGCGCAAGCGCGCTCCCACAGGTTGTCACGCGCTTAGAACAGATCGATCGAGCCCAACGCCACCGGCGCAGCCAGTTCGCCTCGCGCGGTAAGCGCCTCAAAGCCCTGCACGCTGTTCCGCCCGTTCTGCTTGGCGTAGTACAGCGCCTTGTCCGCGCGATCCAGCACGATCTCGGGATAGTCGTGCTCGCTGATCCGCGCGTAGCCGATGCTCACCGTGACGTGGCCGACCTGCGGGAACGACCAGCGGGCGACATGCTCGCGGAAACGCTCCAGTGCATTGGCGGCCGAGAACTTGTCCTCCGACGCCAGCAGCATCACGAACTCCTCGCCACCGAACCGGAACAGCACGTCGTTCTGGCGGAAGCAGGCGCGCATCTGCTGCGCGAGCATCAGGATCACCTCGTCGCCGTAGACATGGCCCCAGGTATCGTTGATGCGCTTGAAATGATCGATGTCGAGGATCGCGAGGTAGATCTGCGCGACATCCTCGCTGGCGCTGCGCCGCTCCTCGTCGCGACGCAGCGCGCGGGCGCGCTGGCGCTGGAGCTTCAGCAGCCGCTGCAGGCGCTGTTCGAAGCTGCGGCGGTTGTACAGGCCGGTGAGCTTGTCGCGCTCGCTCTCATTGAGCAGGGCGATGTAGTTGGCATAGATCCGGGCGAAGCCCTCGACCATGGTGCGCACGCTATCCAGCGTGTCGTCGGCCTCGAGCATCAGGGCGCCGATCGCGACATGGTCGCGGATGATCGGCACGACCAGCCGGCAGCTGCCGTCGTCGGTCACGTCGGAGATGACTTCCAGCGTCTCCATCGAGCAGACGATGGTATCCACCGGGTCGCCATCGCGCATGGGCTCGAGCGCCTCGACGACGCAGCGGCCCTCGCCGTTGCGGGTGCAGACGGTCAGGGATTCAACGGGGTGTTGCAGGCTGTCGCCCGCCTTGCACAGGGTCACGCTCTTCACCGCGACCAGTTCGGCCATCGACAGCACGAGGCTGTGGTCCAGCGCGTCGATATCGCGGTGATGGGTGAACTCCGCCACGGAGGCGAGGAGCCTGGATTCCGGCATGCCACCGGCGAGCGAGTGCCAGGCTGAACTCACGGCCGGCCCATGCCCGCGGCCAGCAGGCCACGCTTGATCGTATGAAGTCGCACCGAACCCATCCTCCCCCGAGAAGGCCCCCTGTGAGCCCTGGTGATCGCGACGCGCGAAGGAGCCGGTGGGCTCCCCAGCAAGTTATAGCGACCGGAAAGCCGATAACTTTAGTGCAAATTCTCGCGGAATGGTGAGAACTGTGAACTGAGTCGCACGCGGCGGCCTTCACATACGGCGCTAGCCCCTGTAAGGACGCGGCGTGTTGTGGGAGCGTGTTGTGGGGGCGTGCTGTGGGAGCGTGCTTGCACGCGATGGGTGCTAGCGGCAGCGTCAATCGCGCGCAAGCGCGCTCCCACAAGTGCGGCTGGGGCAGGTCACCGTGCGGGCCAAGTCGTGAGCAGCCCCCGATCCACCCCAACCCGGTGACACGATCGCGTCGCGACCCCATCGGTCAGGGCCGCGCGGAACAGCGGCGCCATGCCGCGTAGCGTTCGCGCCGCGACGCGGCCCTTGATCTGGTCGGCCGGGCTGCGGCGTAGCAGCTCGCTCGCCCAGGGTGGCAGCAGGTAGGCGCCGGCGTGGAGGAAGATGTCGCGTGACAGGCCGGCGAGCGGGACGGGCAGGTCCAGGTCGGCGAGCACCTCGAGGACGACGCGGGTGCGCTCGGTATAGGCGAGGGTGGGGATCACGCTGCGCACGTAATCGTCCAGGGCCGCGACGGAGCCGGGGACATCGCGGGCGCCCAACGCCTCCGCGATGCGCCGGGTTTCATTGAAGTAGGCATCGGCCGCCGCCGGCGGCACCTCCATCGGGCCATAGGCGCGGAAGCCGGCCAGGAAGCTGGACATCTCGCTCACGTGCACCCAGGTGAGCAGGTCGGGGTCATCGGCGGTGTAGGGCACGCCCGCCTCGTCGACGCCGCGCACCTGCGCGTGGATCGTGCGGACCCGTTCGATCATGGCCTGCGCTTCGTGCGTGGGCGCGTAGGTCGTGCCGCCCACGAACGTGGTGGTGCGGCGCAGCCGGCCGACCAGGTCCCCGCGGAAGTTCGAATGGTCCCACACGCCAGCCAGCGCACGGGGATGCAGCGTCTGCAGGTACAGCGCGCACAAGCCACCCGCCAGCATCCCGCAGAAATCGTTGTGGATGCGCCAGGTGACCGAGTTCGGCCCGAACAGGCCGGGGTCGCCGACGGGGCGTTCATAGTCGATGCCGCCGGAAGGGGGCTTCGGGAAGGCGGTCATCACCCAGCGCCGGATCGGCGCGGTCGCGGGGCGGAGCAGGTTGCGCAGCATGCTCAGTCCCCCGACCACCACCCGCGCCATTTAAAGAACAGCACCGGCAGGATCATGCTGACGATGATCACCAGGATGGCGAGCGGATAGCCCCAGTGCCAGTTGAGCTCGGGCATGTACTTGAAGTTCATGCCCCAGATGCCGGCGAGGATCACCGGCGGGATCGTCGCCACCGAGGTGACGGTCAGCACCTTCATCACATGGTTCTGGTCGGTGCTGATGAAGCCCAGCGTCGCATCCAGCAGGAACTGCAGCTTGTTGGTGAGCTGGTCGTCGAATTCATCGAGCGTGCGCAGGTCGTGCTCCACCACGCGCAGGCGGACCTCCACCGCTTCGCTCATCCATTCCGGCTTCTTCGCACGCACGAACGAGACGATGCGCTGGACGCCCAGCATCGACGAGCGGTTGCGCGCCTGCATGCCCTCCAGTCGGCCGACCTCGAGCATGCAATCCCGCAGCACGGGCGTGCCAAGCCGTTCCGGGGTAAACACGCGGTCGGAGAGCTTCTTCAGCTCGGCCGAGACATCCTCCATGCGCTGCGCGCCCAGGTTCACGATGGCCTCGATCAGCGTGGCCAGCACGTCCGCGCTGGATTCCCAGTTCTGGTGGGTGCAGCTCTCGTTGGCCAGGTCGAACGCGGGCGATTCGCTGAAGCGCAGTGTCATCAGCACGTGGTTGGTCACCACGATGCCGACGGGCTGTGACGCGTGGCCGTTGTTGGTGTCCGCGAAATAGGGGATCGACAGGTACATCGCGTCGTCATCCGTGCGGATGCGGCTCGACATCGCGAGGTTCACGATGTCCGAGCGCTCGGGCACGCGTAGCCCGGTGATCTCGGCGGCGCAGCGGCGCTCGTCCTCGCTCGGTTCCAGCAGGTCGATCCAGATCGGCGCGTCGGGGCGGCCCATCCCTGGCGTCCAGACGGTCGCGCGTTCGTGTTTGCCGTGTTCGTGGATGATCAGCACGTGTGGTCGTTACCCTGGCAGCCGGATGCGCCGCCGGGCGAACCCGGCGGCGCGGGCAGTTTACGCTTCCAGCGTGGCGTCCATGGTGATCTCGGCCTTCAGGACCTTCGACACCGGGCAGCCTTCCTTCGCCTGCTTCGCGATCTCGGTGAACTTCGCCTGGTCGGTGCCGGGCACCTTCGCCTTGGTGGTCAGGTGGACCTTGGTGATCGAAAAGCCTTCGCCATCCTTCGCCAGCGTGACGTCGGCCTTGGTCTCGATGCGGTCGGCGGTGAGGCCGTTGTCACCCAGCATGAGCGAGAGGGCCATGGTGAAGCACGCCGCGTGCGCGGCGCCCAGCAGCTCCTCCGGGTTGCTGCCCGGGCCATCCTCGAACCGGGATGCGTAGCCGTAGGGTGCATCCTTCAGTACCCCGGTCTGGCTCGAGATGAGCCCCTGGCCTTCCTTGATGTTGCCCGTCCAGACTGCCTTGCCCCATTTCTGCATGATGCTTCTCCGTTGGGTGTTGGATTGTGGTGGTGAAGGCGCGCATGCTCTGTCATCGATAAAGCTAACGCCCCGGCCATCGACAGAATGCGAAGGGGCGGCCGAGATGGCTTGGAGAGAACGACGATGAGTGCAGACCCGAAACCCCTGGAAATCACCCACGACCGTGCGAACACCGTGTTCCTGGCGACCGTGGACGGCCACGAGTGCGAGCTCGATTACCGCCTGGAAGGCAAGACCATGGTCATCACGCATACCGGGGTACCCGAGCCGGTCGCCGGCCGCGGCATCGCCAACCTGCTGACCCGCAAGGCGGTGGACGTGGCCTGCCACAACGGCTGGAAGATCCACCCCGCATGTTCCTACGCCGTGCGCTGGTTCGAGCGGAATACGGAGTACAAGAACCTGCTGGTTTGACGGGCCCTTCCTTGTGGGAGCGCGCTTGCGCGCGATGGGTGGTGGCGCAAGCACCCATCGCGTGCAAGCACGCTCCCACAGCGCGCTCCCACAACCCGGCGGACGTGGTGTGGTAGGTTTCACCGCTCCTACACGTCCTGAGCCCAAACGATGCGTACAACCTGGATCGCCGCAGCCATCGCGCTTGCCTGTGTCACCGCTGCACAGGCCGAGCCGGCCCCGAAAGCCGACGACCCGCGCATCGCCGCGATCCTGGAAAGCCTTGGCAAGGTCCGCACGGTGGAGTCCGTGGCGATCTCGCCGGATGGCAAGCACCTGGCCTGGGCGGTGAAGACCGACGGCAAGCCCGTGCTGCAGGTCGCCGATGTGGACGGGCGCAACGCCCGCCGGGTAACCGCCACGAAGGGTTGCAGCGAAACCAGCGTCGCCTGGGCACCCGATTCGAAGCACCTCGCCTTCCTCTCCGATTGCGGCGGCAAGGGCGCCGGCGTGGAAGAGGGCAAGCAGAACGATATCCAGGTGGTCGATACCACCAGCAAGGCCGCGGCACAGCGCCTGACCCACCTCACCGGCTACGTCAGCAGCCTGGCCTGGTCGGCCGACGGCAAGCAGCTGGCCTTCCTCTACGTGCCTAACGCCACGCGCCGTGCCAGCGCCACCGCCGCGGCCAAGCCGCAGCTGGGCGAGATCGGCGTGGAGGGCCTGGAGGTGCAGCAGGTCGCGACCGTCGGCGCCTCCGGCGGCCCGGTGCGCGTCCTCACCCCGGCCGGGCTGCACGTTTACGAATATGCACTTTCGGCCGACGCCAAACGCATCGCCTACGTCGCCGCCGAGCCGCCGGGCGATAACAACTGGTGGATCGCCAAGCTTTACGTCCAGCCCGCCACCGAAGGTGCCAAGGGCAATGTCATCGTCGATACCAACGCCCTCAAGGGGCCGCTGAAGGACCTGCAGATCGCCGTGCCGCGCTTCTCGCCGGACGGCTCGCGCATCGCCTTCATCGGCGGCCTGATGAGCGACCAGGGCTCCACGGGCGGCGACATCTGGACCGTGCCTGCCAACGGCGGCACCCCGGAAGACATCACCCCCGATATCCACACCACGCCGGCCTGGCTGTCGTGGGCGGCGGATGATCGCCTCGTGGTCTCCGAGCAGGTGGCCGGCGCGAGCCGCGTCACCAGCTATGCGGTGCCGGCGCAGGGTGCGGCTACCCCCACCACGCTGTTCGACCTGCCGATGTCGCTGGGCGACGGCCGCCTCTCCATGTCGCTTTCGCTGACCCAGGACCAGAGCCACGCCGCGTTCGTCGCCAGCAGCTTCGACAAGCCCTACGAAGTGCACGTTGCCGACCTCGGCGCGAAGTCGGCCCCGGTCGCGGTCACGTCCTTCAACGCCGGCCTGAAGCCGTCGTGGGGCAAGGCCGAGTCGATCACCTGGAAGAACGAAGGCCATGACGTCCAGGGCTGGCTGCTGTACCCGGCCAACTACGACCCGGCGAAGCGCTACGGCATGATCGTCTCGATCCACGGCGGCCCCGCCGCCGCCGTGCTCCCGCGCTGGCCCAACGCCGGCTACGGTGCGGCGCCGCTCTCGGCGCTCGGCTACTTCGTGTTCATGCCCAACCCGCGCGGCAGCTACGGGCAGGGCGAAGCCTTCGTCCAGGCCAACCGCAAGGATTTCGGCTACGGCGACCTGCGTGATGCCCTGGCCGGCGTGGATACGATCGAGAAGACCCACCCGGTCGACGACAAGCGCCTGGGCCTCACCGGCTGGAGCTACGGCGGCTTCATGACCATGTTCGCGGTGACCCAGACCGACCGCTTCAAGGCCGCGGTGGCTGGCGCGGGCATTTCCAACTGGCAGAGCTATTACGGCCAGAACCTGATCGACCAGTGGATGAAGCCGTATTTCGGCGCCTCGGTGTATGACGACCCGGGCGTCTACGGCAAGAGCTCGGCCATCAACTACATCAAGCACGTGAAGACCCCGACGCTCGTGGTGGTCGGCGAGCGCGATGCCGAGACCCCGGCGCCGCAGTCGTTCGAGTTCTGGCACGCCCTGCGCGCCCAGGGCGTGCCGACCTCGCTGATCGTCTACCCGGGCGAGGGCCACGGTTTTGCCCGCGACGCCAGCCGCCGCGACGTGCTCGCACGGGCCCTGGCCTGGTTCGACACCTACCTGGCCGCCCCGGCCAAGGGACGCTGATCCGGGGTACGACGAACGGCACGGATTGCGTTTTTCCGCTAAGGCAGCATCATGCGTGCTGGGCCCGCCAATCTCACCGAATGTGAAGACGGCGGGACCCGGCGTGGCGGGGGCATTAAAGTTGCGGGTGCCCACGGCCGATAAGCCGGAGATGAGTCGTACCTTGCCCGGGCTCTCCCCAGGCTCCCGGTGAGGTCACAATGGTTGGTTGGTCCCAGCGCCTGGCAAAGCCAGGCCGGAGCGAGGCGTGCTGACAATTAGCGTCGAAAACGGCATACGCCATGCCGTCTCGAACTGCGCACGCTGGCCCCTCGCGGGGCCGGACGGCAACAGCTGCTCGGGATTCAGCACCAGCGGCGCCGGGCTCGGCTGGCTGGTCTCGCTGGTGGTGGTCTTCGCGGTGGCCTCCATCGTCATCACCATGCTGGTCACCCAGCGCCGCAAGCTCCACGCCCGCCTGAAGGATCCACGCGAGGAAGCGCGCCGGGCCCTGGCCTTCCATGCCTACCACGACACCCTGACGGGGCTGCCCAACCGGGCGTTCCTCATGCGCGAGCTGGAAGAGGCGCTGGCCGACGGCCGCGACGCCATGCTGGCGGTGATGTTCATCGACCTCGACGGCTTCAAGTCGATCAACGACACCCTGGGCCACGAAGCGGGCGATACCTTCCTGCGCGCCGTGGCCACCTCGCTTCGGAGCAGCGTCCGCGAGCGCGACACCGTCTCGCGCTTTGGCGGCGACGAGTTCGTCGTGGTGGTCAAATCCTATGGCGGCATGGAAAACCTGGTCCGGGTGTGCCGCAAGGTGCTCGACCTCGTTTCGCAGCCGGTGAACGTGGCGGGCCAGCTCGTCGCGGTCAGCCCCAGCATCGGCGTGGCCATTGCGCCGCAGGATGGCAAGGAAGCGGACAGCCTGATCCGCAACGCCGATGCCGCCATGTATGCGGTGAAGGAAACCGGCAAGGCCGATTTCCGTTTCTATGAAGAAGGCATGCTCGAGGCCGCCCGCGAGCGCCTCGCGCTGACCGTCGAATTGCGCGAGGCCCTGCAGCGCGGCGAACTGGATGTCGAGTACCAGCCCAAGCGCCACCTGCACGACGGCAGCCTTGCCGGCGTGGAGGCGCTGGCGCGCTGGCACCACCCGGTGCGCGGCGATGTCCCGCCGAGCGTCTTCGTGGCCGTGGCCGAGCGTTCCGGCCTGATCCATGGCCTCGGCGAATACGTGTTGCGCGCCGTGCTGGCCCAGGTCCAGGCCTGGGACAAGGCGGGCCGCCACGTGGATTACGTGGCGATCAACCTTTCGATGCACGAGCTCAGCCGCCCGGCCTTCGTCGAGACGCTGCACCGCGTGGTCCGCTCGTTCGGCGTCGACCCCACGCGCATCCGCTTCGAGCTCACTGAATCCACGGCCATGCGCGAGCCCGAGGAGACCCTTCGCCAGCTGGTGAAGCTGCGCTCGCACGGCTTCGACCTGCTGATCGACGATTTCGGTGCGGGTTACTGGAACCTCAGCCACCTGCGCGAACTGCCCGTCGGCACGATCAAGATCGACCAGAGCTTCGTCCGCGGCAGCGACTCGAACCTGGCCGATCGCGAGATCACCGAGGCTATTGTCGGGCTCGCCAAGAAGCTGAACATGCGGACCATCGCCGAAGGCGTGGAAACCGAAGCGCAGGCCGACTGGCTGCGCGGCCTTGGCTGCGACATCGGCCAGGGCTATTTCTTCGCTCGCCCCATGACGGCCGATGCGTTCAGCCGTTACCTCGACCCTTCGATGGCTTATGCAGGCTGAACGTCCGCACTGGCCCTTCCGCTTTCTGTCGTGGCGTGCCCTTCTTGTTGTCTTTGTCACCTCTGTGTTGTGGGTGGGTATCTCGCATGCACAGGTGGCGCCGAAAGTCGGTGTCGATCCGTGGGCGGCGTATGAGACGGCCTGGTTCGATACCGTAGGCGTCACGGACGGCCTGCCGCACTCGACGACCACGGCGATCGTGCAGGACAAGGCCGGCGTCATCTGGATCGGCACCTTCGGCGGCCTGGCGCGCTACGACGGCTACCGCATGCAGGTGTTCGGGCAGGAACCCGATTCCTACGGCGGCGCGGTGCTCCCCGATGCCTACGTGCGCGCGCTGATGCCGCTCGACGATGGCGGCCTGCTGGTAGGCACCAACGCGGGTGGGTTGCTGCGCTTCGATCCGAAGACGGTCCGCTTCCATCTTTATCCGGTGGGGAAGGGCGGTACCTCGAACGGCAAGGTGTTCGCGATCGCACGCTCGCACGATCCCGACGTGTTCTGGATCGCCACCGAAGGGGGCCTCGACCGCCTGCAACTTTCGACCGGCGAGATCACGCACGTGTCGGGCCAGCCCGGCGACGATCCGTCGATGGTCCGGCGTACGTTCGCGGTCAGCGAGGACCGCGCCGGCAACCTGTGGGTCGGCCTGGATAACGGCGTGTTCGTGCGCAAGCCGGGCGGCCATTTCGAACGGATCATCTCCGGCGATCCGGAAATCGACTCGATCCTGCACGACCAGGTCTGGGCGTTGTACCAGGACAGCAAGGACAGGATATGGATCGGTACCGGGCAGTCGGGCGCGGTATACGTCACCGCGGACTGGCATGCGCGTGCGGTCGCCGGGTATTCCGGGAAGACCGGCCTGGCACGCCGCCGCACCATCCGCGCCTTCCGTGAAACGCCCGAGCACGTGCTGTGGGCTGCGACCGACGGTGCGGGCGTCGTCACCTACGATTTCAACACGGGGCAACTGCGCGCGCTTTCGCACGACGCGGCCATGGCCTCGTCGCTGCCGGGCGACATCACCCGCGATATCTTCCAGGACCGGACCGGCAACATCTGGGTCGCGACCGAGCTGGGCGCGGCGCACTACGACCCGAACGGCCGCAAGGTGTTCTCGGTGCTGCCGTCGCCGCTGCAATCACACACCCTCTCGAACGCCAACGTGCACTCGGTGTTCGTCGACCCGCGCGGCCGGATCTGGCTCGGCCTGGGCATGGGCCGCATCGACGTGCTCGATCTCGCCAGCGGCGGCATGCGCCACCTCCAGCTGGGCGGTGAACAGGCCGAGCGCGACGTGCAGGCCTTCGTCGTCGCGCCCGATGGGTCGATCTGGGCGGGCGCCCAGGGCGTATCGCGGATCGATCCGAACACCTTCGCCCTGCAGAGCTCGATGATCCCGAGCCTGGATGGCCGGCTCATCCTCTCCATGCAGCGCGACGGGAACGACCTGCTCATCGGCACGTACGATGGCCTGTTCCGCTACGACACTGTCTCCCGCGCGCTGCGGCAGATGCGCCACGACGACAAGGATCCGCGCAGCCTGGTCGGCGACCAGGTGCGGCACATCGTGCGCATGGCGCATTCGTGGTGGTTCGCAACCATCAGCGGCATCAGCGTCGCGTATGACGGCGAGCCAGGCTTCGTGAATATCCGCCACGAGCCGGCGGACCCGAAGAGCCTGCCGCAGGATTACACCGGCTCCATGGCGTTCGATTCGCACAACCGCTTGTGGCTGGGCACGTTCGGCGGCATCGCCTACCTGGATGATTTCCAGGAGCGCGGGCCGTTCCGTTTCGGCGTGATCGGCGCGCGCGAGGGCCTGGTCAATACGAAGATCAACGCGCTGCTGGTGGACCACGATGACCGCGTGTGGGCGTCGATGGCCAACGGCGTGGCCATGGTCGACGCGGCGAGCCATCGGGTGTTCGACCTGGGCATCCGCGATGGCCTACGCATCCCGAGCTACATCCACCGCGCCGCGGCCGAAGCACCCGGCGGCGAGCTGATGTTCGGCGGCCTGGGCGGCCTGACCGTGGTGCGCCCGTACTGGGTCGCGCCGCAGATGGCGTCGCCGCGCCTGGCGGTCACGCATATCGCCATGAATGACAAGTCCGTGCCGCTGGCCCAGCTGCCGGACGAGAACGGCAGGATCAAGCTGGACGGCGACGGCCGTAACCTGCGCGTGGATTTCGCGTTGCTCGATTACCGTGCGCCGCAGGAAACCCATTACGCGTACCGCATGGACGATACGGATACGGCGTGGAACGAGGTGGCGCGCGGGATTCCGCCGAGTGCGATCTACACGAACCTGGCCAGCGGCACGTACACGCTGCGCCTGCGCGCGACGATGCGTGGGCTGGACGCGCGGACGATCGAGACATCGGTGCGGGTGGAAGTCGTTCCGCGCTGGTATGAGAGCCCGTGGACCCTGCTGCTTGGCGTCGCGGTGGCCGTGGCGATGTTCTTTGGCCTGGTCTACCTGCGCACGCTGTACCTGCGCCGCCGCGCGGAGTTGCTGCAGGCCCAGGTGGAAGCGCGTACGCGTGACCTGAAGGCGGCGAATGAGCGGCTGGATCACCTGGCGGGTACCGACGAGCTGACCGGTTCGTTGAACCGCCGCCGGTTCCTGGAGCAGGCGGAGCGGGTGCGCCAGGGCGCGGCGACGGATGGCATCCCGTTCAGCATGGTGTTGCTGGATATCGATGACTTCAAGACGGTGAACGATACGTTCGGCCACCTCGCGGGTGATACGGTGATCCGCGAGACGATGCGGGTGATTTCGTCGATGTGCCGCGCGGATGACCTGGCGGGCCGCTTCGGCGGCGAGGAGTTCATCCTGTGCCTGCCGGGCGCACTGGCGGAACATGCGCTGGATATCACCGAGCGCGTGCGCCATGCACTGGCGTCGCAGGTGATCGTCCACGGCGATTACAGGATCCGGATCACGGTGAGCGCGGGCGTCGCGATGTGGCGCGCGCCGGAGTCGTTGAACTCGCTCCTTGGCCGCGCTGACGAAGCGCTTTACGAAGCAAAGAACGACGGGCGTAACCGTAGTCGTATCGCTAGCCTTTAAAGCAGAGCGAGACCCGTGGGAGCGCGCTTGCTCGCGATTGGGGCTGGCCGAACGCTCGAATCGCGCGCAAGCGCGCTCCCACGGCGAATCGTTAGTCGCGGAAAGTCTCGAGCTGCAGCGGCAGTTCAAAGTCGGCCTTATGGAGCAGGGCAATCGCAATGCACTTGCGTCGCAGTTGATCCTGCGCGGCGATTAACGCATCCGCACTAACAATCACTTATGGTGTCCCCTCGTGCGAAGAAATATCCGGTGCTTCGTAGGGCGTGGTGTCAGTGAAGAAAAACTCGAAGTTGTCGGCATTGCGTACAGCGGTCGACCGTCTTTCTTTAGCCAATTTCTCTGCCTCGATCCGGCCGTACTCGAAGTCGTCGGTACCGGGATAAAACGTGTTGAAGTGCGAAAGCTCGTGCATCACTGAGCCTGCTTGCGATGCGTACGCCGCAAATTTAGGAAGTGTGAAGAACCTGGGGCAGTAGTAAATCCTATAAGGCTCATCCTTCACGACGTGCGCGGCTGTGTTGGGGTCAAAACCTGGGCACCCGCATTGGGCGTCAAGCTTGCTCGCGTTCATCCGTTTCACGGTGGCCACCACTGTCTCGAGAGCGCGTGCATTATCGTTTAGACCCCAGTCGTCGGAAGCGCGGTTTGCCTCCGAGTCATCATGCACTCCGAACCATCGCGTGTATCTCGCATGGGGTGTGAAGCGATAAACGAGTTTTCCGTGCTCGATATGCGCCGTATAGCGCGATTCCATTGCAGTTTCCGCTGCGTAAAGCCTCCGTTGTGCCTCTGCACGAGCGCCGAGGATTGCCATATTTTGGTCGTCGGTGCACGTTAAGTCTTGGTCACTCGGCGGTGCTATTCGAGTAGCGACGGCGGTCTCGAAGAAAATGGTGATCTGGTTTGCAACGGCGCGCGCTTGCGTTGGCTTCAAGAACGATGCTCGTTCGGCTGAGGAGGTCACGTAGGCGTCGGGCTCGCTGTCGAGGTTCAGTTCGTAGTCGACGGTATAGAGGCTGTTGGGAAGAAATTTATACTCGGGCGCAAGGTCGATTTCCTTGGTCAGGACTTCGCCCGGTGATATCAGTCGAAAGGTGCTCATGGTCGGCGGGCCGAAGGTGATCGACTGCCCACGGTACGGCACCTCGTGCCCCTGTTCGTCGGTGATTTTGAACAGGTTGCGAGGAAGGCGTCCGCCGGTCTCCACGAAAGGAGTGTTCAGTTTCATGACGTGAACTGGTGCGTCCCCGGAGTTCGTCATTGTTACGAGGATCCTGCCTCCGGGTGTATCGGGACTTGCGGCTTTGAGCATTACCTCGATGCGGCCAGCCGCGGCCGCGCGGTCAGGCGTCAGACTGGTGAAAATCAGCGTCGCAACCGTCATGCATCTCATTAGTGTTGAACTCAAACCCATGCACATCTCCCATATCCACGCCGGGGTGGCGTGGGACGGGAGAAATCTAGGCAAGTGATCCGAGAGTGGGAATGAGACCAGTCTGAAAAATGCGTGGATTTTTTCAGATGTTTCGGAGTACGACGGTCTGTACGTGATCCTAGGGTACGTAAGTGCGGCGGAAGTCCGAATCCGTACATTTGCGCCGGAGGCGCACTCCGGTACGGACGCGAAGGCGAGCCGCCTCAGTCGCGGAAATTCTCGAACTGCAGCGGCAGTTCGAAATCGGCCTTGCGGAGCAGGGCGATGGCGTCCTGGAGGTCGTCGCGCTTCTTGCCGGTGACGCGGATCTTCTCGCCGTTGATCTGCGCTTCGACCTTCAGCTTCGCTTCCTTGATCTTCGCGATGATCTTCTTCGCGACCGGCTGCTCGATACCCTGCTTCACGGTCACCTTCTGGCGGGCTTCGGCCAGGTTTGTTTCCACCTTGCCCACGTCCAGCGCGCGCACATCGATCTGGCGCGCGGCGAGGCGCGTGCGCAGGATCTGGTGGATCTGCTCGATCTGGAACTCGTTATCGGCCTTCTGCGTGATGACGCTGTCCTCCAGCTCGAACTTCGCCTTGGTGCCCTTCAGGTCAAACCGGTTCGAAACCTCGCGGTTGGCCTGGTCCACGGCGTTGCTCAGTTCGTGCTTGTCGACTTCCGAAACGATGTCGAAGGAAGGCATGGGGCAAATCCTCACATAGGGGTCACAGCCGACAAGTCTACGCGACCGGGCTACCATATGCGTTTGCACGACCAGGCAGGCCCCCACCCATGGAATACGACGCCATCGTCATCGGCGCAGGCGCCGCGGGCCTCATGACCGCCATCGTGGCCGGCCAGCGCGGCCGGCGGGTGCTGGTCCTCGACCATGCCAACAAGGCTGGCAAGAAGATCCTGATGAGCGGCGGTGGGCGCTGCAACTTCACCAATACCAACACCACCCCCGCCAACTTCCTCAGCCGCAACCCGCATTTCTGCAAGTCGGCCCTGGCCCGCTATACCCCGTGGCACTTCATCGACCTGGTCGAGAAGCACCGGATCAAATACCACGAGAAGAGCCCCGGCCAGCTGTTCTGCGACGAATCCTCCAAGCTCATCGTGCGCATGCTGCTCGACGAGTGTGCCGCCGCGGGCGTCCGCGTGGAGCTGAACACACCGGTGACCCGGATCAAGGCGGGCGAGGGTGGTTTTGGCTGCGATACGCCGCTGGGCCGGTTCAGCGCGCCGTCGCTGGTCATCGCCACCGGCGGGCTGTCGATCCCCAGCCTGGGAGCCTCCGGCTTCGGCTACGACGTGGCGAAGCAGTTTGGCCATGCCGTGCTGCCGGTACGCGCGGGGCTCGTCCCGCTCACGCTCAGCGGCAAGCACCAGGAACGCTACGATGGCCTGGCCGGCGTGGCCCTGCCGATCGAGGCGCGAGCCGACGGCACGAGCTTCCGCGATGCCATGCTGTTCACCCACCGCGGCATCAGCGGGCCGGCGATCCTGCAGATCTCGTCGTACTGGGAGCCGGGCGTGGACCTGCGCCTGAACCTGCTGCCAGGCATAGACGCCTACGAAGCGCTGCGCGAGGGACGGGAGGAGCGCCCGGCGGCCGAGTTCCGCACGGTGCTCTCGAGCCTGCTGCCGCGCCGCCTGGCGGAGCGGTTGTGCGAGGTGTGGCTGCCGAGCAAGCCCATGCGCCAGTACCGTGACGCCGAATTGAAGGACATCGCGGCACAGTTGCAGGACTGGCCGCTGGTCGCCAGCGGCACCGAGGGCTATCGCACCGCCGAGGTCACGCTGGGTGGCGTGGATACCGACGAGGTGTCCTCGGCGACCCTCATGTCCAAACGCCAGCAGGGCCTGTATTTCGTCGGCGAGGTGCTCGACGTCACCGGCCACCTGGGTGGCTACAACTTCCAATGGGCCTGGGCCTCCGGCCACGCCGCGGGCCAGGCCGTCTGACAGGAGCATCCGCTATGCGTATCGGTTTTATCGGGCTGGGCAGCATGGGCGCGGGCATGGCCGCGAACCTGATCAAGGGTGGCCACGACGTCACCGTGTGGAACCGCACGGCGTCGGTGGCCGAGCCGCTGAAGGCGCAGGGCGCGAAGGTTGCCGCCTCGCCGGCCGAAGCGGTGCAGGGCGCCGAGGTGGTCCACAACATGCTGGCCAACGATGCCGCAGTGCGTGAGGTCATCCTCGGCAGCGTGCTGCCGGTGCTGGCCGAGGGCACGATCCACGTGAACCACGCCACGATCTCCGTGGCCCTGGCGCAGGAGCTCGCGGAAACGCACAAGGCGCGTGGCGTGGGTTTCGTCTCGGCCCCCGTCTTCGGGCGGCCCGAGGTCGCGGCGGCCGGCCAGCTCAACCTGCTCGCGTCGGGCGCGCCGGCCGACGTGGCGCGCGTCCAGCCGTTGCTGGAGCTGCTCGCGGCGAAGGTCTGGCCGCTGGGCGACGACCCCATCCGCGCGGCGGTGGTGAAGATCGGCGGCAACTTCCTGATCGGCGCGGCCATCGAGAGCATGGCCGAGGCGGCCGCACTGACCCGTGCCCACGGCGTGGACGCTAAGGATTTCCTCGAGGTCATGCAGAACACGCTGTTCCCGGCGCCGGTTTACAAGATCTACGGCGGGATGATCGCCGCGGACCGCTACGAGCCCGCGGGCTTCAAGCTCAGCCTGGGTTTCAAGGACGTGGGGCTGGCACGCGCGGCCGCCGAGGCGAAGCGGGTGCCCATGCCCGTGGCCAGCGTGCTCCACGATGCCATGCTCGAGTCGCTGAACCGGGGCGATGGCGACCTGGACTGGGCAGGCCTGGCCCGGGTGGCCGCGGCGCGGGCCAACCTCAAGGGCTGAGTCGTAAGCTCGTTTTTAGCACGTCTTCACAATCGCTTGGCCGCCGGGTTGGCGACAATCGGGCGGCACGCTGTTGTGCGGCTTCCCAGGCGAGAGAACATGACCGCAAGCTGGAAAACGGTGTACGAGGGCCAGCACGAAGGCCGGGCGGTGACCGTACGCGAATCGCAGGACGGTACGTACAAGGTGCTCACGAAGCAGACGGTGCACGACGAGGGCATCGCCTACCAGGACGGCAACCGCTTCGTGCACGTCTCCCCCGCCAGCGTGGGCGAGCAGGTGGAGAGCGAGGTGAACTCCCGCGATTCGCTCGAAGAGGCCCTGAAAGAGCTGCACTTCTCCTCGGCCACCGTCTCGGCGATCGTCGACGGCCTGCGTTGACGGGAAGCCCGGCGTTTCTGCCATGATGGGGGCTCGTTCCCCCATCCAGGCGCTTCCCGTCCATGGCAGAAACGACCCCGACGTACGAGCGCACCGTGCCGCGCATCCTGATGTGCGAGCCCACGTTTTTCGAGGTCAGCTACGTCATCAACCCATGGATGACGAGCCATGTACACGACACCACCGCCGAGCGCGCCCAGCGCCAGTGGGATGCCCTGCGCGAGACCGTGCAGCGCCACGCCGATGTCGTCATCCAGCCGGCCGCCGCCGGCCAGCCCGACATGGTCTTCGCGGCCAACGCGGGGCTCGTATTCGGCAACAGCTTCGTACCCAGCCGTTTCCGCTACGACGAACGCAAGGGGGAGGAGCCGCACAACCACGCCTACTTCGCCCGGCATGGCTTCGACGTCGTCGAGCTTCCCGAAGGCGTCTTCTTCGAAGGCGCGGGCGATGCACTGTTCGATCGCGGCACCAGCCGGCGCTTGTGGATGGGGCATGGCCACCGCTCCGACCTCGAAGCGGCGCCAGCCCTGGCCCGCCTGCTCGATATCGAGGTGTTGCCGTTACGGCTCGCCGACCCGCGGTTCTATCACCTGGATACCTGCTTCTGCCCGCTGGCGGACGGCTACACCCTGTATTTCCCCGCGGCGTTCGATGCGGACTCGCTCGCGCTGATCGAGCGGCACGTGCCGCCGGCGGAGCGGATCACCGTGGATGAGCACGATGCCGTGGCGTTCGCCTGCAACGCGGTGAACCTGGGCCGGGTGCTGATCCTCAACCGGGCCAGCCCGGACCTGCGTGCACGGCTGGAGGCCGCCGGGTTCATGGTGATCGAGGTGGCCCTCGACGAATACATGAAGTCCGGCGGCGCCGCGAAGTGCCTGACCCTGCGCCTCGATGAGGCGATGGACGCCTGAGCGTCAGGCGTCGCGCCAGTCGACCACGCCATCGATGATGGTGTTGGTCCGGCCGCCGACCCAGACGTGTTCGCCATCGATGCGGATGATGATCCGCGCATCGTGGCCCACTTCGCGCCCCTGGCTCACGACATAGCCCTTGGCGAGGGCACCGCTGGTGTCGTGCGAAGCGACATAGGCCGCGATGAGGCCGTTGGCGGCACCGGAGGCGGGATCCTCGACGATGCCGACACCCGCGGGGAACGCGCGGACGGCAAGGCCTTCCGGCGTGCGCGCGAAGATGCAAAGCCCCAGTGTGTCGGTGGCCAGGGCCAGCGCGCGGATCGCCGCATGGTCCGGACGCCAGCCGCGCAGCGCCGCCTCATCGGCGAATTCCGCCAGCCACCAGCGCCGCCCGCCTTCGACGCACGCCGGCTTGAGCGCGCCCAGGGCCACGCCATAGAGCACGCTCGAGAGGCTTTCGCCACCGCGCGAGGCATCGCCGACCACGCGGGCCTTGGGCGACTGGACGAACAGCTCGCGGCTGGCACCGCTGCCTTCCACGAGGATCGGCAGCACGCCCGCGCCACACTCCTGCCACACCACGCCGGCGGCATCCGGCGTAATCAACCCGGCATCCAGCGCGGCATGCGCGCTGCCAATGGTCGGGTGGCCGGCAAAGGGGATCTCCTTGCTGGGCGTAAAGATCCGCGCCCGATAATCGGCACCTTCGGCGCGCGCAGGGAGGAGGAAGGTGGTTTCGACCAGGTTGGTCCAATGGGCGAAGCGCTGCATGCGCTCGTCCGACCAGCCCTGGGCATCGATCACCACGCCAAGGGGGTTACCGCCACCATGGCGGGCGGCGAAAACATCGAGCTGCTTGTATCGGATGGGGGACATCGTCGGGTGGGAGCAGGGGGAAGTCGTGAATAATAGCCCCCATAAGGGGCGGGGCGGGGTTCACAAGGCGGTGCGATGCCGCCAAGATGCGCGCTGGTTAGCCGTTTCCAGGACGCAGTACCCGCGCATGATCACTACGATCCTCATTATCCTCGTGACCTGTGTGGTCTCGTTCATTGCCCTGCAGAACCGTCGCCTCATGGATGACCTGGTGCTGTGGCCACCGGCGATCACCCGCAGCCGCGAGTATTACCGGCTCGTGAGTTACGGCCTGGTCCACGCGGATTTCGGCCACCTGTTCTTCAACATGCTCACGCTGTTCTTCTTCGGGCGGGCCATGGAGCAGTTCTACACCAGCCTGATGGGGCCGCTGGGTTTCGTTACGTTCTATATCGGCGCGCTGCTCTGTTCGATCCTGCCGACCTATATCAAGAACCGGAAGAACGCCGGCTATACCAGCCTCGGCGCGTCGGGCGCGGTCTCGGCGGTGTTGTTCGCCTTCGTGCTGTTCGCCCCGTGGTCGCGGATCCTGGTCATCGTCATTCCCATGCCGGCCATTCTTTACGCCATCCTTTTCGTCGTCTATTCGATCTACATGGATCGCCGCGGCGGCGATAACGTGAACCATGGCGCGCACCTGTGGGGGGCCGCTTACGGCGTCATTTTCACCATTGCGCTGCAGCCCGGTGTACTCACGCACTTCATCAATACTGTCTCGCAACCCGGCGGTTTCTGATTCGGAACTGAACTTTTCCGACAAATTGATGTGACTTCGGGCGATACCTGTTACATCATCCGACTACCGGATTCCAAAGATCACCCAGATCATCCGGCATGCACGCGGGTTTCCCCGCTGGGGGGCGGTTCGCGTCGGCTACTACCGCAGGAGGAGTTAGCGCATGGCAACCACCCGTAAGTCTGCCGCGAAGAAATCCACGGCGAAGAAATCGGCTTCGAAGAAATCCGTAGTGAAGAAGGCGGCAGCCGCGAAGAAGGCTGCACCGAAGAAGGCCGCCCGCAAGGTCGCCCGCCCGGCGGCGAAGAAGGCGGTGAAGAAGACGGCCGCAAAGAAGACCACGGCGAAGAAGGCCGCGGTAAAGAAGGCGGCGCCGAAGAAGGCGACGCGCAAGACGGCCGCCCGCAAGGCCGCCGTGAAGAAATCCCCGGCGAAGAAGGCCACCGCGAAGCGGAGCGCCGCGCCGAAGAAGGCGGCCCGCAAGGTCGCGCGTCCGGTCGCGAAAAAGGCCGCGCCGAAGACCGCAGCCCGCAAGGCGGCCGCGAAGAAGGTTGCCGTGAGGCAGTCGCCGAAGACCGCCTCCGCCAAGGCTGCCGCTAAGAAGGTCGTCGTGCGGCCCTCGCCGAAGACGGCGTCCGCCAAGGCCGCGGCAAGCAAGGTCGCCGTGAAGCCGACGCCGAAGACGGCGGCCGCGAAGACCGCTGCGCGCAAGGCACCGGCGAAGAAGACGGCGCCGAGCCAGGCCCCGGTAAAGAAGACGGCGGCACCGGTCGCCGCGCCGGCGAAGAAGGCCGCCCGCACCGCGCCGCGTCCGCGTCCCGCGGCAAAGCCGGCCGCACCCGCCGATGAGCCGGTGCAGCACATTACCCAGGAAGAAGCGGTAGCGCATATCCAGGCGCTGCTCGAAGCGAAGAAGGAGCGCGACCGCCAGCCGCCGTCGTGGCCGTCCGGCGATCGCAATGGCAACCCGGGCACGCAGGCCGGCAACGAGACCGATGCGCCGAAGGTGCCGTCGCCGGAAGCCAGCTACGCGAATGCGTCGCACGAGCGCGGCGACCAGCAGAAGAACAAGGGCTGATCCAGGTCGGCTGAATGAAGGGAAAGGGCCGCTTTCGCGGCCCTTTCTTTTTTAGCGCGCGTTCAAAGATGGCGGCGCAGTGTGGGAATCACATCACCGAGGCCCACCATGCGCCGACTCTCGTTGTCATTGCTGGCATTACCTGCCTGTCTTGCGCTCTCCGGCTGTTACTACGATCCGGATTACGGGTACGTGCGCAATGCATCGGGTGGCGATGCGTATTACGGGACGGAAACGACGACGACGGTGGTTTCGGGTGGGGTCGGTTATGTCGATTCCCCCGGTTACGGTTATTACGGCTACGGGCCGGGCTGCTGTTACGGCGGCACCACGGTGATCTACCGCGATGGCTACGGGCGCCGTTATTACGGCGATCGTTACGGTCATGGCCGGCCGCCGCCGGGAGGCTGGAACCACGGGCCGCCGCCGGGCCGTGGCGATGGCAACTGGCACGGGCGTCCGCCGCCGCCGGGCGGCTGGGGATCGCGTGGTGACGATCATGGGCCGGGGCGGCCGAATCCACCGCCTGGCGGTTGGCACGGGGGCGATCGTCCGTCGCCACCGCCGGGTGGATGGCATGGCGGTGGAGATCGACCGTCGCCACCGCAGGGTGGCTGGCGCGGTAGTCGCTCGTCGCCCTCGCAGGGCGGCGGCGTATCGCGGCCGATGCAGGGCCCGCGTGGTCGTGACCCGGATCGGGGCGCGGGCCGCAATCACAACGACTGAGCTACGCCTACACACGCCGCGGCGCGCGCTGACGTTCGGTGTCGGGCCATTCCTGGGATGCGTCGACCTACGCTGGTGAACCTTGTCTGGTTCGCAGGTCGACGTGTCGTTTCGCGCTCCTTCGCTCACCGTTTGCACCATCGCCGTCGTCGCGCTGGCGGGCTGCGCGGTGCCGCAGGCCTTGCCCACCTTGCCTTCGTGGCCCGTGACATGCGTGGCGGCAGGGGTGGCCTTGCTCTGCCTGATGATGCGCCGGTGGCCATGGTTGCGGCTGCCGGCGATCGCCGTGCTCTTCGCCTGCTGGGCATCGCTGCACGCGAGCCATCGACTCGGTGCCAGGCTTGCCCATGCGCTGGAAGGGCAAGACCTCGTGCTTACTGGGCGTATCGCCGATCTGCCACGACGGCAGGGTGGGGATGTCTCGTTCCTCTTCCAGCCGCTGCCGCGCGCGGGCGAACCGCGGCTGGCCGGGCCGGTGCGGCTCACCTGGTATCGCGCGGCACAGGTACCGTCGGCGTGTGATACGTGGCGTTTCTCCGTGCGCCTGCGGCGGCCGCACGGGGTGGTCAATCCAGGCGGATCCGACGCCGAGCGGGCCGCGTTGCTGAAGGGCATCGTCGCGACCGGCTATGTCCGTGCCTCGCCGGTGAACGCGCGTGTCGCGGGCGGCCACTGTGTTGACGGGTGGCGCGATGCCATCGGCCAGCGCTTCGATGAAGCGCTGGGTGCGCGCGAATCGCGCATGCTGAAAGCCCTCGCGATCGGCGACACGCGTGGTCTCGACGCGGCCGACTGGGATATCGCCCGTGCCACGGGTACCTCGCATCTCATCGCCATCTCCGGCTTCCATATCGGCGTGGCCGCCGGTGGTGGCGTGGCGATCGTGCGGGGCCTGTACCTGTGGCTACCCTGGCTGGCGACCCGCGTGCCGCGGCGCATCGCCCAGGCGGTGCTCGGCCTGGGCGTGGCGCTGGCTTACGGGCTGGCTGCCGGCATGGGACTGCCCACCGTGCGCGCGCTGTTGATGGTGGCGGTGCTTGTCGTTGCGGCTGCGATGCGTCGTCGGGCGGGAGGTCTCTCGCTGCTGTCGCTGGCATTGCTGGCCGTCCTGGTGGTCGATCCGCTCGCCGTGCTCTCGGCCGGCTTCTGGCTGTCGTTCGCCGGCGTCGCGTTTCTCATGGCCTGTGTCGCACCAGTGCGCGATGGCTGGCGGGGCTGGCTGAAGGCAATGCTGCGCACGCAGGCACTCATGAGCGTGGCCTTGCTGCCCATGGCGCTCTGGTGGTTCGGGAGTGCATCGCTGGTGTCGTTCGCGGCGAACCTGATCTCGGCGCCTGTGGTGAGCTTCGCGATCATTCCGCTGGCGCTCATCGGAAGCGTCCTGTTGCCCCTGGGCCTTCCCGGTTCCGCGGTGCTGCAGATCGCCGCCTGGATCATGGACTGGCTCTGGCGCCTGCTGGCGCCCATGGCGGCGTGGCCTGGCGCGCAGCTGTCGGTGGCGGATGCAGGCGTGTGGCCCGCGATGCTCGCGACCGCGGGAGCGGCGTGGGCGTTCGCACCGCGCGGCCTGCCGTTGCGGGGCTTCGCGCTGCTTTGTTTCCTGCCGTTGCTGTGGCCGGCACGGGAGCTTCCGCCACCCGGCGCCTTCCGCGCCTGGGTGCTCGACGTGGGGCAGGGGCTTGCCGTCCTGCTGCGCACGCGCTCGCACACCCTGGTCTACGACACGGGGCCCGACTTCGCGGGCGGGCATGACGCCGGTGCGGGCATCGTGCTGCCCTCCGTGACGGCGCTCGGCATCGGGCCGGTCGATGCGCTCGTGGTGAGCCACGGCGACAGGGATCACGCGGGCGGCGCGCGGGCGGTCGCGAAGCGCTATCCGGCGGCCGTGGTGTCTGCCGGTGAACCTGGGCGGCTGCCTTTTCCGTCCCGGCCATGCGCGGGGATGCCGCCGTGGTCATGGGATGGCGTCACCTTTCGCTTCTTGGCCGTGCCGCTCCCTGCCGCAGGCAAGGCCAAGGCCAATGAGCGCTCCTGCGTCCTCGCCGTGGAAGGTGCGGGCGGCCGCCTGCTGCTGACGGGCGACATCGGCGCGGCTTCCGAGGCGCGCATGGCGCCCGGCGAGCTGGCGTCCGTGCTGCCAACGGTTACGACCATCGCCCACCACGGCAGCCGGCACTCCTCGTCCGCGGCCTGGCTGCGCAAGGTGCGGCCGCGTATCGCCATCGCCGGTGCCGGCTGGCGCAACCGCTTCGGGCACCCGCATCCGCTCGTCGTCGACCGGCACGCGGCGATAGGCGCAGAGGTCTACGACACCGCGCGTAGCGGCGCGCTGCGTATCGATTTCCCCGCTGAGGGGTTACCACGTGTCAGCCGGGAGTGGCGCCGGCCCGCCAGCCGCTACTGGCGGGAATAGCGACGGGGGTCACAGCACCGCCCATCTGCTGCACTGCGGTTTGACAAGTTCGATTTAGAACGATTTAAATCCACGATTCATACCACTTAGGGGAACGGCGCGTGACGGAAACGAAGCTGGGATGGAGCAGGGCGGCGCTTGCGCTCGCGATCGCATCGGTGGTGATGCCGGCAGGTGTCCTGGCGGCCACGCCGGGGTTCCATAGCTCGTTCGAAGCCGGCGACCCGGCGCTTTCCACGGCGCCATTTGGCGGCCTGGACGTCCAGATCGCCGGCGGTCCGCCCAAGGACGTCGTGCTCACCGCGAAGCCGGATGTCGGCTTCACCGGCACCCACTCGCTGCACTACGCCGGCACCTCCACCGGTTCGCCCCTCACCGCGCGGCTGTTCGATGCCGCGGTTCCGGTGGCAGACGACACGGTGCTGTCGTGGCTGGTCTTCCCCCGCTCGAACGGCGATGACCTGAGCAACCCGGCGAACTACGTCAGCGTCGATGTCGTGTTCGATGACGGCTCGAAGCTTTCCACCAAGGGCGCGGTCGATCAGCATCGCGTGCCGGCGACGGCGAAGGGGCAGGGCCTCGGCCGCGTGCTCTACCCGGACCAGTGGAACTACGTCAGCGTGAACCTGGGCTCGGTGGCGAAGGGCCGCAAGGTGAAGTCGATCGAACTGGCGGCCGATGCGCCGTCCGGCAAGGCCTTCGAAGGCTGGATCGACGATATCCGGATCGCCGCGCAGCCGGCGTTCGTGAGCACCCACCCGACCGACTACGTCGATACGCGCCGTGGCACCAACGCCAACCCCAATTTCTCGCGCGGCAACAACTTCCCGGCCGCGGCGATGCCGCATGGCTTCAATTTCTGGACGCCGGTGACGAATTCCGGATCCAACTGGCTGTACCAGTACCAGGAACGCAACGGGCCGGATAACCGCCCGCGCATCGAGGCCTTCCAGGCCTCGCACGAGCCGAGCCCGTGGATGGGCGAGCGCCAGACCTTCCAGGTCATGCCGGCGCAGGCCGAAAGCGGCGCCCCGGCGCTGAAGCGCGAGACGCGCGCCCTGTCGTTCAGCCATGACGAGGAAACCGCGCACCCGGATTACTACGGCGTCCGTTTCGACAACGGCATCCGTACCGAGATCACGCCGACCGACCATGCGGCGATGTTCCGCTTCACCTTCACCGGCAAGCGTGCGCAGCTGATCTTCGACAACCTCAACGACAAGGCGTCCGTCACCCTCGACCCGGCTGGCCGCAGCATCCAGGGCTGGTCCGACGTGAAGAGCGGACTCTCCACCGGCGCCACGCGCCTGTTCTTCTACGCGGAATTCGACAAGCCGGTGGCCGAGAGCGGCCGCCTGACCGGCGAGAAGCGTGACGCGGCGTCGGCTTGGTTTGGTTTCGACACGACGAAGAAGGGCGGCAAGCAGGTGACGATGCGGATCGCAACGTCGCTGATCAGCGTCGACCAGGCCAAGGCCAACCTCGGCCAGGAAATCGCGGCGAACGATACCTTCGACAGCGTGCGCGAGCGCGCCCGCAAGGCATGGGACGACCGCCTCGGCCGCTTCCAGGTCGAAGGCGCGAGCCGTGACGAGCGCACCATCCTCTATTCGAACCTCTACCGCCTGTTCCTCTACCCGAACCAGGCCTACGAAAACACCGGTACGAAGGACGCCCCGAAGTGGCAGTACGCCAGCCCGTTCTCGGCGGCGACCGGTGCAAACACCGATACCCACACGGGTGCGCGCATCGTCGACGGCAAGCCGTACGTCAACAACGGTTTCTGGGATACGTACCGCACCGCGTGGCCGGCCTACACGCTGTTCACCCCGACTGAAGCGGGCGAGATGATCGACGGCTTCGTCCAGCAGTACCGCGATGGTGGCTGGATCGCGCGCTGGACCTCACCGGGCTATGCCGACCTGATGGTGGGGACCAGTTCCGACGTCGCTTTCGCCGATGCCTGGCTGAAGGGCGTGCGCAACTTCGATGTCGCGAACTTCTACCAGTCGGCGATCCGCAACGCTTCCACGGTGAGCACCGACGTGAAGGGTGCCGGCCGCAAGGGGATCGAGCGCTCGCTGTTCAACGGCTACACCGACGACAAGGTCGACGAAGGCCTTTCCTGGTCGACCGCCGGCTATATCAATGATTTCGGCATCGCCAACCTGGCCGATGCGCTGTCTAAGGACCCCCCGCACGGCGGCGACTACAAGCATTACGCCGATGATGCGCAGTGGTATCGCGGCCGTGCCCAGGGCTACGCCAACCTGTTCGACCCGGACGTGAAGTTCTTCGTCGCGCGTGATCCGGCCGGCAAGTGGCGCTGGAAGGCCAGCGAGTTCAACCCGACCCGCTGGGGCGGCGACTACACCGAGACCAACGCCTGGAACATGGCCTTCGACGCCCCGCAGGATGGCGCGGGACTGGCCGGTCTCTACGGTGGCCGCGAGCAGCTCGGCGCCAAGCTCGACCAGTTCTTCAGCACGCCGGGTACGTTCGACGTGGGCGACTACAAGGGCGTGATCCACGAGATGCTGGAAGCGCGCGACGTGCGCATGGGCCAGTACGGCCACTCGAACCAGCCGTCGCACCACATCATCTGGATGTACGACGAGGCGGGCCAGCCGTGGAAGACGCAGGACAAGCTGCGCGATGCGATGTCGCGCCTGTATGTCGGCAGCGAGATCGGCCAGGGTTACCCGGGTGACGAGGACAACGGCGAAATGTCGGCGTGGTGGATCTTCGGCGCCACCGGCATCTACCCGCTGCGCATGGGCACGCCGGAATACGTGATCGGCGCGCCGTACTTCCCGCACATGACCGTCAAGCTCGAGAACGGTGCCACGCTCGACATCCGCGCGCCGGGCGTGAGCGATACCAACCGCTTCGTGCAGTCGCTGAAGGTCAACGGCCAGCCGTGGACCAAGCTGACCCTGCCGCACGAGCTGCTGGCGAAGGGTGCGACGCTCGAGTTCACGATGGGTCCGGCCCCGTCCAACTGGGGCACCGGTGCCGAGGCGCTGCCGGGCTCGATCACGCCGGAAGGCGAGAAGCCCACGCCGTTCCACGATGTGCTGCAGGCGGCCGATCTCACCCTCGATGGGAAGAAGGGCACCGCGGTCGCCCCGGCGGTCGATAACGACTCGTCGACCGAGCTGGCGCTGCCCACGGGTAAGGCGGTGTTCGTCGACCGTCTCGCGAAGCCGGCGACCGTGGCGATGTACACGATCAGCTCCGGCGCGGAAGCGGCCGTGCCGGGTGCCTGGAAGCTGGAAGGCTCCACGGACGGCAAGCACTGGCAGGTCCTCGACCAGCGCCAGGGCGAAACCTTCCCGTGGCACCGCCAGACCCGGGCGTTCACCATCGCCACCCCGGGCAGCTACGCCCACTACCGTCTCACCCTCGATGGCAACGGCCCCGCCGCCGTCGCCGAGCTGGAGCTCCTGGCGAAATAAGCGTGTGGGAGCGCGCTTGCGCGCGATGGGTCTGGCGGCAAGCCCCATCGCGCGCAAGCGCGCTCCCACAGCCGCCCGGGGCTCGTCGGCGGGCGCCTACGTTCAGCCATTGTGAAGGCCTACTCAGTCCCCCAGCCGGGCCCTGCTATCATGCCCGCCTGACTGATCAGTACCCTTGGGGTTCACGTGCTCGAGATCCTTCTTGCCGGCGGTTGGGCGCTTCTGCCCATCCTCATCTGTTCGCTTGTCGCCCTGGCGATCGTGCTCGAGCGCTTCTGGGCGCTGCGCCGCGCCGCGGTACTGCCGCCGGGTCTCGGCGCCGAAGTCCGTGAGTGGGCCCGTTCGTCGCAGCTCGATGCCTCGCACCTCGCCGCCCTGGAGAAGGGTTCTCCGCTGGGTGAACTGTTCGCTGGCGCCCTGGCCGTGCGCGACCGTCCGCGCGACATCATCAAGGAGCGCATCGAGGACACCGGCCGCCATGTGGTCCACCGCATGGAGCGCTACCTCAACACGCTCGGCACCATCGCGCTCATCGGCCCGCTGCTCGGCCTGCTGGGTACGGTCATCGGCCTCATCCGCATGTTCATGAACGTCATGGCCGGCGGCATTGGCGATCCGACCAAGATGGCCGGCGGCATCGGCGAGGCACTCATCTGCACCGCGTTCGGCCTGGTCGTGTCGATCCCCGCCTACGTGCTGCACCGTTATTTCCGTTCCAAAGTCGGCGGCTACGTCGTGCAGATGGAAAAGGAAGCCACCGCGCTGCTCGACGATCTCTCTGTGCGCGCGCCCGCGCCGCGCCGTCGCGCCACCGATGCCCAAGCCTCGGCGCAGGTCGGCTGATCCATGCGCATCGGTGCCCGTCGTGAGGACGATTTCGAGATCAACGTCATTTCGTTGATCGACGTCCTGCTTACCCTGCTCATGTTCTTCGTGCTCAGCACCACCTTCGTCGAACACTCGCGGCTAAAGGTGAACCTGCCCAAGGCCGACGCCGAGGCGCGGGAATCCACCGACAACGCGCTGACCGTCGTCGTCGATCGCGACGGCCACTATTCGGTCGGTAGCGATGAAGTGCTGGGCGAGGGCATCGAGCCGCTGAAGAGCGCGATCGAGCGCGTCGGCGGCGACAACCACGATCGCCTCGTCATCATCCGCGCCGATGCGATGACCCCGCACCAGAATGTCGTGCGCGCCATGGATGCCCTGGGCCAGGTCGGCTACACCCGCCTGTCGATCGCCACCACCCCCACCGAGATGGCGGGCGCCCAGTGAGCGCCCAACCCAAGAAGGTCTCGGTCTGGGATGCCCGGACCTGGGCGACCTATAAGCGGCTGCTCAGTTATACGAGGCGGTTCCGTACCGCCGGCTACATCGCCATCATCGGCATGATCATCGACCCGGTCTGCCTGTCGGTCTTCACCGGCTCGCTCAAGCCGATGATCGACAACCTCTTCGTCGACAAGAACCCGGAAACGATCTTCTGGATGCCGATCTGGATCATCGGCATCTTCCTCGTCCGTGGCGTGGCCTCGTACATCACCGACTACGGCATCGCCTACGTGGGCCGCAACGTCGTGCAGGCCATGCGCATCGACGTGTTCGCCGCCTACCTGCGCCTGCCGTCGGCGTTCTTCGCCCGCGAACCGTCCGGCCAGCAGATTTCGCGCGTCACCTATACCTCTGAGCAGGTGGCCGCCGCGTCGGCCGATTCGCTGAAGGTCGCGATCACCGAAGGCTTCACCGTCATCGGCATGCTCTGCGTCATGCTGTATTACAGCGCCTACCTCACCCTGGCGCTGGTCGTGCTGGTGCCGTGCGTGGTCGCCCTGGTCACGGTCATCAGCCGCCGTTACCGCAAGATCAGCAAGCGCATCCAGGGCAACATGGGCACGGTCACCAGCGCGGTCGAAGAAGCCGTCGCGGCGAACCGCGAGGTGCGCATCTACGGTGGCCAGGTCCGCGAGGCCGAGCGCTTTGGCGAGGTGGCTGAACGCCAGCGTCGCCTCAACCTCAAGGTCTCCGCGACCAGCGCCGCATCGAGCGCGACCATCCAGACCGTCGGCGCCATGGCCCTGGCCATGCTGGTGTTCCTGGCGACGCGGCCGGACATCCTCTACACGATTTCGCCCGGCATCTTCACCGCCGTGCTTACCGCCATGGGCGCGATGATGCCGTCGCTGAAGCGCCTCGCGGGTATCCAGGCCAGCCTGCAGAAGGGTGTCACGGCGGCCGAGGATCTGTTCGAGATCATGGACCAGCCGGCCGAGATCGATAACGGCACCGAAGTGCTCGAGCGCACCAAGGGCGATATCCGTTTCGAAGACATCCACCTGGTCTACGAGCGCAATGAGCACGTCGCCCTGCGTGGCGTGAACCTGGTTTGTGCTCCCGGCACCGTCACCGCGCTGGTCGGCCGTTCCGGCAGCGGCAAGTCCAGCCTGGTGAGCCTGCTCCCGCGCTTCTACGAGCCGACGAAGGGCCGGATCCTCATCGATGGCCGCGACTACACGCAGTACACGCTGCCGTCGCTGCGCAAGCAGATCGCGTGGGTGGGCCAGCATGTCGTGTTGTTCGACGACACCGTGGCCGCGAACATCGCCTATGGCGAGATGGCCGATGCGTCGGAAGCCGACATCATCGCGGCGGCGAAGGCCGCGAACGCGATGGAGTTCATCGAGCGCCTGCCCGAAGGCCTGAACACCCGCATCGGCCAGGGCGGCAACTCGCTCTCGGGTGGCCAGCGCCAGCGCATCGCCATCGCGCGCGCGATCCTCAAGAACGCCCCCATCCTCGTGCTCGACGAAGCAACCAGTGCGCTCGATACCGAATCGGAACGCCTGATCCAGGATGCGCTCACCCGCCTCATGCGCGACCGCACCACGCTGGTTATCGCGCACCGCCTGTCCACCATCGAACACGCCGACCAGATCGCCGTGATGGAACAGGGCAGGGTGATCGAGCTCGGCACGCACCGTGAGCTGCTCGACCAGGGTGGCCAGTACGCCGCCCTGCATCGCATGCAGTTCCACGAGCAGGCCACGGCGGGCTAACCGTGGCGCTGGGGGCGTCGTTACAGCGGCGGTGGTATGGCGAGGGGCGGCCGCCCATGTGGGCGCGCATGCTCGAGTCGCTGTACGCGCGAACCATTCGCCGCCGCGCGGAAGCGTTCCGGGCCGATCCCTCCAGAATCGTTCACCTGCCGGTCCCGGTCGTCGTCGTCGGCAACATCACGGCAGGCGGCACGGGTAAGACCCCGCTGATCATTGCGCTCGCGCAGGCGATGACCGAGCGCGGCTTCCGGCCAGGCGTCGTCAGTCGCGGCTACGGCGGCACGGAACGTGGGCCGCACCTGCTCGCAGAAACCGACAGCCCAGCGATGGTGGGCGACGAACCGTCACTGATCCGCCAGTACGACATCCCGGTCGCGATCGGCGCGCGGCGTCCCGAAGCGGCCCGCTTGCTGATCGAAGCCGGATGCGACCTGGTCCTGGCGGATGATGGGCTTCAGCATCATCGCCTGGGTCGCGATGTCGAGATCTGCGTGGTCGACGGCGACCGCAGGCTCGGCAACGGACACCTCCTTCCGGCGGGTCCGCTGCGCGAACCGGCATCGAGGCTCGCGACCGTCGACTTCATCGTGGTGAATGGCGGCACGCCGCAAGCCAACGAAATTCCCATGCGGCTCGAGGGCGGCGTAGCCGTGAACCTGGATGATCCGACGCTAAGCGCGCCGCTGGCGGACTTCGCCGGCCGCCCGGCGCACGCGGTCGCCGGTATCGGCAACCCGTCGCGTTTCTTCGCCAGCCTCGCCGCCCACGGCATCGCTGTCGACGGCCATCCATTCGCCGACCACCACGCGTTCACGAGCGATGACTTCACGTTCGCCGATGGTTGCCCCGTCTTGATGACCGACAAGGATGCGGTGAAGTGCCTGCCGTTCGCGCGGGCGAACTGGTGGCGCGTGCCGGTCCGTGCGGTACTGCCCGAGGCGTTCTGGGATGCGGTAGCCGCCAGGGTTCGCACCGCCTGCTAAGCCCTGTGCGGCGGTCGATGCTTTTCGCGCACGCGCGGGTGCTATGGTTCGCGGGCCACGGCGGGGGCCGTGCCCAGGGAGCCAGGGGAGAAGCGGATGCTCGGCGGTTATTACGTGAGGCTCGCGCTGGCGAGCATGCGACACAAACCGGTGCTCGTCGCCATGATGATCCTGGCGTTGGCCTTTGGCGTCGCGATGAGCATGTCGGCCTACACGATCCTGCACGGCATGGCCCGGGATCCGATCCCCGCGAAATCATCCCGGCTATTTGCCGTCCAGGTCGACAATGGCGGACCGCGCAGCCGCAAGCCGGGCGATGACGAGCCCGCCGTGCAGATGACGTGGCGCGACGCCGCGGCGTTGCTGGCCATGCACCGGGCGCTCCGCGAGGCGGCCATGGTCCAGGTCGGTTTCATCATGCAGGCCGGTGGCGCATCCGCGAAGGGTGAGCACGTCGCCGGGCGTGCCGCTTCGGCGCCGTTCTTTTCCCTGTTCGATGTACCGCTGCGTTACGGTCGCGGCTGGACGGACGCGGAAGAATCCGACCGCGCTCGTGTGGCGGTGATCTCCGCCGCGCTCAACGATCGCGTCTTCAATGGCGAGAACAGCGTGGGCCGTACGTTGGTACTCAACGGCGACGCCTGGCGCATCGTCGGTGTCACCGGCGCATGGGATCCGCGGCCGCGGTTCTTCGATGTCGAGGGTGGCCAGGCATTCGATGAAAGCGAGGATGTCTACGTGCCATTGCAGACCGCGGTGGGCCTTGGGATGTCCACGGAAGGCTATGAGTTCTGCGACGCCGGCCCGCGTGGGCAGACGTATGCCGACCTGCTCGCCTCCGAGTGCGTGTGGCTGCAGTACTGGGCAGAGCTGCCCACGCCCGCCGCGGAGAACGCCTATCGCCAGGGGCTCATCGCCTATGCCGACCAGCAGCGCGCGGCCGGGCGTTTCGGCTGGCCGGCAAACGTCCGCCTGAGGAATGTTCCCGACTGGCTGGTCGCCCGCAGGATCGTCAGCGACGACGCGCGTCTCTCAACGGTGGTGGCCTTCGCTTTCCTGGGCATCTGCATCGTCTGCGCCCTCGCGCTCATGCTTGCCCGCTCGCTGGCGCGCTCCGGCGAATACAGCCTGCGTCGCGCACTCGGCGCCACGCGCCGCACCGTGTTCCTCCAGGCCGCCACCGAGGCGGGACTGATCGGGACGTGTGCCGGCGCGCTCGGTGTCGCCGTGACGCTCGGTGCGCTCGCAGCCATGCGTAGCCTGTTTCCGGCGGATCTTGCGCGGATCGCCACCATCGATGGTCCGCTTCTCGCCGCCACGGTCGCGCTGGCTGCCGCGTCCGCTGTCATCGCGGGCATCTATCCCGCGTGGCTGGCCATGCGTACCGCACCTGGCCTGCAGCTGAGGGGAGGCCTGTGATGCTTAACGATATCGCCCCGATCTTCGCCGCCCTCAAACGCGGCCGCCTGGGAGCAGGGCTCCTCATTCTCCAGATCGCGCTGACGCTGGCCGTCGTCGGGAACATCGTCTTCATCATCGGGGTGCGCACCGCGCACCTCACCGCGTCGACCGGCGTGGACGAGCGTGACATGTTCGCCCTGGGCTATCGGCTGGATAATACGGAAGGCGCACGCGGCCAGCGTGAGACCGACCTCGCGGCACTGCGCGCCGCGCCGGGGATCGCCGATGCCGTCGCCACGAACAGTTATCCGTTGCGCGGGAGCGGGTGGACGGAAGGCGTCAGCCTGCGTCCCGGCGCGAAGGACATCCAGGCGCAGCAGGGCGATGTGGCCATCTACGCATTCGATGCGCGAGGTGTCGGTGCGCTGGGGCTGAAGTTGCGCGAGGGCCGCGACTTCACGCGCGGCGACGTCACCGATGGCACGTTCAACCGAGCGCCACTGCCGCCGGTGGCCCTCGTGACGCGTTCACTCGCCGATCGCCTGTTCCCTGGGCGTTCGGCGCTGGGCCAGACGGTGTTCCTCACCGCGGAGCCCAACCGCCCGCTGCGGATCATCGGCGTCCTCGACCGCCTGCAAACCGGTAACGCCGCCGCCACCGCCGACGTCTCCGCCGCGGAAGACTCCGTTGTTGTTCCCATGACCGATCACGGCGCGCGCGGGCTCTACCTGATCCGGGCACAGCCAGGGAAGATTGGCGCAGCGATGGCCGCGGCTACCGAGGCGCTGCGCGCGGCGAACCCGCAACGCACCTTCGGCAAGGTGCGCCCGCTGAGCGAGATACGCGCCACCGCCTACGAACGCGACCGCGCCATGGCGATCAGCCTCACCGCGATCTGCTTCATCCTGGTCTTCGTCACCTCATTGGGCATCGTCGGCCTCACCGGCTTCTGGGTGGAACGACGCAAGCGCCAGATCGGCATCCGCCGAGCCCTGGGCGCCACGCGCCTTGCCGTGATCCGCTACTTCCTTGTCGAGAACGCCATGCTCTGCGGCGCTGGCGTAGTGATTGGAGCGATCGCCGCCTGGGCGTTCAACGCGTGGCTGGGCGATCGCTACGGCGTCCCAGCGATGCCCGCGTGGATGATCGCCACGAGTGCGGTGGCGATCATCGCGTTGGGGCAGGTGTCGGCTTCGTTTCCCTCGACGCGCGCGGCTCGGGTTGATCCGGCGAAGGCTATTCGGGCTTGCTGAAGGAGCCGGCGACACACGCCAATAAAAAAGGCCGGGGCGAACCCGGCCTTTTTCGTTGCTGAAGAACGGCGCCGGCTTACTGCACCCGCTGCACATTCCCCTGGTCATCCACGACCACGATATCGCCCGTACGGATCGCCGAAGCATCCTTCACGGTCACGTTCGAGTACCCGCCGGTGCCCATCTTGATCCGCAGGGTGTAGCTCTCGCCGCCACCGCCCTTGCCGATCGCGTTGCCGGCGAAGCCGCCGCCGACCGCGCCGCCGACGGTGGCGAGGGTCTTGCCCTTGCCCTTGCCGACCTGGTTGCCGAGGACGCCACCGGCGATCGCGCCGATCACGGCGCCCGCGGTGCCGTGGTCACGGCCCTGGGTGATGTTGGTTTCGATGCTCTGCACCACGCCGCACTGTTCGCAGCGCACGTAGATGCCATCGCTGCGGGTCAGCGTGGCGGCCGCGGCCGGCGTGGCGACCGCCGTGGCGAGCAGGGCGGCCATGGGGATGCCGAGGATGGTCTTGATATTCATGTGGATCTCCTTTCTTTCGCGTGGCCAGGCAGGGAGAGGACCGCGCGTGCGCACAGTCTCAAACATTCAGTCTGAACAAATGTAGATCGGCATCCGTATTTCACCCACAACGTGGATACTACGCCGATGACTACCGCTATCGTCTGGTTCCGACGCGACCTCCGTCTTGCAGATAATCCCGCCCTGGTGGCCGCCGCCGGGGCGCATGAGCGGGTCATCCCGCTGTATATCCATGCGCCGGAAGAGGAGGGGGAGTGGGCCCCCGGGGCGGCCAGCCGGTGGTGGCTGCATCATTCGCTGGAGGCGCTGGACCGGGGGTTGCGCAGGCATAAGGGGGGCTTGCAGGTGGCTATCGCGCGCGAGCGCGCTCCCACAGGGGATGAGGGCAGCCTGGAGGTGCTCCGGAAGGTCATCAAGGAGACCGGCGCCTCGGCCGTCTATTTCAACCTGCTGTACGACCCGGCCATCCGCAAGCGGGACGCAAAGGTCCGCAAGGCGCTCGAGGCGGACGGGATCGACGTGGCCTCGTTCAACGCCAACCTGTGGTGCGACCCCTGGGAGATCGCCACCAAGGAGGACGAGCCCTATCGCGTGTTCACGCCGTTCTGGCGCAACCTGCGGACGCGGATCGACGAACACGCCGCGCTGGACGAGCCCACGCCGCTGCGCATGGACACGCTGAAGAAACCGGCCAGCATCGACAGCCTCGGCCTGCTGCCCGAACTCGACTGGGCCAAGGGGTTCCACGAGTGGACGCCCGGTGAAGAAGGCGCCCAGGAGATGCTAAGCCTGTTCGCCGATGACGCCGTGGGCCACTACAGCGAGGGCCGCGACCTGCCGGCCCGGCATGGCACCTCGCGGCTGTCGCCGCACCTGCATTTCGGCGAGATCTCCCCGCGCCAGGTGGCGGAGCGCCTGCGCGCCCACTTTGCCCGGCGCAAGAACGCCCCCGACCTCGAGCCCTACCTGCGCCAGCTCGGGTGGCGCGAATTCGGCCACCACCTGCTCTGGCACTTCCCGGATACGCCGAAGAAGAACTTCAACAAGAAGTTCGATGCCTTCAAGTGGGCCAAGCGCGATGCGCATGCCCTGCGCCGCTGGAAACAGGGCAAGACCGGCATTCCCATCGTCGACGCCGGCATGCGCGAGCTCTGGGCCACCGGCTGGATGCACAACCGCGTGCGCATGCTCGTGGCCAGCCTGCTTACCAAGAACCTCCGCCAGCACTGGCTCCTGGGTGAGAAGTGGTTCTGGGACACGCTGGTCGATGCCGACCTCGCCAATAACGCGATGGGCTGGCAGTGGGTCGCCGGCAGCGGCGCCGACGCGGCGCCGTACTTCCGCATCTTCAACCCGGTGACGCAGTCGGAAAAGTTCGATCCGGATGGGGCTTACATCCGGCGCTGGGTGCCCGAGCTGCGCGATGCGCCTGGGAAGCTGGTGCATGCGCCCTGGGAGGATGAGGCGTACCTCAAGGCATCGGGGTATCCCAAGCCCATCGTGGACCTGAAGGCCACGCGCGAGGAGGCGTTGTTGGCCTATCAGAAATCGAAGGGGTGACGCGGGAAGGTATCGCGCGCCAGCGTGCTCCCGCGAGTGCATAGCGGACCCGCCTAGGGCAGTGGGAGTGAGCTTGCGAACGATGAGCCGCGGGAAGGCATCGTTCGCAAGCTCACTCCCACAAGGGCCGTCTATCGCAAGATCGACCGAGGAAACCTCAGGCTTTCTTCAGCAACAACGCCAGGATCGGCGGCGTCACCATGGCCGTGAGCAGCGACATCGCCACGATCACCGCGTAGATCGTTTCGTCGAAGACGCCGGCGGCCAGGCCCAGGCTGGCGATCACCACGCCAACCTCACCGCGTGGGACCATGCCGAAGCCCACGATGGTGGCGCCACGCTTGCCCAGCTTCAGCGCACCGAGGAAGCCGCCGGCGAGCTTGGAGACGATCGCGATCAGGGTGACCACCAGCAGGGCCAGCAGGGCATCGCCCGAGGCCAGCGCGGAAAGGTTCACCTTTGCCCCGGTGACCACGAAGAAGAACGGCGTGAGGAAGGCGAGCAGCGGTGCCGTCTGTTCCTCCAGCTGGTGCCGCTGCCGGGTCTCGGACGCGATCATGCCCGCGAGGAACGCGCCGATGATCGCGGCCAGGTGGAAACGCATGGAGAGGTAGGCCAGGCCCAGGCACAGGGCCAGGACGATCGCCAGCGCGGACATCGGGTTGGCCGGCTTCTCCAGCCAGCCGGAGCCGCGCCGCATCACCCGCGTGCCGCCCCAGCCGATCACCGCCACAAACCCGACCGCGCCGAGCAGCGTGCCGACCAGGCTGCCCACGTCGACGTTGCCGCCGCCCTGCAGCGAGGAAACCACGCCGAGCAGCAGCATCGCCAGGATGTCATCGATCACCGCGGCGCCAAGGATGATCCGCGCCTCCTGCCGCTGCAGCACGCCCAGTTCCTGCAACACCCGCGCGGTGATGCCTGCCGAGGTGGCGACGAACGCCGCGGCCACGAACATCGAGCGGATCCAGTCGAAGCCCGACCCGTGCGCCCACAGCGCGCCGAGGCCGAACGGAATGAAGACACCGAGCACGCCGACGAGAAAAGCGCTGGCCCCGACCTTCTTCAGGTCGTCGAGACGCGTTTCCAGACCGACTGAGAAAAGGAGCAAGATCACGCCGATTTCGGCGAGCACATCGAGGGGGGTGCCGGTCGCGATATCGGGTACCGCGATCCAGCCGAGCGCGCTCGGGCCGATGGCACAGCCGGCGGCGATTTCGCCCACCACGGCCGGTAATTTAAGGCGTTGCGCGATCTCGCCGCCGAGTTGGGCGGCGACGAAAATAACGAAGAGTGTAAGCAGGATGCCTGCCGAGTCGTGCATGGTGATCGGTCCTGATCAAACGCCGCCGGTAAGCGCGGCCTCCCGAGGGTAGCCGCTAACCGGCCGCGCTGGCGACCTGTGGCTCGCGGGTATCGCGCAGGCGGCTGAAGACCCAGCTCGCCGCCAGGGTGATCAGGCCGAGCACGATCACCGACCAGCGGAATGCCCACACGTACGGGTGCTGGTCGGAAGAGCCGAGGAACCCGGCCATGAGCAGCGTCGCCAGGGCGATGCCGAAGCTCATCGACAGGTACTGCGCCGTCGAGGCCATCGACGAAGCCATCGAAGCCTGCTTCACATCGACATCCACATAGGCGAGCGTGTTCATCGAGGTGTACTGCACTGACATCACCGCGCCATACACGTAAACGAACGCAGCGATGATCCAGGCCGGCGTATCGGTATTCAGCAGCGCGAACGCGCACAGCACGATGCTGACCAGGATCGTGTTGCCCAGCAGCAGGCGGCGATAGCCGAAATGCGTGATGAGCCGGTGGATGAACGGCTTCACCGAGATCGAGCCCAGCGCCTGCGGCACCATCATCAGGCCGGCCACCAGCGGCGACCACCCGCAGCCGATCTGCAGGAACAGCACCAGCAGCAGGTACATGCCGGAAACGCCGAGCCGGGTGAACAGGTTGCCGGCGAGCGATACCCACACGCTGCGCACCTTCAGCAGCGAGAGATCGCTGACCGGGAACTCGGTGCGCCGGCTATGCCGCACGTAGAGCGTGGCCAGCAACAATGCGCCGGCACCGGAGGCCGCGATCCACAACGGCTTGCCGTTGCCGCCGAGCGTCTCCGCCACCAGCAGGCACAGCGCCGAGGCGCCCGCGAACAGCAGGAAGCCGAGCATGTCGAAGCGGTTGGCGCGGTCGAGGCGGTAGTCCGGCATCTCGCGCCGGTTCAGCCACAGCCCGACGAGGCTCACCGGCACGTTGATCAGGAAGATGAGCCGCCAGTGGGTGAACTCGACGATCGCGCCGCCGAGCAGCGGCCCGAACACCGAGCCGAGCAGGCCGAAGGTCGCCACGGTGCTCATGGAGCTAACGAACTCGCGCCGGTCGATGCTGCGGACCAGCACGTAGCGGCCGACCGGCATCAGCGCCGCGCCGCCGAGGCCCTGCACGATGCGCGCGGCGACGAGCTGGGGCAGCGATTGCGCGACGCCGCACAACAGCGAGCCCAGCGCGAACACCAGGATGGCGCCGCCGTACACCTTGCGGGTGCCGAAGCGATCGCACAGCCAGGGGCTCATGGGGATGAAGATCGCCAGGGTCAGCACGTAGCTCGTCAGCGCCGTGCGCATGCTGAGCGGGGTCACGTCCAGCGCATTCGCGATCGACGGCACGGCCGTGTTCACGATGGTGGAATCCAGCGCCTGCATGAAGAAGCCGGCAGCCACCAGCCAGATCAGGCCGCGATAACGCGCCCTGCTGGACGGCTCCGCGGGAGCCAGGGCGGGCTTGTCGGTGGGTAAGGGGTGGACGTCGGGGGTGTTGGGGTTTTCGATGACGTCGTCGGCAGGCATGGCCAAGCCATTATAACGGAATGGGGATATCCTTTACGGTCGCGCCTGGCCCCCGCGCGTTCATCACGGATCCTGCACATGCCCCAAGCCATCGCCCCTGTCGAAGCCGCCGCGCGTGCCGCCGACCTTCGCCGCCGCATCGAGGATGCGAACTACAAGTACCACGTGCTGGACGATCCGGACATCGCGGATGCCGAATACGACAAGCTGATGCGCGAGCTGGAGGCGCTGGAGGGCCAGTACGCCGACCTCGCCAGCGATGACTCACCGACGCGCCGGGTCGGCGCGCGTGCACACGGTGGCTTCGCCGAAGTCACCCACGCCGTGCCGATGCTGTCGCTGGGGAATGCCTTCGAAACCGAAGGCGACACCGATCGCGAGAAGTATCGCGAAGTGGCCGATTTCGAACGGCGCATCGAGCAGACGCTCGGCCGGGCCAAACCGGTGTTCTCGGTGGAGCCGAAGCTCGATGGCCTCGCGATCAGCCTGCGCTACGAAAACGGTGTGTTCGTACAGGGTGCGACCCGTGGCGACGGCGCCGTCGGCGAAGACGTCACGGCGAACCTGCGTACGGTGAAGGCGATCCCGCTGCGCCTGCGCGGCGAAGGCTGGCCGCGCGTGCTCGAGGTGCGTGGCGAGGTGATCATGCCACGCGCCGGTTTCGAGGCCTTCAACGAGCGCGCCCGCGCCACCGGTGAAAAGCCGCTCGCCAACCCGCGCAATGGCGCCGCCGGTTCGCTACGCCAGCTGGATCCCGCGATCACCGCGAAGCGCCCGCTGGCGTTCTTCGCCTATGCCGTGGGCCGTGTCGAAGACGGCGAGCTGCCGGATACGCATTCGGCCACCCTGCAGCAGTTGCGCGCGTGGGGCTTCCCGGTTTCGCCGGAAGTGTCCACCGCGTCGGGCTTCGACGGCCTCATCGCCTACTTCCGCAAGATCGGCGCGAAGCGCGACAGTCTGCCGTACGACATCGACGGCGTGGTCTACAAGCTCGATGACTACGCCGGCCAGCAGGAGATGGGTTTCGTCTCGCGCGCACCGCGCTGGGCCATCGCCCACAAATACCCCGCGCAAGAGCAGGAAACGACGGTCGAGGCCATCGAGATCCAGATCGGCCGCACCGGCGCGGCGACGCCCGTCGCGCGCCTGACGCCGGTCTCCGTCGGTGGCGTCACCGTCACGAACGCGACGCTGCACAACGCCGACCAGGTCGCGCGCCTCGATGTGCGCGTCGGCGATACGGTCATCGTGCGCCGTGCCGGCGATGTGATCCCTGAAGTCGCGCGCGTAGTCGAAGACCGCCGTCCCGCGGGCACGGTGCCCTGGCAGATGCCGTCGCATTGCCCGGTGTGCAACTCCGAAATCGTGCGCGAAGAGGGCGCGGCCGCGTATCGCTGCTCCGGTGGCCTGATCTGCGCCGCGCAGCGCAAGGAAGCCCTGATCCACTTCGCCTCGCGCCGCGCCATGGATATCGACGGCCTCGGCGATCGCTTCGTCGATGCGCTGGTCGAGTTCGACATGGTGAAGACGCCGGCGGATCTCTACGGCCTCACCGTAGACCACTTCATCGAAATGAAGCGCCGTGCCGACGAGCGCGATGGCTCCACGCCGGAGACCGTGAAGCAGGGCAAGGTCGCCAGCAAGTGGGCCGAGAACTTGGTCGCTTCGATCGAAGCCAGCAAAAAATCAACGCTACCGCGCTTCCTGTTCGGCCTGGGCATCATGCATATCGGCGAGAGCACGGCGAAAACCTTGGCATTGTGGCTGGGTTCGCTGGAAAACATCCGGGGAACGCCGGCAGCCGTGCTGCGCGTGCTGCCGGATATCGGCGACGAGGTCGCGACCTCGATCGCTGCGTTCTTCGAGCAGGAGGGCAACGAGAAGGTCGTCGATGCGCTGCTCGCGGCAGGCATCACGTTCTCGGACGAAGGTGCGCCGTCGCCGAAGCTGCGCGATCGCCTGGGTCTCGACGTCCTGCTCGATTCGGCCAAGATCGCAAAGCTCGGCCCGAAGAGCACGGCCTTGCTGGGCAAGCAGTACGCCACGCTGGAGGCGCTGGTGCAGGCTAGCGAACACCAGTGGATCGTCGCCGGCGTGCCGCAGGCCGCCGCCACGAACCTCACGCTGTACCTCGCCGACCCGCGCAACGCCGCGGAACTGGCGCGCAGCGACTGGGCGATGCGTTCGCTGCTCGAAGCCCTGCCGGCGAAGTCCGCTGCGGCGCTCCCGCTCGAAGGCCATACCTACGTCATCACCGGCACGATGGAAACACTGAAGCGCGACGACGCCACGGAACGCCTCGAGGCGCTCGGGGCGAAGGTCGCGGGTTCGGTGTCGAAGAAGACCACCGGCGTGTTCGCCGGCGAAGCCGCGGGTTCCAAGCTCGACAAGGCCACGGAGCTCGGGATCCCGGTGCACACCGAGGCCGACCTGATCGCGCTGCTGGCCCAGCACGGTGCGGCGCCGTGAGCCAGGACCTGAAGCACCTGCGCCTGCGTGCGAAGACGTACGCGCGGATCCGCACGTTCTTCGCCGAGCGCGGGGTGCTCGAGGTCGAGACGCCGATGCTTTCCGCGGCGGGCAACACCGATCCGAACATCCAGAGCTTCCACACCCGCTTCAGCGGCCACGTCGATGCCGGCCCCGCCCAGCGCTGGCTGCGCACCTCGCCGGAATTCCCGCTCAAGCGCCTTCTGGCCGCGGGGCTGGGCGACTGCTACGAGCTGGGCCGGGTGTTCCGCGACGGCGAGGCCGGTGGCCGGCACAATCCCGAATTCACCATGCTGGAGTGGTACCGGGTCGGCTGGGACGATGCGCGCCTGGCGCGCGAGGTGATCGACCTGCTGGAGAAACTGCTGCTCGAAGCGGGCCGCACCTTCGACATCGTCGAGACGACCTATCGCGGGCTGTTCCACGATGCCCTTGGCATCGATGCGCTCACCGCGCCGGTCGAGACCTTGCAGGGCGCGATCGGCGACGTCCACATCAACGGCGAGGGCCTCACGCGCGACGACTGGCTCGACCTGCTGATGACCCACCGGATCCAGCCGACCTTCACCCGCGACCGCGTCACCGTGGTCTCGGACTTCCCGGCATCGCAGTGCGCGCTCGCGCGGATCCGCAAGGTCGAGCCGCCGGTGGCCGAGCGTTTCGAGGTCTACGTGGGCCAGTACGAAGTGGCCAACGGCTACCACGAACTCAACGACCCAAAGGAACAGCGCGCGCGGTTTGAACGCGATAACGCGGTACGCCGCGAGCGCGGCCAGCACGAGGTGCCGCTGGATGAAAACCTGCTCGCCGTGCTCGGCGCCATGCCCGACTGCGCCGGCGTGGCCATGGGCGTCGAGCGCCTGCTGATGGTGCTCGCCGATACCGACCGGATCGCCGACGTGCTGGCGTTCCCCTTCAACGAGGCGTAATCGAAGACATGCTGAAAGCCATCCACCACGTCGCCATCATCTGCTCGGACTATGCGCGTTCGAAGGCGTTCTACACCGAGGTGCTCGGGCTAAAGGTGGTCCACGAGGCGTATCGCGAGGCGCGCGATTCGTGGAAGCTGGACCTGGAAGTCGCGCCGGGCGTGCAGATCGAACTGTTCTCGTTTCCGTCGCCGCCGCCGCGCGTGTCACGCCCCGAGGCGCAGGGCCTGCGGCACATCGCGTTCGCGGTGGATGACATCGACGCCGCGGTAGCCCGCATCACCGCCCACGGCGTGGCGTGCGAGCCGATCCGCACGGACGAATACACCGGCAAGCGCTTCACCTTCTTCGCCGACCCTGACGATCAGCCGATTGAGCTATACGAGGCGGGTTAGAGCGGCCGTAAATCTCGTTGTGGGAGCGGGGGGGGGCGCGGGGGGGGGGTGCGCCCGCGCCCACAGCGCGCACGCGGGCGCCCACAACAGAACAA